>DHQM01000144.1:12369-26028 GCA_002408105.1 Gammaproteobacteria bacterium UBA5338 | reverse complement strand
TAATGCATGGGCCATGCGCACCGCGGACAGGGTGTTGCGCGCGTAACTTGCGAGCCATGACTCGAGGTCGAAGTGGGTCCAGTCGCCGCGCACGGCTGCCCCCAGGTTGTTGACCAGTATGTCCACATCACCGACCCGTTCCCGCACCTGCTCGACGACTGCCGCGGCGCCGTCGTCACTGCACAGGTCACCCTGGACGCAGTCGCATGCCCCGGGCAGCGGTTCGGGTAGACGTTCGTTGCCGTGCAGGACCACCCGAACACCGGCCTCCGTAAACCGCTGAGCAATCGCTCGGCCAGTTCCTCGATCGCTGCCGGTGATCAATGCGGTTTTGCCGCGGACTTCGAGGTCCATCAAATTCTTCTCCATGGTGAGTTGTTGGCTGGTTGAAGCGGTCTAAGCTTGAACAAGTAACGATCAGTTCGAGGCCATTGATGACTTTAAGCTCCGCTTGCTCTGACCCGCAATTTGACCCTCGAACGCTCGCGGAACAGGTCGAACATCTGATTGCCTTGCCTGAGGTTTGCCTGCAGCTTCAGGCTCTGCTGGAAGATGAGCGTGCCTCGGCACGCGATTTTGCTCAGTTGATTGCCTGTGACGCGGCCCTCACTGCCCGTTTGCTGCACCTCACCAACAGCGCAACCTTTGCCCGCTATGGGGAGGTGGACTCGGTCGCCAAAGCCATCACTTTGATTGGGGTTGACGAACTCTATCATCTGGCAGTCGCCGCATCGGCGGCCAACCTGTACCGAGGGCCGGTGCCCCTTGAGGTCGATCTGCATGCGTTCTGGGCGCGCAACGTGCACTGCGCGCTCGCCGCCCGTTTGCTGGGCCGCCTGCGCAGCCACCCGAGGCGTGAGCAGCTGTTCACCGCTGGGCTCTTGCATCACCTGGGTTGGCTGGCCCTCTATGAATCCGTTCCGCAATTGGCGGTTGAGCTCGCGACTGCGCCCGCCTCCGAACCGGTCTGGCGGCAGGAGCAGAACCGCCTTGGCTATCCCCTCACCGCAGTGAGCGCCGCGCTGATGGAGCGGTGGGCGATGCCTCCTCGGTTGGTTCAGCCGGTCGCCGGCCTGCACGCGCCGCTCAGTCTCTGCCCCGACCACCAGGGTGCTGGCGCGATCATTCACATTGCGCACCGTGTGGCACTGCACCTGGAGCAGGACTCGGTGTCGGATGCCACCTCCGAGGGGTATCTGGGATTGATCGATCCAGTCGCTTGGAAACTGAGCGGCTTGCGCCCGGCAGTGCTGCCGGAGGTGGTGCGGTATGTGAGCGCTGAGTCCTGGGAACTCACCAGCGTATTCCTGTCCGGTGCCGCATCGGTCGCACACCCCACCGTGTAACTCCTTTCCCCGGGTCACCCCGCAGGTTAAGTCCCTGTGTTGTCTGCGAAATAATCGCGTCATAGAATAGTGTGCACGGCTGCTTTGCGCAGCAGCCCCACGGTGGCAAGGACCAGACTTCCTTGCACACCGCGCGGATGGCTGGTGCGGGTCCGCTGAGAAGACCGAAGGATAAACACACTGGCGGACAACGAATGACAGGTGTTCCGGCCCTCGTTGAGGAACCTGGCCTATCCCTGCGCAAGCCACTGCGCATATGTTTATTGGGCTACCGCAGTCATCCCTACTGTGGTGGCCAGGGCGTCTATATCCGGTTTTTGAGCAAGGCGCTGACCGATGCCGGTCATCGGGTGGATGTGCTTTCTGGCCCGCCTTATCCGCAACTGGATCCCCGGGTGAGGTTGATCAAGATGCCGAGCCTGGACCTCTTCTCACAGACCACCTTGTTCCCCCGCGCCTCTTTCGCGGCGCTGCGTGATCCAATCAATCGGGCAGAATACATCGACAAGTTGCTGGGCGGCTTTCCCGAACCGGAAACCTTCGGCCGGCGGGTGGTGCGCTACTTTGAGCAGCGCCGAGGGGACTACGACCTGGTGCACGACAACCAGAGCCTGTCCTGGGGGGTGTTGGCGCTGCAGGAGCTGGGCATTCCGGTGGTTTCTACGGTCCATCACCCGATTTCCCGCGACCTCCAGCTCGAGCTCGACAGTGCCCGGCACTGGTGGCACCGGGCATTGATTCGGCGTTGGCATTCATTCTTGGACATGCAGCAGGCGGTGATCCGAAAGCTGGACCACCTGGTGACGGTTTCCGAGTGTTCCCGGCGTGACATCGCCGCGGATTTCGCCATCCCGAGTGACCGCATCGGGCTGGTCTATAACGGCATTGATACCCTCCAGTTCCGCCCCCGGCCAGAGGTCAAGCGGGTTCCATACCGAATCATGGCAACCGCGAGTGCGGATGCGCCACTGAAGGGGTTGGACTACCTGTTGCAGGCGATCCCAGGATTGGTTGCAGCGCACCCGCAGACCGAGTTGGTGGTGCTGGGCAAACCCAAGGTGGGCGGGCACACCGAACGGTTGATCCGGCGCCTTGGCATCGAGGACCGCATCCAGTTTCTGAGTGGCCTTTCGACAGAAGCGGTGGCCGAGCTGTACGCCCAGGCCACAGTGGCGGTGGTCCCGTCCTTGTATGAGGGCTTCGGGTTGCCTGCTGGAGAGGCCATGGCCTGCGCCACGCCTGTTGTGGCAACCACGGGCGGCGCCCTGCCCGAGGTGGTGGGGGACGCTGGGGTCTTGGTGCCACCCGCGGACAGCGGTGCCTTGCAGGGCGCCATTGCCGGCCTGCTGACCGATCCCGCGACTCGTGAGGAGCTTGGTCGCCGCGGTCGGCAGCGCATTGAGGAACTGTTCTGCTGGCAGGTTTGCGCCGAGCAGATGTCTGCGCACTACGACCGGTTGCTGTCGTCCCATGCAGACCATTGAGTTCGACAGGCTGCAGCTGATGCCAGGCCAGCGGGTGCTGGACCTCGGCTGCGGACAGGGTCGACACACCCTGGGTGCGGCAGCCCATGCAGAAGTGGTGTCTGTGGGGGTTGACCTCGGTTTTGAGGACTTGCTCGCCGCTCGAGATGCCATGCAGGCGGCGCCCCCCCACGCTGGGTCTGGATATCCCGCCGTGCTGCAGGCAGACGGCTTGTCGTTGCCGTTCCCCGATGCCTGCTTCGATGTGGTGGTCTGTTCCGAAGTGCTGGAGCACATTCCCGATTATGCGGCAGCTCTGTCGGAGCTCAACCGGGTTTTGCGCCCCGGTGGCAAGCTGGCCGTCAGTGTTCCAAGCTACGGCCCGGAGTGGCTCTGCTGGGCGCTCAGCGACGCGTACCACGAGGTGCCCGGCGGCCATGTGCGCATTTTTTGCGGCAAGGCCCTGCAGCGCGAGATTGAGGACCACGGATTCGAGGTGTCCGCGCGCCACCGCGCTCACGCCCTGCACAGCCCGTATTGGTGGTTGCAATGTGCCCTCTGGAGGCGTCGGGAGTGCTCTCGACTCGTCAAGGCTTACCACCGTTTGCTGGTGTGGGACATGATGAAAGCCCCGGCTTTGACGCGAAAGTTGGAACAGGTCTTGAATCCACTTATCGGAAAAAGCACTGTGATGTATTTCACCAAAGGATAATGGTGTGACCAAGCTGTATTTAACTCGTGGCGCACTGCCGATCGACTATTTCGCACCCTCGGTTGACTATTTGCTGGGTGTGCAGCAGTCGGACGGCTCCATTCCATGGTTCATTGGCGGGCACCTGGATCCCTGGGACCATGTTGAGGCAGCAATGGGGTTGAGCATCGCCGGCCGCTACGCTGAGGCGGTGGCGGCATACGAATGGCTCGCGGCAAACCAGTTGGACGATGGCAGCTGGTGGGCACGCTACGAGGCCGGAGAGGCCGTCATCGATGCAGAGAGCCGCAAGGAGTCCAATTTCGTCGCCTACATTGCGACCGGGGTGTGGCACCATTATTTGATCACCGGCGACCTCGAATTCTTGCAGCGCATGTGGCCCGCAGTGAATTCCGCCATCGGGCATGTACTGGAGCTGCAGGCGACCACTGGCGAGGTCTATTGGGCCCGCAACGTTGAGGGCCAGCCCTTGCCCCGGGCGTTGGTCACGGGTTGCAGTTCGATCTACAAGAGCTTGGAGTGCGGATACAACATTTCAGTGGCATTGTCCCGACCACAAACAGCGTGGAAGCAGGCGAGAGAGCGGTTGGGTCAGGCCTTGCGCACGCGACCGGATCGCTTTGATCAGAGCAAATCTCGGTACTCAATGGATTGGTTTTACCCGATTTTAACCGGGGTGGTTCAGGGCGACGGGGCACGCACGCGCCTGCGTGGTCGATGGCAAGAATTCATCGAAGCGGACCTTGGGTGCCGTTGCGTCGCGGATGAGCCCTGGGTGACAGTTGCTGAGTCTTGCGAGTTGACCATGGCGCTGTTGGCGGCAGGCGACCGCCATCGAGCCAGCGAGCTGTTCAGTTGGCTTCACGAGTTTCGCTGCGACAGTGGTGTCTATTGGACGGGGTACCAGTTCGATCTGGACCTGCTTTGGCCGGAGGAGCAGCCGACCTGGACGGCCGGCGCGGTTTTGCTGGCGGCCGACGCCCTGGCGCAGGCGACGCCTGCAAGCCGACTGTTCACGGAAGTGCAGCTGTTAGATGCGCCTGAGGATGCCCAAGGTGTGCACCATCGGGAGCGGCTCGAATAGGCCGGAGGCAATTGCCAGGTCGTACACCATGCGGGGGGCTTGGCCCCCTTCTTCCGGGTCAAAGAAAATGTCGTGGATGGCGAGGATACCGCCGGGCATCACCCGGGGTGCCCAGGCCCGGTAGTCTGCCAGCGCCGCCGCTTCACTGTGCCCCCCGTCAATGAACACCAGTGACAACCCGGTGCACCAATGTCGAGCCGCAGCTTCGGATTGAGCGACAATCGGGACCACGTACTCCTCGAGCGCTGCCCGGCGCAGATTCCAGCGAAATTCTCGAAAGCTGTCCATCGCTTTTGCCCCAGTGTCGTACAGGTCCGGGTCGTGGTACGCCTCACCGACCTGGTGTTCCTCGGATCCACGGTGGTGATCGATCGCATACAACAATGCACCGGTTTCTTTGCAGGCGGTGGCCAGGTACAGCGTTGACTTACCGCAGTAGCTGCCAATTTCCAGACATGGACCCCGTGTCGAGTGTTCGCGTGCCAGTTGATACAGGGCATCGCCTTCCCGAGGGTCGAGGAAGCCTTTGACCGAATCGAGGTCGATGGTAAGTGGGGCGCGCATGCCGGATCTCCTGGGCATTGGGGCTGCGTAGCGCGGGTATAATAAAGGAGTCGTCGCATTCGGTGTACAAATGGCAGGGCGATTCAGGGGGGTGAAGCACAGGTGGAGTCGGAATGACAGAGTCCTTGCCGAGGTTTCGTGACACGTCCGTGCTGGTCGTGGGCGACCTGATGCTGGATCGCTACTGGCATGGGGAAACCCAGCGGGTGTCTCCCGAGGCGCCCGTTCCAGTCGTCCGTGTGGGCGACATCGAGGCCCGACCGGGCGGAGCAGCCAACGTGGCCATGAACCTCGTTGCTTTGGGTGTAAACGCCAAAGTGCGTGGGCTTGTCGGCTGGGACGAACCCGGCGATACGCTGATCGGGCTGCTAGAGGGCGCCGCCGTGCAAACAGCGGTTGAGCGCATCCATGACCGGCCAACCGTCACCAAGTTGCGCGTGATCAGCCGGCACCAACAACTGCTGCGGCTCGACTTTGAAACCCCATTCGAAGGCTTGAGCGATGACCTTGAAGCTGCGCAGTCTTTGCTCCAAGGCCATCAATTGCTGGTGATCTCCGACTACCTGAAAGGCACCCTCGCAAAGGTCGAGACCTGGATCCAGGCAGCGCGCGCAGTGAGCATTCCTGTGGTGGTCGATCCCAAGGGGGCCGACTTTCAGCGGTACCGTGGGGCCACCCTGTTGACACCGAATCGCACTGAGTTCGAGGCCGTGGTGGGTGTGTGCAAGACCGAAGATCAACTGATCGAGCGGGCCCAGCGGTTGGTTGAGCATCTTGACCTTCAGGCGCTGCTGATCACCCGAGGTGAACATGGAATGACCCTGGTGGACGCCGAAGGGCAGGTCACGCGCTGGTCCGCTCAGGCCAAGGAGGTGTACGACGTTACAGGGGCGGGCGATACGGTGGTTGCTGTTTTGGCGGCATCGCTCGCCGCGCAGGCACCCTTGAAGCAAGCGGCGCAACTCGCCAATCTTGCCGCGGGTCTTGCGGTGGCCAAACTCGGTACAGCGGCGATCTCGGTCGATGAGCTACAACGTGCAGTCGGGGGGCAGCTGGAAGACGCCGCCGGCGTGTGCACGGAGGTTGAGGTGATCTCGGCTCGGGCAGACGCTCGGGGTCGGGGAGAACGTGTGGTGTTCACCAACGGCTGTTTCGATCTGCTGCATGCGGGTCACGTGCGCTATCTGCAGGCGGCCCGGTCGCTCGGTGATCGTCTGATCGTCGCGGTCAACAGTGACCGCTCGGTTCAGCGACTGAAAGGGCCCAATAGGCCCATCATGCCGCTTGAGGAGCGCATGGAGGTGTTGGCCGGCCTGGCGTCTGTCGACTGGGTGGTGGCCTTTGATGAGCCCACGCCGGAGCGGCTGATCCGGAGGCTGCTTCCGGATGTGCTTGCAAAAGGCGGTGACTACCGTATCGAAGACATCGTTGGCGGTGACTCCGTGCGCGGCTCGGGGGGTCAAGTCGTGGTGGTGGATTTCGTTCCCGGCTGCTCGACGACAGAGCTGATCACGCGGATTCGTGGTGACAATGCCGGCTGAAACAGCGCCCTTCAGGGTGATCGGCTCAATGGGTGAGCGCCTGTGGCTTGTCGGATACCAAACCCTGATGACGGCAGCGCTTCCCGTGCTGCTGGCGCGCCTGTTTTGGCGAGGCCGGCGTACCCCTGCGTACCGAGAGGACTGGCTGCAGCGCTTGGGTTTGGGTCCTGCAGTCCGAGGAGCCAACCCAGTTTGGATTCACGCAGTGTCCGTCGGCGAAACCGTTGCGGCAGTGCCCATCGTCGAGGCGCTGCTGCGCGCCGAAGAGCCGCGCCCAGTCCTTATCACCAGCACCACGCCGACCGGAGCAGAACGGGTTCGGACGCTGTTTGGGGGCCGGGTGATGCACCGTCTGCTGCCCTATGATCAGTTCGTTGCCAATTGGCTGTTTCTGCGGCGCGTGCACCCCGAAGTGGCGGTGTTTATGGAAACCGAACTTTGGCCGGCTTTGTACGCCTGTCTTCGCCGTCGGCGTGTACCGACATTGGTGTTGAATGCGCGGCTGTCAGACAAGTCGGCGCGAGGCTACCGCCGGGTTCGGGGCTTGGTGAAACCACTGCTGCAGGGGGCCACAGCTGTTGCGGCGCAGTCCAGGGCTGACGCGGAGCGATTGCTGGGACTCGGTGCCATTCCGTCGCGGCTTGAGGTGACTGGGAGTCTGAAGTTTGACATCGCCGTACCCGAAGCTGTGATTGAGCAGGCCGAGCTGTTGCGCAGTCAGTGGCTGCTCTGCGGGCGTCCGCTATGGGTGGCAGCCAGTACCCACGAGGGTGAAGAGGTCCAGGTGTTGGCGGCGCATCGCAATGTGCTGGCCGAGCGGCCCGACTCACTGCTGATTTTGGTCCCCCGGCATCCAGAGCGCTTTGATCGGGTGATGAAGCTGTGTGAAGCGGAAGGGTTCAAGACCGTGCGGCGAAGCACAGGCCAGCCGGTTGATTCTGGGGTCCAAGTACTGTTGGGCGACAGCATGGGGGAGTTGCTGCTGTGGTATCAGCTCGCGGATCTGGCATTTGTGGGGGGGTCGCTGGTGCGCGTTGGCGGCCACAATCCCCTGGAGCCTGCCGCCTGTGGCCGTCCGGTGCTCTGGGGACCTTGGGTGTTCAATTTCGCCCGGGTCGATGAACTTCTGGACCAGGCCGGCGCCAGTGTTCGGGTTGCGGACGGCGCTGCCCTTGCAGCGACGCTGCGCCGGCTGTTCGACGATCCTGCCGAGCGGACTCGAATGGGTGCGGCTGGCCTTGCGGTGGTCGCTGAGAACCAGGGTGCGGCCGGTCGCATGATGCAGATGTTGGAGGCGGCCATTCACCCCTTGGAGAAGTCCCGTCAACCGCCGGATTGAGTGGCCAGCGGCGCCTTCCGCTTTCGCTCAGGTGGGTGGTGGGTCGGTGACGGGGTCGGCGTCACGCAGCCAGGTGTTCAGGCCCTCGACGTCGTCGGGGCCGAGCCGGCCAGCTGCCTGCTTCAGCTGCAGCATGTGGATCACATAGTCGTAGCGGGCATTTGCGAGGTCCCGCTGGGTCCCGTAGAGGCCCCGTTGTGCCTGCAGCAGGTCCACCACGTTGCGGGTCCCCACCTCATACCCGACCTCGGTCGCCTTCAGTGCGCTTTGGGCGGACACCAGGGCTTGGCGCCGGGCCCGCACCCGCTCGACGTCGGTCATCACCAGGCTGAACAAAGAGCGGGTCTGTTGGACCAGGTCGAGCCGCACGCGGTCCAGGTTGAAGCGTGCTGCGTCGAATTCGGAGGCGGCCTGGCGAACCCGGGATGCGTTCAGCCCGCCGGAGAACAGGGGCACCTCAAGTCGTAAGCCGATGGTCGCTGTGTCCTGGTCGGTGTTTTGCAGCTGAAAGGTGTTGCCACCCACCACCAGAGAGGGCGCATCATCGGTGTATTCCCGTTGGTATTGTGCGAACAGGCTGACGGTGGGGTAGTACACCGATTTTTGCACCGACACGTTTCGCTCGGCGGCCTCCACCGCTGCGGTGAGACTCAGCAGAGAAAAATTGCTCTCCAGCGCCGCGTTCACCCAGGGTTCACGCGCTGCGGGTTCTGCAGGAACCACAGGGTAGCTGGGGCTGAGGCCAGACAGCTGTTCGTAGCGCTCACCGGTGATGGACTCAAGTGCGTTGAACGCGATTTCCAGTTGGTTTTCGAGCTGGATGCGAACCACCACAGTGAGGTCATACGCGGCCTGGGCTTCGTGGACATCGGTAATGGCGGTCAGCCCAACCTCAAACCGTTGTTCGGTTTGTTCGAGTTGGCGCTTGATGGCGGCCTCCTCAGCCTGGGAAGAACGGAGATTGGCGGCTGCCCGCAATACGTTGAAGTAGGCGCTGGCGACCCGCAGCACCAGGTCCTGTTCTGCAGCACTCAATTCGGCGGCGGCCTGGGCATCAATGGCTTCGGCCTGCTGATAGCCGTACCAGGCCTGCAGGTTGAACACCGCTTGCTCAAGGCTGGCGGTGTAGCTGTAGCCCTCGATGGTGACTTCGTAGTCACTGGAATCACTGTCGATCTTCGAGCGGGTTGCATCGCCGCTCAGACGAATTTGCGGCAGGACCACACCTCGGGCCTGGTATACGATTTCGTGCCGGGCTTCAAAGTTGGCGCGCGCGGCTTTGATTGTTGGGTCTTGCAACTGCGCGGTGGCGTAAATGTCAGCGAGGTTCTCGGCGTGTGCGCCATGCAATCCGAGCACGCCGACAGCGGTGACGATGAACTGGCGATAAAAGGCGGCCTGGGTCATTGGCTTTCCTTGTGCGAAGCGGTGGGGCGAGGCTGCACGGTGGTTATTTTTGGTGCGCGAGTATACCAAAGTTCGCTTTACAGGGCGGGCGCCAGTGTGACAAGGTCGATGCAGCGCCACCGTTCGTTGGCGTGTCGGCGGCTTGGGTTTGCCGCCACCCCTCCAGAGTCCAATTCGAGAATGCCATGAATTCCTTGCCTCCCTCCGAAAATCAGGACCGGGTTGTCCTCGACCCAGTGGTGCGGCGACCACTTCCAGCCTCTCGCAAAGGCTACCGGACGGGTTCACGGGGAGACGTGCGCGTGCCCTACCGAGAAATACAGCTGACCGCGGGCGCGGATGGGGAGGGCGCAGCGCAACCACGCCTGCGGGTGTACGACACCTCCGGACCCTACACCGACCCGGACCATGAGGTGGATTTGCGCCTTGGGCTGCGTCCGGTTCGCGAGGCCTGGATCCAGGACCGTTCCGACACCGAGCCCTTGGACGGACCCAGCTCGGCGCATGGGCGCAGCCGCCGTCAGGACCCTGCAGCGGCCGCCCTGGCATTTCAGAGCACACGCCCTCCGAGGCGCGCACGCGACGGCGCCAATGTGACCCAGATGCACTACGCGAAGCGTGGCATCATCACTCCGGAAATGGAGTATGTAGCCCTGCGTGAAAACCTCTACCTAGAACAGGCGCGCGACAGCGGGCTGCTGGCGAACCAGCACGCCGGCTGCAGCTTTGGAGCCGATCTGCCCACGGAAGTGACCCCTGAGTTCGTACGAGCGGAAGTGGCCCGCGGGCGGGCCATCATTCCTGCGAACATCAACCACGTCGAGCTTGAGCCGACCATCATCGGCCGCAACTTTTTGATCAAGGTGAACGCCAACATTGGCAATTCGGCGTTGGGTTCTTCGATCGGAGAGGAAGTCGATAAGCTGGTATGGGCGATTCGCTGGGGCGCTGACACAGTGATGGACTTGTCGACCGGCAAACACATCCATGAAACCCGCGAGTGGATACTGCGCAATTCCCCGGTTCCCATTGGTACCGTGCCCATTTATCAGGCGCTTGAGAAAGTCGACGGCAAGGCCGAGGAGCTGTCATGGTCGCTGTTTCGAGACACCCTGGTCGAGCAGGCCGAACAAGGGGTGGACTACTTCACCATCCATGCGGGTGTGCGCCTGGCCCACGTGCCCTTAACGGCCAAGCGCGTCACTGGCATCGTTTCCCGCGGGGGCTCAATCATGGCGAAGTGGTGCCTGGCGCACCACCAGGAGAGCTTTCTCTACACCCATTTCGAAGAAATCTGCGAAATCATGCGAGCGTACGACGTCAGCTTTTCGCTGGGCGATGGGCTGCGGCCGGGCTCCGTTGCCGACGCCAACGATGCGGCGCAGTTCGCTGAGCTTGAGACGCTCGGAGAGCTCACCCGGGTGGCTTGGCAGCAGGATGTGCAAACCATGATTGAAGGACCGGGCCATGTGCCGATGCACATGATCAAGGAAAACATGGACAAGCAGTTGGCGTGCTGCGATGAAGCGCCATTCTACACCCTCGGTCCGTTGACCACCGACATTGCGCCTGGGTATGACCACATCACATCGGGCATCGGCGCCGCCATGATTGGCTGGTTTGGCTGCGCCATGCTGTGCTATGTCACGCCCAAGGAACACTTGGGGTTGCCGAACCGTGAGGATGTCAAACAGGGGTTGATCGCCTATAAAATCGCGGCCCACGCGGGTGACCTTGCCAAGGGGCATCCGGGGGTGCAGCTCTGGGACGATACCCTATCGCGCGCGCGGTTCGAATTTCGCTGGGAAGACCAGTTCAATCTGGCGCTGGATCCCGACACGGCGCGGGCATATCACGATGAAACACTGCCGAAGGAGTCGGGCAAGGTTGCCCATTTCTGTTCCATGTGTGGGCCGAAATTCTGCTCCATGAAAATCACCCAGGAAGTGCGCGATTACGCGCGCGAGCGCGGCCTGGAAGGCATTCCCGTTGCGGTGGAGACTGGCTTGCGTGAGAAAGCCGAGGAATTCGTCGCCCAAGGCTCGGATCTCTATGTCCGACCACGGTAATGCGCCCCTGCAGTTCGCCCACACCGATGTAGAGTTGCAGCAACGCGAAACGCTATACCAGGGTTTTTTTCGGCTGGAACGCTTGCGGCTTCGCCACCGCCGGTTCGCCGGTGGCTGGACCCCTTGGGTCGAGCGGGAACTTCTGATGCGCCAGCCCGCGGTGGCGGTGCTTCCCTATGACCCTGACCGCCATGCAGTGGTGCTGATCGAGGAGTTGCGTGTGGGAGCCCTTGAAGGCACTGCGCCGAAATCGGATCGGCCCCAGTCACCCTGGCTGATTGAAATGATCGCCGGGCTGCGCGAGCCAGGTGAGGCCCCAGAAGTGGCCGCTCGACGCGAGGCAGCCGAGGAGGCTGGCATTGTGCTGGGGCAGATCGAGCCCCTTTACGGCTACTTTCCAAGCGCGGGGGGGACCAACGAATGGCTGCAGCTGTTTTGTGCTCGTGTCGACACCAGCGCAGTGGGTGGTGTGCATGGTGTGGATGGTGAGGGCGAAGACATCCGAGTGCGGGTGGTGTCGGTCGAGCAAGCAAACCAGTGGCTTGCAGAAGGGACAATTTGCAACGCTGCCAGCATCATTGCATTGCTTTGGTTGCGGTTGAACGAGGCGCGTTTGCGTGCACAGTGGGCATCGGCATAATAGGGCGCTGCGCAACGGGGCAGGCACAGGCGTTTGGAGCGTGAGACCCAACTACCGAGTCAATTTGAAGGCACAGCAAGGCGAAGCGGAGGCCAACTACCTGCGCTTGCGCCGGCTTGTGCCCCGCATTGGCCTGGACCAGCCCGTCGAGGTGGAACTTCCGGCAAGCGGCTGGATCGATGAGCGGTCACTGGTCGAAATCCGGGTGATCGACCAAGCGCGCTACACCGAGACCCTGGCCCTCCGCCAGCTCGACGCAATCGCGGATTGGCTGCGCCCGCTCGACATCTCGGTGCGCCTGTACCATGACCTGCGCATGGCTGAAGTGATCCGCTGCCAAGGACAACGCCCACCCTGGCCCACCCCCCCGTACCGCAACCTGCACATGCACCACCGCGACGAAAAATGGCAGCTCAACGCGTTCTTGGGTGAGTGGCTGAAACACTGTTTGCGCTACGGGCAGGTTGTAGAGCCGGCTGCACTTGGCCGCTGATCCGGCACGCCCCACCCACGCCAAGGACGATGGCGGGTGCGTTGAGGTCGTACAGGTCACCGACTGTCACCTTTTCGCCGACCTTGAAGGCCGCTTGGCAGGCGTGCAAACCGATGCCAGCCTGCGGGCGGTGCTGGAACACATCGACCGGCACGCCGAGCCTGACTTGCTGCTCCTGACCGGCGACCTTTCCCAGGATGAAACCGAGCCGAGCTATCATCGGCTGCTCAGCCACCTAAAAGGCCGGGCCCCTGAGATGCTGTGGCTGCCTGGCAACCACGATGCCCCTGAACTGATGCGCCGCTTGGGGACTTTGGCGCTCAACCGAGTAGACTTGACCCTGGGGCGGTGGCGCATTCTGACCCTCAATTCGCATTGGGCTGGGCACACGGAAGGGCGGCTGGCAGAGACTGAGCTGGCAAGGCTTGATGCGCAGTTGCAGGCTGAGCCTGACCTGCCGACGCTGGTGGCCGTGCATCACCCACCCGTCCCGATCGGGACGCCTTGGCTGGATGCCCAGCGCATTGTCAACGGAGATGCGCTGATGGAGTGCTTGGGGCGCTTTGACCAGGTCCGCATGCTCCTCTGTGGCCATGTCCATCAGGCGTTCAGTGCCACCCACGGTGGCTTTCGTCTGATGACAAGCCCCTCGACCTGTGCCCAGTTCGCACCGCACAGCGACCGCTTTGCGCTGGATACGCTGGGGCCAGGCTATCGCCGCCTGCTGCTCTACCCTGATGGCAGCCACCACACCGAGGTGGTGCGTGTGTCCGGTGATTTTTCGATACACTACGACGCCGACGGCTACTGAGCAGAAGGCACTGGCCGATGCCCGCCCACCTCGTGCCCCGTTTGCGCGCGTTTCGCTGTTCAATTGCATGAATCAATACACCGCTGAGTCGATTGAAGTTCTGACCGGGCTGGATCCAGTCCGCCGCCGGCCAGGCATGTACACCGACACCACCCGCCCCAACCACCTGGTGCAGGAGGTGGTCGACAAC
>DHQM01000144.1:0-12173 GCA_002408105.1 Gammaproteobacteria bacterium UBA5338 | reverse complement strand
GCATCGATGAAGCCCTCGCCGGGTTTGCCACAGAAGTGGACGTGGAGGTGGCCTTGGATGGCAGCATCCGGGTCACCGACAATGGCCGGGGTATGCCGGTGGACCTGCACCCAGAAGAGGGCATCAGCGGGGTCGAGTTGATCCTGACGCGGTTGCATGCAGGCGGAAAATTCTCGGGTGAGCAGTACCATTTTTCCGGCGGGCTGCACGGTGTTGGGGTTTCAGTTGTCAATGCCCTGTCCAAGTGGCTCCAAGTGGAAGTCAAGCGGGACGGCAAGCGCTACCGCATGCGCTTTGAGCACGGGGCTCCCGTTGGTGCGCTGGAGGAGGTGGGCGTGGTGTCGCGGCGCGACACGGGCACCTCCATCACCTTTCTGCCCGACGCCCGCTACTTCGACTCCACCAAGCTGGCCGCGGGCCGATTGCGCCACCTCTTGCGGGCGAAGGCGGTGCTTTGCACCGGCTTGCAGGTGCGCTACTCGGCCCCAGGGGTTGCCACTGAACAGTGGCACTACTCGGGCGGGTTGTCCGATTACCTTGCCCAGGCACTGGAGTCGATTCCGGTGGTCCCCGAACAGCCGCTGACCGGCGCTTTCGAGGGCGGCAACGAGGCCCTTGAATGGGCCATCCAGTGGGTGACCGATGGCGGCGCCCCGCTCACCGAGAGCTACGCCAACCTGATTCCAACGCCGCTCGGTGGCACCCACGTCAATGGCTTGCGTGCCGGTCTGACCGATGCGCTGCGTGAGTTCTGCGAGTTTCGCAACCTGCTGCCCCGTGGGGTGCGCCTTACCGGGGAGGACCTGTTTGAACGCCTTGCCTTCGTGCTGTCCGTTAAGCTGCGTGAGCCCCAGTTCTCCGGACAAACCAAAGAGCGGCTGGCCTCGCGCGAGTGCGCTACATTCGTGGCTGGGGCCGTAAAAGACGCGTTTAGCCTGTGGCTGAATCAGCATGTCCAGGCGGGTGAGGCCATTGCCGAGTTGGCCATACAGCAGGCCCAGAAGCGCTTGCGCGCGGCGCGCCAGGTGGTTCGGAAGAAGGTCTCACAGGGGCCGGCACTGCCAGGCAAACTGGCGGATTGCACCACGCAGGAAGTCGAGCGCGGCGAGCTCTTTCTGGTGGAGGGCGACTCTGCCGGTGGGTCGGCAAAGCAGGCGCGCGACCGCGAATTTCAGGCCGTGATGCCACTGCGGGGCAAGATTCTCAATACCTGGGAGGTCGACGGCGACCAGATTCTGGCCTCACAAGAGATCCACGACATTGCTGTTGCTTTGGGCGTAGACCCAGGGAGTGAGGACTTGTCGGGGCTGCGGTACGGAAAGCTCTGCATTTTGGCGGACGCAGATTCCGATGGGCTTCACATTGCCACCTTGCTCTGTGCCTTGTTCGTTCGGCATTTTGCTGCGTTGGTGCGGGCGGGGCACGTATACGTTGCCATGCCGCCGCTGTTTCGCATCGACGTGGGCAAGGAAATCCACTATGCGCTCGATGACAGCGAGCGTGAGGCGATTCTGGAGCGGCTGCTCGCAGAAGGGAAGAAGGTCAAGCCGAACGTGCAGCGGTTCAAGGGCCTTGGCGAAATGAACCCGCTCCAGTTGCGGGAAACCACCATGGCACCTGACACGCGCAGGCTGGTGCAGCTGACCATGGACAGTGAAGCGGAGACCCAACACCTCCTTGACCTGTTGCTTGCAAAGAAACGCGCCAACGACCGCCGTGGCTGGCTGGAAGAGAAGGGCGCCCTTGCAGAGCTGTAGCAGCGCCTTGAACCGGCTCGCAATGCAGTGGGTCGGCGGCGCCGCATGCGCACAAGGTGAACTGCACGGGACCACCAGAACGAGCACCGACCCATGAAGTTTGTGACCGGGTTTTCTCCCGACGGAACCGAGCAAATCCCGCTCAGGCAATACGCGGAAGGGGCATACCTTGACTACTCGATGTATGTCATTTTGGACCGTGCTTTGCCGCACATTGGCGATGGCCTCAAACCTGTGCAGCGGCGCATCGTGTATGCCATGAGTGAGTTGGGGCTGCGTGCGGGTGCAAAATTCAAAAAATCGGCGCGCACCATCGGCGACGTGATCGGCAAATTCCATCCACACGGAGACAGTGCCTGCTACGAAGCCATGGTGCTGATGGCGCAGCCTTTTGCCTACCGATACCCTCTGGTCGAAGGGCAGGGAAATTGGGGGTCCGTGGACGACCCACGGTCTTTCGCAGCGATGCGCTACACCGAAGCGCGGCTCACCGCATACGCCCAGCTGTTGCTTCAAGAGGTGGAGCTTGGGACGGTCGACTGGGTGGCCAATTTCGACGGCACCCTGGACGAACCCGCAGTGCTGCCTGCCCGACTGCCGAACCTTCTGCTCAATGGTGCCAGCGGCATTGCCGTCGGCATGTCCACCGACATCCCGCCCCACAACCTGACTGAAGTCGGCGCTGCGTGCCTGCACCTGCTGGAGCACCCCGAGGCACCGGTTGCGGACCTCGTGCAATTCGTTCCGGCGCCAGATTTCCCCACCGGCGGCGAAATCGTCACACCCAAGGCAGAGCTGCAGCAGATCTATGCCACCGGCCGCGGCATCCTGAAGGTGCGGGCGACCTACGAGGTTGAGCAGGGGGAGGTTGTGATCAATGCCTTGCCGTACCAAGTGTCCGGGGCCAAGGTGCTTGAGCGCATCGCCGAGCAAATGCAGGCCAAGAAACTGCCTTGGATCGCTGATCTGCGCGATGAATCGGACCATGAGCACCCGATTCGCATCGTGCTGGTGCCGAGGTCGAATCGGGTCGACGTGGACCGCCTGATGGGGCACCTGTTTGCGACCACTGACCTGGAGCGCAGCTACCGGGTAAACATGAACCTCATTGGTGCCGATGGCCGGCCGAGGGTCATGGACCTGCGCTCCCTGCTAATCGAATGGCTTGGCTTTCGCCGTGAAACGGTGCGCCGTCGTGTACGGCACCGGCTTGATCAGGTCGAATCGCGGCTGCACGTGCTGGATGGGTTGTTGGTTGCTTTTCTCAACATTGATGAAGTGATCGAGATCGTCCGCAATGAAGACCAGCCAAAGCTTGCGCTGCAAGGGCGATTTGGCATCAGTGAGCGTCAGGCGGAAGCCATTCTCGAGTTGCGCCTGCGACAACTCGCCAAGCTTGAGGAGGTGCGCATTCAGGCGGAACAGCAAGAACTGGGTGCTGAGCGCGATCACCTGGAAAAGCTGCTGGAGAAACCGAGGCTTCTCACCAAACAACTTCGATCGGAGATTCTGGCCGATATTGCCACCTACGGCGACGCACGTCGGTCAAGCTTGGTGGAACGCCCGATTGCCGTTTCACTTGATGCGCAAGAGCTGGCTCCATCGGAACCTGTTACTGTGGTTCTGTCGCAAAAGGGATGGATTCGTTCGGGCAAGGGGCATGACCTGGATCCAGAAAACTTGAACTATCGATCGGGCGATGGCTTGTTGTCCAGCGTGCGAGTGAAGACCAATCAATCCATCGCGGTACTGGATGAGCTAGGACGCAGTTATGCACTCCTCGTGAACGAGCTTCCCTCGGCTCGTGGCTTGGGGGAGCCATTGACTGGTCGACTCAATCCGCCACCGGGCGTTGGTTTCGTCGAAATGATCGCTGCCGATGACAACCGGGAGTGCCTTTTGTCGAGCGATGCGGGCTACGGTTTCTGTTGCAAGTTCCAGGAGCTGCTTAGCCGCAACCGCTCTGGCAAAGCCATACTCAACCTCACCGAGGCTGCTCGTCTGCTGCCGCCGGTCGTCGTCCCCGACAGCGAGGAAGAGCTGTTGCTGGCCTGTCTGAGCAATGAAGGGCGCCTGTTGATTTTCCCGCTCGATCAAGTGCCGCGCCTTGCGAAGGGAAAAGGAAACAAGTTGCTGTCGATACCAACGGCGCGAGCCAAGAGCCGCGAAGAGACGATGCTCAGCTGCTTGGTTCTGCCTGAGGGCGCTTCGCTGCGCATCGCCGCGGGACGTAGGTCATTGACACTCAAGCCGAGTGACATGGCGCACTATCGAGGCGAGCGGGCCCGACGCGGTCATAAGTTGCCGCGTGGATTCCAGCGCGCCAGCGCCATGGAGGTGGTCACTCCCAATGACTGAATCAAGCGCAGATTCACGGCTGCTACTGCTGAGTATCGCAGGTCCTGATGGACCGGGAATCACCTCGACGCTCACCAGCGCCCTGGCCGAGCACGACGTGCAAGTGCTCGACATTGGGCAGTCCGTTATTCACGACCGGTTGAACCTCGGAATGCTGATCGAACTGCCGCAGGCTGTCGAAGCTTCAATGGCCATTAAGGATGCGCTCTATTCGGCCTATGAACTGGGTGTGCAGGTGCGATTCACTCCAGTGTCCGAATCCAGCTATGCCGCTTGGGTTGAGGCGCAGGGCAAACCCCGGTACATCCTTACGCTGCTTGCTCGCAAGGTCAGCGCTCAGCACATCGCCGCAGTCACCCAGATTGTCCGCCACCATGGGCTCAACATCGATGGAATCAACCGACTTTCCGGGCGCATTCCTCTCGGAGCCGATCTGACCACAACCCAGGCGTGCGTGGAGTTCTCGTTGCGGGGTGAGCCAGTGGATGCGTCCCTCATGCGTGGTGAATTTCTCGACACTGCGAACCGCCTGAGCGTGGACATCGCGTTTCAGGAAGACAACCTGTTTCGGCGCAACCGGCGCTTGGTGGTGTTCGACATGGATTCGACCCTAATCGAAGCGGAAGTGATTGATGAGCTTGCGAAGCGGGCGGGTGTCGGTGAGGAGGTTGCGGCGATCACCGAGCGTGCAATGCGAGGCGAGATCGATTTTCGGGAAAGCCTGACACAGCGGGTACACAAGCTCGCGGGCCTTCCGGCCAGCACCCTAGGCGAGGTTGCTCAGCAGTTGCCGCTGACGGAGGGGGCCGAACGCCTGGTGGACGCTCTGAAGCGGCTGGGCTACAAGACCGCAATCCTGTCGGGCGGATTCGACTACTTCGGGCGCCACCTCCAGGAGCGGCTTGGGATTGACCACATGTTCGCGAACGTGCTGGAAATCGAAGACGGTCGGGTCACAGGGCGGGTGATTCCGCCGGTGGTCGATGGTGCCCGCAAGGCCGATCTGCTGCGTGAAATTGCCGCGTCCGAGGGGCTGTCCCTGGAGCAGGTGATCGCGGTCGGAGACGGCGCCAATGACCTGCCGATGCTGGATTTGGCGGGCCTTGGAATTGCTTTCCGAGCCAAGCCGCTGGTACAGGAGTCGGCCAAGCACGCAATCTCCACCTTGGGTTTGGATGGCATCCTGTATCTGATCGGTGTGCGCGACCGCGACACAGAGAAGTTGTGGCGCCAGGGCTGAGCTTGGGGCCCGCTCAGTCGGCGCTGTCGTTGTCGAGTTCGAAGTCGAACTGCATGTCAGTCGACGGGGCCTGCAGGTAGGGGCCTTGAATGAAGTTGATGCCCAGCTGCCACAGCACCGGCATCACTGCCGCACTTTCAACCCCGGGGGCAATGATGAGTTTGCCCTGCATTTGCAGTGCAGAGACCAGCGAGCGGAGTGCCAGTTGCAGCGCCAGCGCAGCGTCCGCCCGGCCCGGGCCAAAGCGCTGGCCGCCGGAGAACGAGTCGAGATCGAACGGTTGGGAGTGGACGACGAAGTCTGCGTCGGCGATCACGCCTGCATGCGCGTCAACGGCTGTCCATCGCTGACCCTGGAAGAGGGGCCGAACACCCTGAAAAGCGCACCGGTAGCGAAGATCGACACCACCTGTGTCGGCTGCGGCGTATGTGGGGAGATTGCGCATGCCGCCAAGCTCTGTCCCTCGTTTCATAAGGTGACGGTCACCAAGAACCAGTCCTGGTTCGAGAAGCTCTGGCACCGCATGACGGATCTGCTGATCCCGGGCCGCGCCATCGGAACCGCCTGATTCAGGCGAGTGGGAAAACGTTTCCGGGGAGGGAAATTGAAGTGACGCAGACGAATCGCAGCGTCCGGGTGCTGATCGGCACCGTCGGCGGCCAGGGCGGCGGCCTGCTGTGCGACTGGTTTATTCGCGGCCTGCTGCACGCCGGCTGGAACGCGCAATCCATCGGCCTGCTGGGTCTGTCGCAACGCGCCGGCTCGGTGATCTATTACGTCGAGGCCGCTGCGGAAGCGCAGATCGCACCACTGTTCTCTTCCTATGCGGTACCCGGAGATGTCGATCTGGTGCTGAGCCAGGAGTTCCTGGAACTCGGCCGCATTCTGCAAGGCGGATTCGCCCGGGAAGGCTGCACCATCGTGGCCAACACCTACCGCTATCTCGGCACCCTGGAGAAGATGCCCGCGGAAGGCGGTATCTACCCGACCGGCGTCATCAAGCGGGCGGCGGAAGAACTGGCATCCGACAGTTACCTGTTCCACGCCCAGGATCTGGTGGTGGAAGCCGGCCTGTCGCACCTGTCGAGTAATGCCGCCCTGCTGGGCGCAACCGTCGCCAGCAAGTCATTCAATCTGCCGGCGGAACCGTTCGAACGCGCCATCCGCGAGTCCGAGGTCAGCGTAGCCGACAACATCAAGGCGTTCAACCTGGGCTACCAGGGGATGAAAAACGGCAGCCTGCCCCGTTCCCAGTTCCGGGAAACGCCGATTCTAGATTGGGAGCAGATCGCTGCCGACCGGCAAGAGAAGCTTTCCCCACGGCAGGCTGGCGAGTACCGCAGCCTGTTGAACGAGGCGCAGTCGCGACTCCCAACCGCGTTGAACCGCACGCTAGCCGAAGCGCTTTATCGTCTGATTGACTTCCAGCACCCGGCCTATGCCCGTTCGTATATCGACCGGGTGGTGGCCATGCATGCCGTGGAGCAACAGGCGCCCGGCGCGGCTGACCCTACCGACACCATTCCACTCACGTCAGCCTATGCCCGCTGGCTGGCCGAGTGGCTGACCTACGAAGACGGCCCGCGCGTTGCGCAATTAAAAACCCGCAAGTCGCGCTTCGCGCAGATCCGCAAAGAACATGGCGTCAAACCGGGAGATGCCTATCTCGTTGAGGATTTCCTGGCACCCGACCCACCTCAGCTTTACGGTATGTTGCCGGTTCCCATGGCACAACTCGTGCGCAGCCTGGGGCACCGCTGGCGAGCAGACTTCGACAGCATCTCGATACCGATGCGCGTGGCGACCTCGCGCGTGTGGGGTTACTACACCATGCGGATGACCGCTGGCATGCGCCGCTTTCGCCTCAGCTCATACCGCCACCAGCAGGAGCTGATTCTCATCGATCGGTGGGAGTCAGCCGTGAAACGGTGGGCAGGTCAATCGGTGGTCTTAGGGACTCTGGCCGCCGAAGCTGCACGGGTGATCAAGGGGTACGGTCACGTGCGAGACAAAGCATTGACCGACCTGTGGATCTTCCTCGACGAGGGTCTGCCGCTGCTGAATACGCTTGCGGAGCGCGGCGGCGACGTTGCCGCAGCAGGTGAAACAGCTTTGGCGACGATCGCAGCCGAGGCGGGTAAAGGCAGCGCCGGCGTGGACAGTCTGCGCAAGGCCGTCGCCGAGACAGAAACGGCGGCATGAACGGGAAGCAGTGGCGAATCGTCCTGCGCGACCCCGCCACAAAAAAAACCGTCGCTTTTCTTTGTAGTGATCACACCACCGTGTTGGAAGCTGCCCGGACCGCGGGCATAGTTTTGCAGGCCGCCTGTGAGCGTGGCGGCTGTGGTGCCTGCCGTGCCCTGGTGGTGCGCGGCGAAATCCGTCATGCCGGCCCGGTGACGGATAAAGCACAAACCCATCCAAGCACGGGACGTAAGGAATGTGTGTTGTTGTGTCGTGCGATCCCTCAGGGACCCGCCACCATCGAACCCCTGGCGTCCTGGACATTGACCCGAATCAAGCCGATGTCAGAGTTGCTGCGCGAATCCGCGTGAGTTTCCCGTCTGGCGAAAGGTTCCTGATCTAAGATAAGCCTCGGCGGGACAACCCTACCAGCACGATAACCCGCCAAGCATTGATGTACCGGAGGTCGTCACCAAGGCGAACCGCCACTTCAGGAGGAGCACTCCATGGCAATTTCCCGATTCAGTTATGCCAGCTTGAACGTGCAGGATATCGACGCGAGCGTGCGCCACTATACCGAGGTGGTCGGCCTGCGCCTGGTCGATCGCACGAAAACCACGGCCTACTTTCAGGGTGCCGACAACCAGGATCACCACTGCGTGATCATCAACCAGCGTAAGAATGCCGGGCTCGATCACGTCGGTTTCAAGGTGAACGATCGGGGCGACCTCGACGAAGCCGCCAAAGCGGCGCGCGACCACGGCCTTGCCGTTAAAGAGGTTAAGGCTGGCCAAATCAAGGGCCAGGGGCGCGGCGTGCGTATCACCCTGCCGTCGAAGCACGACATGGTGCTGTTCTATGAAGCGGAAAAAATCGGCTATCTGACCGGAATGGAAAACCCCGACCCGGTGCCACGCCAGGAGAAACTCGGTGGGAAGGTGACTCATCTGGACCACACGCTTCTCTCCTGCGAGGATCGAGAACCTACCGTGCGCTTTCTCACCGAGGTGCTCGACTTCAGTCTGACAGAGAAGGTGGTGGATCCGACCGGCGGCATCATCGCGGCCTTCATGTCCTGCGGCCATACCATGCACGACTTGGCGCTGGGACCCGGTCCGGACGGCAGCTTTCACCACATGGCTTTCGGTATGGAATCGCGCGGCGAGGTGATCGAGGGAGTCGATATCCTCAAGGAAACCGATACCCCTGCCCTTGAGTATGGAATTACCCGCCACGGCGTCGCTGGGGTAACCACCATCTATTTTCATGACCCCTCCGGCAACCGAAACGAGTTTTTTAATGGCGCTTATCTCGCCCCGGGCATGCCGAATGAGATCGACCCGATCGTCTGGCAACTGGAGGAGTTTCCCCGCGGCGGTTTCTATTACGAGAGCAATGTGCCTCAATCATTTTTTGAAACGGTGACCTGAAGCGCTCGAAAGATATCCGCGGCGAACCCCGCGGGCAGAACAGTCAGAACCGACAGGCGACAAATCAAACAAACCAGGAGGGGAGGCCATTGGGACTCAAGCATCGCGGCATTATTCGGCTGGGGTATGTACGGATCGGTTTGAATGACCGAGCCCTGGTGCGAGCACGCGGCTTCTATCGCGGAATCCTCGGGATGCTGGAGAGTATCGTCGAAGCAGAACGGACTTATTTCCGCTGTTGGCACGAGGCCTACCAGCACAGTCTGGTAATCGACGAAACGGCGGATAACGGCCTCATTGAAATCGGGTTCCAGGTCCGGGACCAGGCTGACATCTCCGACTTCACCAAGAAGCTGCGAGCCGCGGGGTTGAAGGTAAAGACGTCGCCCGCTGGCAAGCCGCTGAAAGGTCTTGGCCGCTCCATCAGCTTTGAAATTCCCGGCGGCCAGACCCTGCGGCTGTTTGAACACATGGAACAAATCGGTTATGCCACAGGCTTCGATTCGCCCGACTGGGTGGTGCCGAAAGAACTGCGGGCCACCCCTGCCCCGCTATTTCTGAATCACGTCGGAATCACCGTGCCCAACCCGAAGCAAACGGTCGATTTCCTGACTCAGCACCTGGGGTTCTACGTATCGGAAAAGATCGTGTCCGATAACGGTCGACAATTGTTGTCGGCGCTCCTGTTCCGCATGACCAAGGATGTCGGGGGGCAGGAACTGGCGATCTACCCTGGCGAGGCAGGACGCCTGCACCAGATCGCGTTCACCAAGGAAGACGCGAACGACATCCTTATCGATGGTCAGTATCTGCGCAACGACCGCATCGATATCGATCAATACGGCCCTACGCGTCAGTCATACGGAAAAACGTTCTCCCTACACTTCTACGATCCCTTCGGTGTACGCCTCGAGTTGTGTAGCGGTGGTCGAATCACCGACCCGCACCCCGACTTCGAACCGGTGGTGTGGACGGAATCCAACCTGAAAAAAGCGCTCTCCTACTATGACCGGGACTTGAATCCGCGCTTTCTCGAACCCTGCCTATGAAGCCCCGACAAGACCGCGGATAACGGAGATACGAACGGACAGGGTTTCTACTTTACGATCGTCAAACCGTCTCCCCACGCCTGGTAGCGGGACAAACCGGGTTCTCCGGCACCGGCGCTTCGAGTACCCAAGTCCTGGAAACGGTAGTGCGACCTTCAGCGGCAGGCGCCAAAACCTGACGCTAGAACGATCATCGTCTCCAGGCTCAACGCCTTGCCAACGTCCGCGATGGCGCTGTTGCCGTGGCTTGGCTAAGGGATGGGCGCTGGCCCCCGGCGCGCGGTTACCGTGCTGTTCGCATTCGTCCTGCCGCCGGCAGCACGAGCTATATCGGGCTGATGCCGCCGCTTTGACGAACATCGCGCATCCGGTGATCACCGTTTTTTTACGACAGCAGCGGCGTGGCCCCATACGGCAGCGGTCACTACATGCCGCGACAGTTCCACGACCGCGCCGTTCTCGTATAACCTTCCCGATGCCTCTGAACCGCCCCTCGGAGATGAAATACTCGTCGAGGGGTTTTTCTATGCCGCCTGCGCGCGGATCAATATGACCACATCGCCCTCGCGCCTGGTTGCGATACTCTTCTGCACTCTGTGGGCCGTCGTTGCAAGCCCCCTCGCCACGGCGGACGATGACCCCTGGAGATCTCAGCGAACACTCTTTCTGCAGGCCGAACAAGCTTTTCGGCGCGGTGATCTGACCGGCTACCGGTCCCTTGCTGCACAACTCACCACCTACCCCCTTTACCCTTACCTGCTCTACAAGCGTCTGAGCAGCGGCATCGGCCCTGCCAGCTACGGCGAGATAGAAGACTTTATCGAGCAGTACCGGGACTCACCCCTCGCGGAACAGCTGCGAGGTCTCTGGCTGGACGATCTGGCCGGACGCGGGTTTTGGCCGCGGTACCTGGAGGCCTATCAACCCTCCGGAAACATCTCGCGGCAGTGCCATTACCACTACGCGCAATGGCTGACGGGAGACCGGGTAGCGGCCCTTGCAGGCGCCCGGACCCTGTGGATTCATGGGGCATCCCAACCCAAGGCGTGCGACGCGTTATTCGAGGTTTGGTTGGCATCGGACGCATTTCACCCCGACGATGCCGAGGCGAGGACGCAACTTGCCATGGCCGCCGGCGAGTGGCAACTCGTCCGTTATCTGAAGCGATTTCTCCCTCCCCCACAACAGGATAGTGCCGAACAATGGATACGGCTTTACCACAATCCCAGCCTGCTGCGCGAATGCAGCCAGCGGGAGGAGTTGCTGCGTAGCGCGACGCCCCAAGCCATCGCCCATGGGCTGCAGCGCCTCGCGGCGAATGACCCCCCCGCCGCACTCACCGCATTCCGCGAAATAGACCCTCGAGTTTCCTTTACCGAGTCGCAGCGTCTGGCCGTGACGAGCGCTATCGTCAGCCGCTACGCGTATCGGGATCTGCCCGGAACCAATGTCCTGCTGCACGAAACACCTGCGGCCATGCTGGATGAGTCCACCCGCGAGGCACGAATGCGCTGGGCGGTTCGCGTCGGTCAACTCCACCACCTGCCGGCTTGGTATTACGATCTGTCCGAGACCGATCGCGAATCCACCCGGTGGCGTTATTGGCGGGCGCACGCCTGGGAGGCGCAGGACAACGTACGTGAAGCGGAACTGGCTTTCCGTGAACTGGCCCGCGAGCGGGATTACTACGGGTTCCTATCCGCCGACCGGGTTGGGCTGCCCTACAGCTTCAAGCACCGCCCGTTGGAACCGATCCCCGAGTTGCTCGCCGCCCTCCGGGCGACCGGTTTCGTTACCCGTGCCAAGGAGCTGCGCCACCTGGACCGCATCACCGCCGCCAACCGGGAATGGTGGCACGGCTTGCGGGCGGCAGACGACGCCACCATGGATGCCGCTATCGTCCTGGCCAGCGAACTGGGGTGGCATCGGGTCGCGGTGCTGACCGCCTCCCAGGCACGCCGCTGGGACGATGTGGGCCGCCGCTTTCCGGTCGCCTACGATGAAGCGATCAGCAGTGCCGCCACCGCACGGGGGTTGCCGCGCGAGATCCTGATGTCATTGGCCCGCCGGGAAAGCGCTTTCGATCCTTTTGCCCGGTCCGGAGCCGGTGCCCGCGGCTTGCTGCAGATCATGCCGGCGACCGGCCGGCAGATCG
>DHQM01000193.1 GCA_002408105.1 Gammaproteobacteria bacterium UBA5338 | reverse complement strand
CGTTGCCGAGCGGGCGCAGCAGTGCCTGTCGAGTCAGCGCATGCTGGTACACCTGGATGCCGCGGCGCTCCTGCCAAGGGTAGGGGCGCTTGGTGGTCTTGTCCTGCACCATCTCGACGGCCAGCACCATGCCGTGTTGGCGCACGTCGCCAATCTGCGGATGGTCCCGCACGCTGTCGCCGATCCGCGCCATGACGCCTGCCAGGTGCCGGTTCCGCTCGAGCACTGGCTCGCGCTCAAACAGGTCGAGGGTGGCCAGGGCAGCCCGGCAGCAGAGCGGGTTGCCGGTAAAGCTATGGGAGTGCAGGAAGGCCTTCATGGTGCTGTAGTCGTCATAGAAGGCTTCATAGATGCCCTCCCGGGTGAGGACCACGGAGAGCGGCAGGTAGCCTGCGGTCAGCCCTTTCGACAGACACATGAAATCCGGCGTGATCCCGGCCTGTTCGCAGGCGAACAGGGTGCCGGTGCGTCCGAAGCCGACGGCGATCTCATCGGCAATCAGGTGCACGCCGTGGCGGTCGCAGGCTTCGCGCAACAGTTCGAGGTAGATCGGATGGTACATCCGCATGTTGCCGGCGCACTGAATCAGGGGCTCGACGATGACGGCGCAGGCCTCATCGGCGTGCTCCGCGAGTGCGGCCTCCATGTGGGCGAACATGCGGCGGCTGTGGTTCTCCCAACTGTCGCCCTCGGCGCGATGGAAGCAGTCTGGGCTCGGCACCGTGACCACGTCCATCAGCAGTGGCTCGTAGGTTTCCTTGTAGAGGGCAACGTCGCCGACCGCCAGGGCGGCCAGGGTTTCGCCGTGGTAGCTGTTCTCGAGTGTGATGAACTTGGTTTTTGCGCTCCGGCCAACGTTGCGCCAGTAGTGGAAGCTCATTTTCAACGCGATTTCGACCGCTGAAGAGCCGTTGTCGGCGTAAAAACAGCGGTCAAGCCCTGGGGGTGTGACCGCCACCAGGCGCTCCGAAAGCTCGACCACAGGCTGGTGACTGAAGCCGGCCAGAATCACATGTTCAAGGTGTTCAAGCTGGTCTCGAATGGCTGCATTGATGTCGGGGTGGCTGTGGCCAAACAGATTGACCCACCAAGAACTGACGGCGTCCAGGTAGCGGTTGCCGTCAAAGTCTTCGAGCCATGCGCCTTGCCCCCGCCGGATCGGGATCAGGGGCAGAAACTCGTGGTCTTTCATTTGCGTGCAGGGGTGCCAAAGCACCTTCAGGTCGCGTTCGATCCAGTGGCGGTTTTGGCTCATTGCGTTGTGGTTGACCCTTGTGTTGCCTGTGGCGAGCGCTCAGTGCCCGAACCCCAGCGCATTGCACAGTCGCGCGCTGGGCTCAGACTGGTTGAGGGTGTAGAAGTGAAGGCCCGGGGCACCGCCGGCAAGCAGCTGTTCACACAGGCGTGTGACCACTTCCGCACCGAATTCGATCAAGCCATTGGTGTCGTCCCCGAAGGTTTCTAGTCGTTTGCGGATCCAACGGGGAATTTCTGCACCGCAGGCATCGGAAAACCGCACGAGGCGTTCATGGTTGGTGATGGGCATGATGCCCGGCACGATGGGAACCCCAACACCCTGGCGTTCGCATTCGTCCAGAAAACGAAAATAGGCGTCGGGGCTGAAAAAGTACTGGGTGATGGCCCCGTCCGCTCCGGCGGCGACTTTTTCAGCGAAATGGCGCAGTTCGGTTTCGGCGCTCTTCGACTCGGGGTGGACTTCGGGGTAGGCCGCGACTTCCAAGCTGAACGCGGTGCCAAATTCGGCGCGGATGAACGCGACCAGGTCGCGGGCATACAGCCGCTGCGCCGCGCCCATGCCGGAGGGTGCGTCTCCGCGAAGGGCCACCACGCGGCGAATGCCGGCCTGCCGGTAACGTTGCAGCAATTCGTGCACTTCGTCCCTGTCGTTGCCGGAAAACGACAGGTGCGGTGCGACCTCATGGCCCAGCTCCCGCAGCGCCAGCACGGTGTTCAGGGTGCCGTCGCGGGTGGATCCACCCGCGCCATAGGTCACCGAGAAGAACTCGGGCCGATAGCTGGCCAAGTGGTCCGCCGCGTCCAGCAGCTTCTGGTGACCAACGGGGGTTTTGGGTGGAAAGAACTCGAAGCTGAGGCAGGGTTTTCCGTCCGCCATGTCAGTATTTGTAGTCCATGGGTTTAAACGGCCCATCGACGGCCACATCAATGTAATCGGCCTGCTGGTCGGTCAGTTGGGTGATCACCCCGCCGAAACCCGCGACCATTGCCGCGGCCACCTCTTCGTCCAGCTTCTTCGGCAACACCGATACGCGCAGTTGCGTGGCCTTCTCTGCATCGGGAAGGTCGGCGAACCGCTGTGCGTACAGGTGCATCTGCGCCAGCACCTGGTTGGCGAATGAGCCATCCATGATGCGCGAAGGGTGGCCGGTGGCGTTGCCGAGGTTCACCAGGCGGCCTTCGGAAAGCAGAATCAGGTAGTCGTCTGCAGCTCGGTCTCGGTAGACCTTGTGAACCTGGGGTTTGACCTCTTGCCACTCCCAATGGTCGCGCATGTAGGCGGTGTCGATTTCGTTGTCGAAGTGGCCGATGTTGCAGACCACCGCGCCGTTCTTGAGGCATTTGAGCATGTGGCGATCGCATACATCCACATTGCCAGTGGTGGTCACCAGCAGATCGGTTTCTCCCAGCAGGCTCGCATCAATGCCGGCCAGGGTGCCGGTGTTGATGCCGTCGATATACGGCGAAACCACCTCATAGCCGTCCATGCAGGCCTGCATGGC
>DHQM01000120.1:49224-58304 GCA_002408105.1 Gammaproteobacteria bacterium UBA5338 | reverse complement strand
AATGGGTACTCAAAGCGCAGCCCGGCCTGAAGGTCAAAGCTGTCGCCATCCAGATCATCTGCAGCATCGGAAAAGCTGCTTGCAAAGCCACTTTTGCCAAGGACAATGAAGAAGTCGAGCACGGGCAGTAGGCCATTGCGGGTGCGGATCACATCCAGGTCGCCTCGGCGCCAACGCAACCGGGCTTCATTGATCTCGGCCCGCAGCCTGCGCGCCAGTTCGATGTGGGCCTCGACCGGCTCAAGCGGCACCAGGGCATCGAGCGGCCCCACAATGGGCAAGATTTCCCGGCTGCGACCGCCATGCGCATCCATGTTGATCAACCGCAACAGCCGCACGCGTTCGCGCGCAAGGGTGGCACGTGCATCGATCAGCTCTTGGCGGCGCGCTGCGGCTTCGGCTTCCACCGCGAGCTGCTCGGTCTCGGGCAAAGCGCCGACCGCGATGCGCTGGCGTGTTTCCGCCAGTTGCCGGTCGGCGATTTCGAGCGAACTCAAAAAAATGTCGAGCTGCCTGCGGGCCAGCACATAGTTCCAATAGCTGTGCTCGACATCGGCCACCAGCTGCGCCACGAAGCCCCGCAGCTGGTAGTGAGAGATGTCCACATCCAACTCGGCCTGACGCAGGCTTACCAGGTTGGCGCGGCGCGAGGCACCCTGCAGCAGCGCCTGGGTCACGGACAAGCCAAGGCGCACTTGGGATTGCTCAGGTGTCCGGTCCGAGTCGCTGCGTTGTTGGGAGGCCGCCAGCTCCACCTCGGTGCCGGTGGAGATCTGCTGGCGCACCCCCACAGCAACGTCGCGCTGGTCGCTGCGCACCTGGAAGTCCACCCCGACAGCGGTGGAAAGCTGGCGTGCTTCGCTTTCGGCAAAGTTGTATTCGGCGAACAACACCGGGTCAAAGGCCGCCCGCTCCAGGGCTGCAAAGGTGCCGGCGATGGGCGGGGCGAATTGCTCCACCAGCAACGCACGGTTGTAGCTGAGTGCACTCAGCACGGCGGCCTCGACAGAAAGGTCAAGCGGGCCCGTCTCATCCACAGCAGCCAACGCTGCGCCGGGCAACTGCAGACGCGGGTCCGCAGGTGCAGCTGGCTGCGCCTGCAATGCGGTGCCCAGCAACCCAACGAACCCCAGCAGCTTCAGCACGCCCCAATGCACGCGTGGCTTCATCCCACCTCCGCGCCGGTGCGGGCCGGACGGCGGTGCACCACCGCGAAGGCCAGCGGGATGACCACCAAAGTCACCAGGGTTGAACTCAACAAGCCGCCGATCACCGCCCGCGCCATGGGCGCTTGTGCCTCGGCACCCTCGCCGATGCCGAGGGCCAGCGGCAGCAGGCCCAGCACCGTGGTGAGGGTCGTCATCAGAATCGGGCGCAGCCGGCGCCGGCCCGCCTCCTGCACAGCACTGCGGGCATCAAGCCCCCGGTCGCGGTACAGGCGGTTGGCTTGGTCGACGATGAGAATGGCGTTGTTGACCACAATCCCGATGAGCATGATCACCCCGATGCCGGACTGCACATTGAAGGTGGAGCCGGTCAGGTACAGGGCCAGCACCACGCCAATGATCGCCAGCGGTACGCTGAGCATGACCACCAGGGGGTTGCGCAAGGATTCATACAGACTCGCCATCACCATGTACACCAGGCCCAGGGCGAGCAGCAGGCTGACACCGATTTCACCGCTGGCTTCCTGCTGCTCTTCGTAGTCCCCTCCGAGGCTGATGTCGTAGTTGCGCGGTACGGGAATGCCATCAATGGCCGCCTGGGCGTCTTGTGCAACCGAGATGAGGTCGCGGTCCGAATAGTCACCGGTGATCCGCACCAGGCGCTGCTGGTCCTCTCGCTCGATCTGCATCGGCCCGCGGGCGAGTTCGAAGTCCGCCACTGAGCCAAGGGTCACCTGGCGCCCATCGGCGGTGGTGAGGGTCAACGCCAACAGCTCCTGGGGCGAGACTTGGCGGGCGCCGGCCAGCTGCACCAGAATGCGGAACTCATCTCCTCCGGTGCGAAAGTCCCCAGCGCTGCTTCCCGCCACTGCCGTCTGAAGGGTCCGCGCGATCTGTGCTGGCGTCACGCCCAGGTCGGCCGCACGCTGGCGGTCGATGCGCAGCAACCGCTCCGGCACCCCGGTCTCACGGCTGAGGTTCAAGTCAGTGATGCCAGGCACCTGCATGACCGCCTGTTGCACTGCGGCGGCAAGCTCGTCGAGCACTTCAAGCTCATACCCGCGAATCTCGATGGCGAACCGATCTCCGCCGCCCCCGGTGCCCATCAGGAACATCCCCTGCCCCGGCCGCACCCGCAGGCGCCCGCCGGGAATCTCCTGCAGCGCGACCCGCAGCGCATCGGCCACTTCCTGGCTGGAGCGGCCCCGTTGGCTCGCCGGCACCAGCGACGCGCGAACTTCACCGGTGGCCCCGGCGCCGGGACGAAAGGACGAAGCACCGATGCTAACCACCATCCCTTCAAGCTCTGGCACCTTTTCCCGCACCAATGCCTCGATGCGCTGCACCTGCGTGTCGATCACATCGATCCGGGTGCCTGGCCCCATCTCGAAGGTGACGCGCACCTCGCCCTCATCGGTCGCAGGCATGAACTCTCCGCCCACCTGAGGCACCAAGGCAAGGGCAGCAAAAAACAGCAGGAAGGTGATCCCCAAGGCCCGGCCCCAACGCGCGAACGCCAGGCGCAGCCCCGCTTGATAGCGCGCCTCCAACCAGCTCACCAAACCCCGGCTGCGGGCTTTCCAGCCACCTTGCGGTTCAACAAGGGTTTTCGAGCCCAGCAGCCGGCTGGCCAGCATGGGCACAAGGCTGATGGCCACCACCAGGGACGCGAACAGGGCGAAAGCCACCACAGCAGCCAACTGGCGGAACATCTGTCCGGTGACCCCTTCCATGAACACCATGGGCAAGAACACCGCCAGGGTGGTGAGGGTGCTGGCGATGACCGCCGCCGACACCTGCTGGGTCCCGAGCACCGCCGCTTCAGCGGCGGTGCTGGCATCACCTTCCTCGCGCACCCTGCGGATGTTTTCGAGCACCACAATGGCGTTGTCGACCATCATGCCCACCCCCAATGCCAGCCCCCCGAGTGTCATGAGGTTGAGGGAGAAACCACCAAAATAAATGAGCGCGAAAGTGACCACGACCGAAATGGGGATGGCGGTCGCCGCCACCAAGGTGCTGCGCCAGTCACGCAGGAAAAACAGCAGCACGAACACGGCCAGGCCGCCGCCATACAGAATGGAGCGGTTGAGGTTGTCGATGGAGCGGCGGATGTACTTGCCAGAGTCGATGATTGGCAACAACTCGAGCTGCGGGAAGTCCCGGTTGATGCGGGCGACTTCCGCCAGCACCGCGTCGGCCACCTGCACGGTGTTGCTGCCGGACTGCTTGCGTACCGCCAAACGCACACCGGGCTTGCCGTTGATGCGCACAATCCGTGAGATTTGCTCGTGGGTGTCTTCCACCACCGCAAGTTGGTGCAGGTATATGGAGCGGCCGTTGCGGTGGGCCACCACCAGCGCGCGCAATTCTTCGAGCGTTTCGAACCGACCCGGAATGCGCAGGCGGATGTCACTGACGCCCTCCTCCAGCTCACCGGCCGGCACATTGACATTGGCATCGCGAATGGCGCTGCGCACCTCATCCAGGGAAACCTGCGTGGCGGCAAGCCGCGCCGGATCCACGCGCACCTGAATTTCACGCTCCAGCCCACCCCAAACGTCCACGGACGCGACGCCCGGCTGACGCTCGACGCGGTAACTGAGCTGCTCGTCGATGAGTTGACGCAGCTCCAGTGGATCGAGGTCGCTGGCAACTCCGATGATCAAGATGGGGAACGCGGAGGGGTCAAACTTGCGCAACTGGGGGCGTTCAATGTCCTCTGGGAGGTCATCGAGAATGCGATCGAGGCGGTCTCGTAGGTCGTTGGCGGCGGCGTCGAGGTCGGTGTCCCAGGTAAACCGAATCGAGACGCTGCTCACGCCTTCGCTGGAGGTCGAACTCAATTCTTCAACACCTGGCACGGCAGCCACTGCGCGCTCGACCGGCCGGGTGATCAACTCTTCGACTTCCTGCGGACTGGCGTTCTCGTAGCTGGTCGAAATATTGAGCGTGGGAAAGGTCAGCTCGGGCATCAGGTCGATCGGCAACCGCGACAATGAGATCAAACCCAAGGTCACGGCGATCAGTACCGCCATGAGGGTGAACACCGGCCGGCGGACAGTAAAGGCCGCCAGGTTCATTCGGCAGCAGCCTCTGTCGTCTCAGTGACCCGAACCGTAGAACCATCGCGCAGCAGGTGCTGGCCCAGGGTCACAACGCGGCCAGTCAACGCCGGTGACCGCACTTCAACCCAGTCCCGTGTCTCGATGCCTGTATCAAGGGCGACAAACTCGACCGACGTGCCCGCGTCGTCGAGACGAAATACGCCGACCTGCCCCTCGCGACGCACAACAGCCGACTGGGGAATCTGGATGGCCTCGGAGACCTGGTCGAGCACCACCCGCAGGGTCACGAACATGCCAGGGGTCAACTGCTGGCTGGGGTTGTCGACCTCGAACTCAATGCGGGCCTGGCGACTCGCTTCGTCGAGCTCGGGCGCCAGCCGAACGAGGCGCGCCTGAAAGGTGGTGCGAGGGAAGACAGGGCTGGAAACCGTCGCCGCCTGTTTGTTCCTCAGGCGCACGTAGTCCCGCTCGGAAACGCTTGCCACAGCAATCAGTGGGTCCATGTCGATCAGTTCGATCACAGGGCTGTTGGCCGTGAGGATCGCACCCGCATCCACAAGCCGGCTGCTGACCCACCGGGTGGTGTCTTCGCCTTCCCATTGGGCGCGGACTTGCGTGTGGCTGAGCGTTAGTTCGGCTGCACTCAGGGCGGCCTGGCGCTGTTTCACCTGTGCCAGAGCCAGGGCCCTACGGGCCCGGGCTGCGGCAAGTTCGGCCTGCGCCTGCTGCAGCTCGGCCTCGGACGCCACCTGCTGTTGGCGCAGGGCCTGAACCCGTTTGAACTCAGTTTCAGCCAGCTCCAGCGAACTGTCAGCCTCCTCGACCTGTGCATTGGCCACCGCGAGCTCTGCCCGCGCCTGCTCGACCTGGGTCGCCCGTTCCTCGTCGTCAAGCCAGGCCACGACCTGGCCCTGTTCGACCGAATCGCCCAAGCGGACCGCGACGCGTTCGACACGTCCCCCCACCTGGGTGGCGACTGAGATCCGCTCAGCCGGCTGCACGCTGGCGGTCAACGTCAGGATTTCGGCAATGGGCGCGACCCGTACACCGCGCGCGGCCACCGCCACAGCGGATGGCCCCGCTCCAAGCTGAGGCCCGTCCGGTGGCGGAGCCGATCCGCGCCAGGCCCACCAGCCAAGCACCACGGCGACCAACAATACAACCGCAAGGATCTTGGTACGCACAATCAGCGCCTTGAACATGTCTACAGTGGAATCGTCAACCCAAGCCGCGCATCGTCTTGGGCTGCATTTCAGCCACGATACTGCTTGGGGGCAGTGGCCAAGCATACCCGACCAGGCACCCCTTTGCTGGCGCACTGCGCGGGCCCGTTCGGAGCCCCTGGGGCAGCGCGTACTCCAGGCGCAGTGCCACCGGCTTCAAAATGCTACCCTGTGGTCAGGCCGGCGCGACGACGCCGTCTCTAACAGCCTTCGCAATCGATGTCTTCCCTCCACTACCTCGCCGACGACCACGCCGAATTTCCGCCAGTGGGCTGCGCACTGGAAGAACCCAATGGTCTACTGGCTGTGGGCGGAGACCTGTCCGTGCCACGCCTGCTGGAGGCCTATAGGCGAGGGGTCTTTCCCTGGTACGAGGCCGATCAGCCCATCCTGTGGTGGTCCCCAGACCCCAGGGCCATCGTTGACCTGGAACACTGGGCGCCAAACCGCACCCTTCGCAAGCTGCTGCGGCGCAGCGGTGCAACGGTCCGGTTCGACCACGACTTTGCCGGGGTGGTTGAGGCCTGCGCAGGCCCGAGGCAGGGCGAAGCAGGCACCTGGATCACCCCAGAAATGCGTGCAGCGTATCAATGCCTGCACGAGGCTGGCCATGCGCATGCCGTCACTGTCTGGTACGAGGGGGAATTGGCCGGCGGTCTGTATGGAGTGGCGCTGGACCGCTGTTTTTTCGGCGAATCCATGTTCAGTCGCCGCAGCGGCGGGTCCAAGCTGGCGTTCACCGCATTGGCGAAGACCTTGCGAGACGCTGGCGGCACGGTCATCGATTGCCAGATGTCCAACCCCCACGTGACACACCTTGGGGCACGGGAAATTCCCCGCACTGAGTTTTGTCGTATGCTTGAAGTGATGTGCCGGCGCGACCGCTCAGTGGTCGACTGGGCGGCACTGCGACATCAACAACCACTGCCGCTCACCGACTGGGACGCCAAATGACGAGCCGGGTGCGCATCAAACTGTACAGCACGCTGCCACACGAATGCAGCTATCTGCCCGACCGCCAGGCAACCTCGGTGTTTGTGGACCCCGAGCAACCCATGACGCCGGGGCTGCTCACGCGCCTCTCTCTCGTCGGCTTTCGGCGCAGCGGCAACCATGTCTACCGGCCCAGTTGCGCTGACTGCAAAGCCTGCATCGCGGTGCGCATTCCGGTGGAGCGCTTCCAACCCAACCGCAGCCAGCGGCGCAACCTCGCCGCCAATGCAGACCTGTCGATTCATTGGGTGGACGACATCGACACCGTCCGCCACTACCGCCTGTACGAGGACTACATCCATTCACGTCACGCAGATGGCGACATGTTCCCACCGAGCCGTGAGCAGTACCGGTCGTTTCTACTGAACGATTGGTGTGTCACCCAGTTCTTGGAGTTGCGGGCGGGCAATGACCTCATCGGTGTCGCCGTGGTTGACCGGCTCGATGACGGCCTGTCTGCGGTGTATACCTTTTTCTCCACCCAGTATGCGCAGCGTGGGCTTGGTGTGTGGGCGATTCAGCAGCAGATCGAATTGACCCGGGAACTGGGGCTCCCCTACCTGTACTTGGGCTACTGGATTCGCGACTGCGACAAAATGCGGTATAAGCTGAATTACCGCCCCATCGAACTGCTGATCGAAGACCGCTGGGTCCCCTTGACCTGATCGCTTGGCGCACCGCTCAGCCACACTTTGCCTTGCCCCGCGAATTGCGGCACAATCCGCCGCCTCAAATTCCGCAGTGCATGGGGTACGCGCACGTATGGCGAAAGAAGAATCAATCGAAATGGAAGGTGAGGTGGTCGACACCCTGCCCAACACCACGTTTCGGGTCAAGCTGGACAACGGACATGTGGTCACCGCCCACATCTCAGGCAAAATGCGCAAACACTACATTCGCATTCTGACCGGGGACCGGGTGCGGGTCGAACTGACGCCCTACGACCTCACCAAAGGCCGCATCGTCTTCAGAGAGCGCTAAAGGCCGCTGCGAGGCCGTCAAGGAACCGCAGTCGCAGCGACAACCTCCAGCTTCAGCGCATCCTCCTCACAAGTCACGCGCACCGTCCCACCCTGTTGGGACAACTCTCCGAACAGCACCAGCTCAGCCATCGGCTTTTTGATCTGCTCTTGGATCAGCCGCTGCATGGGGCGTGCCCCCATTTTCTCGTCGTACCCATTGGCAACCAGCCACGCCCGAGCTGCTTCGTCCACCTCGATGGTGACCTTCTTGTCATCCAGCTGGGCTTGCAGTTCGGTGATGAACTTGTCCACCACGGTGGTGACCACCGCCGGCAAAAGTGGGGCAAACTGCACGATGGCGTCGAGCCGGTTGCGAAACTCGGGTGAAAACATCCTGCGAATGGTTTCCATTGCATCGGTGCTGTGGTCCTGGTGGCTGAACCCGATCGAGGCGCGGCTCGCCTCAGTGGCACCGGCGTTGGTGGTCATCAGCAAGATGACATTGCGAAAGTCTGCACGGCGACCGTTGTTATCGGTGAGGGTGCCATGGTCCATCACCTGCAGCAGGATGTTGAACACGTCCGGATGTGCCTTTTCGATCTCATCCAACAGCAGTACCGCATGCGGGTGCTTGTTGATCGCCTCGGTCAGCAGTCCACCCTGGTCGAAGCCCACGTAGCCTGGGGGCGCACCGATCAGGCGCGACACGGTGTGGGCCTCCATGTACTCGGACATGTCGAACCGAATCAGTTCAATGCCGAGGGCCATCGCCAGCTGACGGCTCACTTCGGTTTTCCCAACCCCAGTGGGGCCAGCCAAGAGAAACGAACCAATCGGTTTTTCAACCGGCTTGAGGCCCGCGCGGGACAGCTTGATGGAGGTGACCAGCGCGGTGATGGCTTCATCCTGCCCGAACACCACTCGCTTCAGGTTCGGCTCAAGGTTGCGCAGCAGGTCCTTGTCCGAACTGGAAACGCTTTTCGGCGGAATTCGCGCCATGGTGGCGATGACCGCTTCGATCTCAGTCGGGCTGATCACCTTCTTGCGTCGACTCGGCGCGACCAGCCGCTGGGCGGCGCCCGCCTCATCGATGACGTCGATCGCTTTGTCAGGCAGGTGGCGCTCGGTGATGTAACGGTCCGAAAGTTCCGCGGCCACCTGCAGCGCGTTTTGGGTGTAGCGCACCCCGTGGTGTGACTCGAATCGGGTCTTCAGGCCCTTGAGTATTTTTACGGTGTCCGCGACTGTGGGCTCAGTCACATCAATCTTCTGAAAGCGACGAGAAAGCGCCCGATCTTTTTCGAAAATACCGCGATATTCCTGAAACGTCGTGGAACCGATGCAGCGAAGCTCACCACTGCTGAGCAGCGGCTTCAGCAGGTTCGAGGCGTCCATGACCCCGCCGGAAGCCGCACCGGCACCGATGATGGTGTGGATTTCATCAATGAACAAAATCGCGTGGGGTTGGCGACGCAACTCTCCCAGCAGTGCCTTGAAGCGCTTCTCGAAATCACCGCGGTACTTGGTACCGGCCAAGAGCGCACCCAGATCCAGGGAGTACACCACCGACTCGGCGATCACATCGGGAACGTCTTCGTCAACGATGCGCTTGGCCAAGCCTTCCGCAATTGCAGTTTTTCCCACCCCCGCCTCACCGACCAGCAGCGG
>DHQM01000120.1:33643-48940 GCA_002408105.1 Gammaproteobacteria bacterium UBA5338 | reverse complement strand
TTGTTCTTGCGCCGGCGACTGAGAATCTGGACCACGCGCGACACTTCCGGATCGCGCCCGATCAGCGGATCAATGCGGCCTTGGGCGGCTTGCTGGTTGAGGTTCGTGGCATAGGCTTCCAGCGGTTTTTGGGCACCGGATTCAGCTGTGCTGCGATCGTCCTCTGCAGCCGCAGGACCTGAGTCGACCTGCTCCTGGTGGCGAGACAGCTTGGAAATGCCGTGGGCGATGTAATTGACCACATCGATCCGCGCAAGCTGCTGCTGTTTCATCAGGTAGACCGCCTGACTTTCCTGCTCGCTGAAAATCGCGATCAGAACATTGGCTCCGCTGACTTCACGCTTGCCGGATGACTGCACATGGAACACCGCACGCTGCAACACACGCTGAAACCCCAGCGTCGGCTGGGTTTCACGCTCACTCGATGCATCCGCGAACTTCGGTGTGGTGCCCTCAATGAACTCAGCAAGCTCTTTGGCCAACGTGTCCACGTCGACAGCGCAGGCTTTGAACACATCCAGGGCGGCCTCGTCTTCCAGAAGCGCCAGCAACAGGTGTTCCACCGTCATGTACTCGTGACGGTTGGAGGCGGCATCTTTAAACGCCTTGTTTAGCGTTAGTTCGAGCTCTCGGCTGAGCATAATACTTCTACCTTACCCCTTCTAGACGCTGGAGCTCAGTCGGCCACCCGTTCAATTTCACAGAGCAGGGGGTGCTGATTTTCCTGCGCATATTGGTTGACCTGCGCTGCTTTTGTTTCAGCGATATCTCGAGTGAACACCCCGCAGACTGCGCGTCCCTGGGTGTGTACCGCCAGCATGATCTGGGTTGCCTGTTCTCGCCCCATCGCGAAGAACATCTGCAGCACCTCGACGACAAATTCCATGGGCGTGTAGTCGTCATTGAGCATGACGACACGGTACATGGATGGCGGTTTCAGCTTGGGCTTTGCGGATTCAACCGCAAGGTCCCCAATGCGTCCATCTGTGTCCGCGCCCTCACCGTTCCCACTAAAGACTAGCTCAAAAAAATCCGACCGCAGAAGGCCTCGCTGCACAGCGGTTGGATGCTCAATGCGAGCGAAAAGTCGCGGACTCAGCGACACAATGCGAACTCCGTTGTTGGTGTCGAACTGACTAACATTTGCGCCAGTTCAAAGGAATACAAGGGGTGGCGCACGAAGGCTTTGAATCGACGCCCCGCGGCTGCTCACGGCCATGATAGCGCTGCCGGAGCGGTCTGAACCAGTGGTCTGGGGCTCAGATGGCTCGAACAACCGATCCCTACAGCGAGACGGATCGCCCAGTATTGATTTGCAGGCGGCGATCCATTAGCGTTGCCGGTGCGGGCCTAGATGGTTGCCTATAGCAAGTATTCCAGCGGTTCCAGCACGCACCAATGGATGGCTGCAGTGAGGGTCCCAGAGAACCCACCCGCAAAGATCTCCACAACAATGAAAATAACGGGAGAATCGGGCATGAGCACAGTTCAAGCCGGCCGAGTCAAATGGTTCAACAATGCCAAGGGGTATGGCTTCATCATCGCAGATGGAGGGAGCGAGGACCTGTTCGCACACTACTCGGCCATCCAGATGGACGGCTACAAGACGCTGAAGGCGGGCCAGCGGGTGAATTTCATCATCACCCAGGGGCCAAAGGGGTACCACGCGACCGAGATCATGCCGTCTGCCGATTCAGAGGGTGGACAACTTTCGCCGACTCAAAACGCGGCAAACGCGTCGTCCCACTCAGTTCGCCGGGTTGCAGAAGAGCCCGCCTGAGCCCGGCAAGCCCTCCGCTGCTCGGTATCAGTGCATTTTGGCGATGACCGCATCGCCGAACTCGGAACACTTCAGCAAGGTGGCGTCGGGCATCAAGCGCTCAAAGTCATAGGTGACGGTTTTCGCCTCGATGGCCCCTTCCATGCCTTTCAAAATCAGGTCGGCCGATTCGACCCATCCGATGTGGCGCAACATCATTTCGGCAGAAAGGATGATGCTGCCTGGATTGACCTTGTCCTGTCCGGCGTATTTCGGGGCCGTGCCATGGGTGGCTTCAAAGACAGCCACGCTGCCGCCGATGTTGGCACCCGGCGCTATACCGATGCCCCCGACTTCTGCGGCCAAAGCGTCGGAGATGTAGTCTCCGTTGAGGTTCAGGGTGGCGATCACACTGTACTCTTCCGGGCGCATCAGGATTTGCTGCAAAAAAGCGTCAGCAATCACATCTTTGATGACAATCGAGCGGCCGGTTTTGGGGTTGGTAAACTGGTGCCAGGGCCCACCGTCGAGCGGCTCAGCGCCGAATCGGTCCCGCGCCAGCTCATAGCCCCAGTCTTTAAAGGCACCTTCCGTGAACTTCATGATGTTGCCCTTGTGCACCAGCGTCACAGAAGGCAAGTCGTTGTCGATCGCGTGCTGTACAGCCTTGCGCACCAGCCGCTTGGTTCCTTCTTCCGACACCGGTTTGATCCCAATGCCGCACTGCTCGGGAAAGCGGATTTGCGTCACGCCGAGTTCTTCTTGCAGGAAACGGATCAGCTTTTTTGCGTCTTCGCTATCTGCCGCCCACTCAATGCCCGCGTAAATGTCCTCGGAGTTTTCACGGAAAATGATCATGTTGGTTTTTTCGGGCGCAAGCACTGGGCTCGGCACACCTCTGAACCAGCGTACTGGGCGCATGCACACGTACAGGTCCAGTTCTTGACGCAACGCAACATTCAGCGAACGAATGCCACCGCCCACCGGGGTGGTCAGGGGGCCCTTGATGCCCACCGAGTACTCGGTGAGTGCTTCCAAAGTCTCCTCAGGCAGCCATGCATCCTGCCCATAGACCCGAGTGGCCTTTTCGCCGGCATAGATTTCCATCCAGGCCAGTGCACGCCTGGATCCGTAGGCCCGCTCAACCGCTGCATCCACGACCTTGCGCATTACCGGAGTGATGTCGATGCCGATGCCGTCGCCCTCGATGAAAGGAATGATCGGATGGTTGGGTACGTTCAAAGAAAGATCTGCGTTGACCGTTATTTTTTCCCCATCTTTTGGGACCAAGATCTTCTGATAACCCATCAGCTACTAACTCCCTTCCAAGGCTGACCCGTATCATGCTTCTGTATCCAGGGCAGATTTGAGCCAGCACAGGCGATGCCCGCTTTTGGCGAGCCTTTTAAGCGCGTTGGTCACGCGCTCGACTTGGCGCGATTATACCAGAGCAACCCCAGTTCCCCACCCCAAGCTGTAGTTCTATTACAAACCCATGGCTCAGTTGCTTCTCTTCCACAAGCCCTTCGGGGTGCTGTCTCAATTCACTGACCGGGGCGCAGACCGCGCAACCCTTGCAGACTACATCCGATTGCCAGACCTGTACCCAGCGGGACGGCTCGACCGGGATTCAGAAGGCTTGCTGCTGCTGACGGACGATGGACAGCTGCAGCACCAAATCACCCACCCCAAGCACAAGATGCGCAAGCACTACTGGGTCGAAGTCGAGGGAGATGCCGACGCCACGCAGCTGCAGCAACTGCTGGACGGGGTGCGGCTGAACGACGGCCCGGCGCGAGCGCTGGCGGCCAGGCCGCTGCTCGGTCCGCCCCTGGGGCCGCGATCAGTGCCAGTGAGTCGAGCCCACACCAGCTGGGTGGAATTGGTGATCAGTGAAGGGCGCAACCGGCAGGTGCGGCGCATGACCGCAGCGGTCGGCCTGCCCACGCTGAGGCTGGTGCGTCACCGCATCGGAGAATGGGACCTGGAGGGGCTTGAGCCGGGGTGCTGGCGGACGATTGGCCTGTTCCCTAGAAGCGTCGCAAAGCGGCGCAGGTCCCGGCCATCCCGGTCATGAGTCCCAGCGAGCCGCCGCCCGCTCGTCGCTTTGACGCGCCTGCACCCAGCGCGCGCCACCCGGCGTGGTTTCCTTTTTCCAGAAAGGTGCGCGGGTCTTGAGTTGGTCCATTAGGTATTCGCAGGCAGCGAACCCATCACCCCGGTGGTCAGTGGCCACCGCAACCAGAACGATTTGTTCGCCCGGTTTGAGCGACCCGACCCGATGGATCACCACAGCTGCCCGGATGGGCCATCGCTCTTGCGCTTCGTCTAGAATCTGGCCGAGCGCCTTGCGGCTCATCGCAGGGTAGTGCTCCAAGTGCATCTCCAATATGGGCCCGGTGGCGTCTTGCTCGCGCACAATGCCGATAAAGTGCGTGACCGCCCCGACACCTGGAGCATGCCGCAAGAGCCCGTCAAGGACCTCCTGAACACAAAAATCCTCGGTCTGAACCTGGACCTCGAACACCCTCAGCCCCCAGTCACTGGCGGAAAAAACGCAACCTCGTCCGCATTGGAAATGGGCGCGAGATAATTGACGATTTCCTGATTGACCGCGACCAACACCCGCCGTTCATCCAATACGTGGCCCCATTGCTCGCCGAACGCCGCCACACAGTACCGCACCAGCGCATCCACCGTGCGCACATCCTCCGGGAGGTCCACATCCAACACGCTGTGCCCGAGGGCTTCGCGCACCTGTGCAAAAAACAGCACCTTCATCAGCGGATTCCGGACTCAAGCTCCCCGTCCGCACCCGTGGGCGCACGCCAAGTTCCGCTGCGCCCGCCTGTCTTCTCCAGTAACCGGACACCATTGATGGCGATGCCCTTGTCCGCCGCCTTGCACATGTCATAAATGGTCAGGGCCGCCACCGAGACGGCAGTCAGCGCTTCCATCTCAACGCCTGTCTGAGCGCGTACGCGGCAACATGCGACGATGCCAACCCGGTTCTGACCGAAATCAAGATCGAAATCGATGTCCACACCCGACAATGGCAAACCATGGCAGAGAGGAATCAGGTCGGCGCACCGTTTGGCGGCTTGAATGCCAGCGATGCGAGCAACCGTCAGCACATCGCCTTTTTTGTGGCCTCCCGCTGCGATCAATTGCAGTGTATCGGGGCGCATGCTCACCCAGCCCGATGCTTTGGCCACCCGCACCGAGATCGCCTTTTCCGTGGTGTCGACCATTCGTGCAGAACCATGGTCATCAAGGTGCGTCAACTTCGTCATAAATGGTCTCCGGGCGGGACAAGCTACTATACACTTTGATTTGGAACCATGGACTGGCGCTGAGGCCCAGGCCAGGAGAAGACCGCCCCCGGGATCCACTGACATAGAAACCATCAGGAGACGCAAACCCCATGCGCTGGTGCCCCCACGCCACGGTCGCCGCAATGGTCGAGTTGGACGGCCGGTTTTTGCTGGTCGAAGAGACCGCCGGCGGCCAGCGGGTGATCAACCAACCCGCCGGCCACATCGAACCCGGCGAAACCCTGGCCGATGCCCTGGTCCGGGAAACCCTTGAAGAAACCGGCTGGGTCGTGCAGCCGACATTCCTGCTCGGCCTGTACACCTACTGCTCCAAGTACAACGGCGTCACCTACCACCGCACCTGCTTCGTGGCCAAGGCATTGCGTCAGGAATCCGAGCGCCCGCTCGACGAGGCCATCATCCGCGCGCTTTGGCTGAGCCGCGCCGAACTCGAGAGCCCGCCCGCGCCGCTTCGGAGCCCCCTCATCATGCGCAGCATTGATGACTACCTTGCGGGCAAGCGTTATCCGCTTGACCTGATCTACGAGCACCCGCACAAAGCCTAGGACCGGGAACCAAAGCCAGCTAAAATGGCGCGTTTAGCACTTCCGGCCACGCTGACCCACTGCGTCCTCGCGGCCCATCGACCGCCGTGAAACAAGCCACAAACCACAACCTACCCCAGCCCAATCTGCCCGCCAACGACACCACTCCGGTGCTGCCTGCCGGCGCCCGGGTCGTGGTGGGCATGTCTGGCGGAGTCGACTCCTCGGTCGCAGCCTGGTTGCTCCAGCGCGCAGGGTGCCACGTGATCGGCCTGTTCATGAAAAACTGGGAAGAGGACGACGGCACCCCGTACTGCACAGCGCGTCAGGATCTGGCGGACGCCCGCGCAGTGGCCGAACGCATCGGCATCCCGCTGGAAGTCGCCAACTTTGCCGGTGAGTACTGGGACAATGTATTCACTCACTTCCTCACCGAGTATCGGGCGGGCCGCACACCCAACCCAGACGTGTTGTGCAACCGCGAAATCAAATTCAAGGTGTTTCTCGATCACGCATCCCGACTCGGAGCGGACTTCATCGCCACCGGACACTATGCGCGGCTGCAACCGGCCAGCGACGGCCAGGGGCAAATCCTGATGAAAGGGCTCGACCCCAACAAGGACCAGAGCTATTTTCTCCATGCCGTCTCCGGCCGTGCCTTTGAGCAGGTGTTGTTTCCTCTGGGGCACCTGCACAAGCCTCAGGTGCGCGCCATCGCTCTGCAAGCCGGGCTCGGCACATCGAACAAAAAGGACAGCACCGGCATCTGTTTCATCGGCGAACGCCGGTTCCGGGACTTCCTAAGGCGCTACTTGCCGGGACAGCCCGGTGACATCGTTGACCTTGAGGGCACGCGACTCGCCGCCCACCAGGGGCTGATGTACTACACCTTGGGGCAACGCCAAGGCCTCGGCATCGGTGGTGTGGCCGGGTCCACCGATGCGCCTTGGTACGTGGTCGACAAGGACCTGGAGCACAACCGCTTGATCGTGGCCCAGGGAAGCACCCACCCCGCGCTCTACAGTGGCGCGCTCACCACCAGCGAGATCCACTCGATTGGCATGCATCCCGAACACTGGCCCAAGCGGGTCACAGCCAAGACCCGGTACCGCCAGGCCGACCAGGGCTGCGTCATCGAACCCTTGGCCAGTGGCTTTCGGGTCCAGTTCGAGCGCCCCCAGCGAGCGGTTACGCCGGGCCAATACGTGGTGTTCTACGACGGCGACTGCTGTCTCGGTGGCGGCATGATCGCTTCCCGCGAGCCCCATAACAGCGCGTGCACGCAGGTGGGCAGCGCCTGATGGACCGCGACACCCAACAGGCCCTTGCCCTCGCCGGCGTGTTGCAGCAGCTGCAGGGCGTGGATCGTCTGGCCCGATCCGGGATGGTCGAGCAGTCCACACTGGACACGGCGGTGCACGCCATTCTCGCCACTGATCCACCGGACACCCTGGCGGTGTTTGGCGACCTGCAGGCGGTCCAACGCGGCGTGCGGCTGCTGTTGGCCGTTCTGGATCGACACCAGCGACGCGAACACGCAGTACCACTCAAATATGCATTGGCAGTGCGGCAAGTGAGCCGTCGGCTGCGCCAGCGCAATGACCTGCTGAACTTGATCTCGGAGCGGTTGGTCGATGTGCAGCGTCAGGTCGATCACCTGTCACCCACGCACGATTCAGTGATCGCCAACCTTTCTCGGCTGTATCAAGACACCCTCAGCACCCTGGATTTTCGAATCCAGATCAACGGCGACGGCCGCTTTTTGCAGCAGCATGCGACTGCCGACAAAATCCGCACATTGCTGCTTGCAGCCGTTCGTTGCGCCCTGCTCTGGGAGCAGGTCGGCGGTAGCCTTTGGCAGCTGATGCTGCGCCGCCGCCACCTCGCTCAGGCAGCCGCGCAGCTTGGGCGTCTTTGAGGGTTGCAACCCGCAGCCTTTGCCCGACCCACTGTATTGGAGCCCCCATGGAACTGAGCCCGCTGACCGCACTGTCACCGATTGACGGTCGCTACGCTGACAAAACCGAACCCCTGCGATCGATTCTTAGCGAGTTCGGGTTGATTCGTTTTCGCGTCACAGTCGAAGTGCGCTGGTTTCAGTTTCTATCCAATTGGCCCGAGTTCACGGCCCTCCCTGCACTCGACAGCGCCGCAGAGGCCCATTTGGAACAGCTGGTGGCCGGGTTTGGCGTGGAGGACGCGCAGCGCGTAAAGGCCATAGAAGCCACCACCAACCACGATGTCAAAGCGGTCGAGTACTTTTTGAAGGAACGCTTTGCCGAACAGATCGGGCTGCATAAACACCGGGAGCTGGTGCATTTCGCCTGCACCTCGGAAGACATCAACAACCTCAGCCACGCACTCATGCTGCAACAGGCATTGCGGAGCGTGCTGCTGCCCATCGTCGACGAGGTGATCGAAGCACTGCGTGTTCAAGCGGTGCAAATGGCCGCGGTTCCCATGCTTTCCCGCACACACGGCCAGAGTGCGTCACCCACCACGGTTGGCAAAGAGTTCGCTAATGTGGTGGCCCGCCTCGAGCGCCAACGCCAGCAGATCGTTGCGGTCCCGCTGCTTGGAAAAATCAACGGCGCCGTCGGCAATTTCAACGCCCACATGGTGGCCTGCCCGGAGTTGGACTGGCCCGCGGCAGCGGAGCGATTCGTGACCGGCCTGGGGCTCACCCACAACCCCTATACCACCCAGATCGAACCACACGACTACATTGCCGAACTGACCCACGCCTTCGCGCGTCTGCACCGAATTCTCATCGATTTCTGCCGGGATGTGTGGGGATATATCTCGCTCGGGTACTTCAGCCAACGGCCAGTGGCAGGAGAAATCGGCTCTTCCACCATGCCCCACAAGATCAACCCAATCGATTTCGAGAACGCCGAAGGCAACCTGGGCGTGGCCAATGCCACGTTGGAGCACTTGGCCGAGAAATTGCCGATATCACGCTGGCAGCGCGATCTGACCGATTCGACAGTCCTCCGCAACCTTGGTGTCGGGTTCGCGCACGGGCTCATCGCGTACCGCTCGCTGTTGAAGGGCCTCGGAAAACTTCAGCTGAACGAGGCGCGCATCGCACAGGACCTCGAGCATGCCTGGGAGGTGCTCGCAGAGCCCATTCAAAGTGTGATGCGCATTGCAGGCATCGACTCGCCCTACGAAAAGCTCAAAGACCTGACCCGTGGAAAATCCATCACTGCCGAGGACATCCGTGTCTTCGTCCAATCCCTTGGCCTTCCGCCCCAACAAACGCAGGCACTGCTGGCTCTGACCCCGCAGACCTACATCGGCAACGCGGTCGAGGCGGCGCGGGCGACCGGACCTGCGAAAGACCGCTGAACGGACAGCAAATCAGTCCTTGTCCGGCTCAAAGTCAAGCGCGACTGAATTGATGCAATAGCGCTGGCCGGTCGGATCGGGGCCGTCTTCAAACCGATGCCCGAGGTGAGCACCGCAGTGGTCGCAGTGCACTTCCACCCGACGCATCCCAAAGCTGAGGTCCTCCGACTCACCAATCGATCCGGCCACAATCGGCTCCCAAAAACTGGGCCAGCCACTGCCGGAATCGTACTTGGTCTGCGAAGAAAACAGCGCAGCGCCACAACAGACACAGCGGTACACCCCAGCTGCCTTGTGGTCGACATATGCCCCAGAAAACGGTGGCTCAGTGCCCTGCTCCTGGGTGACCTTGCGCGCGGCTGGAGAAAGTTGGCTCAGACGCCCCTCCTGCCCGCTCGGGGGCCCCGCTGCGCCCTCACCTGGAGCATCATCACGCTGATCGGCCATACGTCACCTCCAATGGCTGCTCAATTGGACCCCATCCTACCCTGTGGCACCGAGCCTGGCACACTCGAGTGAACCGCGGAGCAAAGAAGGTGAACCACTTCGATGCCACCGCGCCCTCGTGTTCCGGGATCTGCCCCCAGCGGAGTAGAATGGCGTCACACCCCTGTGTTTGGAATCATCATGAGCCCAGTGCTGAAGTCCCACAAGCTTGCCGACGTCTGCTACGAGATTCGCGGACCTGTGCTGCACCGCGCCAACCGGTTGGAAGAGGAAGGCCATCGCATCATCAAGCTCAACATTGGCAACCCCGCGCCCTTCGGTTTCGATGCGCCGGACGAGATCATCCAGGATGTCATTCACAACCTGCCCCAGGCGCAGGGGTACAGTGACTCGAAAGGGATTTTTTCAGCGCGAAAGGCAGTGATGCAGGAGTGCCAGCGCCTGGGCATCGCCGATGTTTCCATCGATGACATTTACATCGGCAACGGGGCCAGCGAACTGATCGTCATGAGCATGCAAGGGCTGCTCAACAACGGTGACGAAATGCTCATTCCTGCCCCGGACTATCCACTTTGGACTGCAGCGGTTTCGCTCGCTGGGGGCACCCCCGTCCACTACCTCACCGATGAGTCGGAAAACTGGTACCCGGACCTTGCCGACATTGAGCGGCGCATCACGCCGCGCACCCGGGGTCTGGTTGTGATCAACCCCAACAACCCAACCGGAGCTGTCTACTCAGAGTCCCTACTCCAAGGCATCGCCGATTTGGCCCGGCGCCACAACCTGATTGTGTTCGCGGACGAGATTTACGACAAAGTGCTTTTCGATGGGGTCCAGCACACCGCCTTCGCTTCGCTGGCGCCGGATCTACTCTGCGTTACCTTCAACGGCTTGTCCAAGTCCTACCGTTCGGCGGGGTTTCGGGCGGGCTGGATGATCATCAGCGGCGCCAAACACCGTGCAGGAGACTATGTTGAAGGGTTGGACATGCTCGCTTCGATGCGCCTGTGCAGCAACGTACCGGCACAGTACGCGATCCAGACAGCCCTCGGCGGCTACCAAAGCATTCAAGACCTCGTGGCGCCCGGCGGTCGGCTGCGCCGTCAGCGCGACCTCGCGCACCAACTGATCTGTGAAATCCCTGGTGTCTCCTGCGTAAAACCGCAGGGCGCACTGTACCTCTTTCCTCGCCTAGATCCCGAGCTGTACCCCATTCGAGACGACCAGCAGCTGGTGCTGGATTTCCTCAACCAGGAAAAGGTGCTGTTGGTTCAGGGCAGCGGCTTTAACTGGCCCGATACTCAGCACCTGCGCATCGTATTTCTGCCCGGAGAAGAGCTCCTGACCACGGCAATTGAGCGTTTCGGCCGGTTTCTCGAACGCTACGAGCAGTGACCGGCCGAAACCGCTACTGCCTGCGCACCAGCAGGCTGCCGATCGAATAGCCTGCACCGAAGGAACAGATGATGCCAAGGTCTCCAGAAGCAAAGTCGGCCCGGTGCCGGTGAAAGGCAATGATTGACCCTGCTGAACTGGTGTTGGCGAACTCGTCCAGGATGACCGGTGCTTCTTCTGCACTGGCTTCTCGCCCCAACAGCTTGCGGGCGATCAGTTGGTTCATGTTGAGGTTCGCCTGGTGCAGCCACATCCGCTTGATGGCAGTGACCGGCACCTGAAGGTCGTCGAGTTGCGCCTGGATGAGCGCAGCCACCGCGGGAACCACTTCTTTGAACACCTTGCGCCCGTTCTGCACAAACAGCTTATCCGCTGCTCCAATGCCGCTTTCATCGGCCCGATTGAGAAAGCCGAAATTGTTGCGAATGTTGTTGGAGAATTCGGTGAAGAGCCGCCCATCCAACACTTCAAAAGGCGCCTCGGCCGTGCAGGTTCCGGCCGACTCGACCACCACCGCAGTCGCGGCGTCACCGAAAATAAAGTGGCTGTCGCGGTCACGAAAATTCAGGTGCCCCGATGTGATCTCCGGGCTGATCACCAGCACGCGTTGTGCGGTTCCACTGCGCACGGCGTCTCGCGCCGCTTGCACACCGAAGGTGGCCGACGAGCAGGCAACGTTCATGTCGTACGCGAAACCACCGGAACCCAGCGCAGCCTGAACCTCAATCGCCACAGCCGGGTATGCACGCTGGAGGTTGGAGCAGGCGACAATCACCGCATCGATTTGGCTCGCGCACAACCCGGCCTGCTCCAAAGCACCGGTCGCCGCCTGCACCGCAATCTCCGCCTGCACCGACAGCTGCTCATTGGGGCGCTCGGGAATCTTTGGACACAACCGGTTCGGGTCGAGGATTCCCTCGCGATCGACCACATACCGCTGGCGAATGCCTGAAGCCTTGGCGATGAACTCCACGCTGGACGGCTCAAGCAGTTCAGCAGGCGCGGTCCCTTCGCCGCCCTGATCCAGGTTGTGCGCCTGCACAAAGCGGTTGAACGAGTCAACCAAGTCCTCGTTGCTGATGGCCTGCGGCGGAGTGTAGAGCCCAGTTCCGCTGATCACCACAGGGCGGCTGTCCGACATGGGTTTCTCCTTGTTGTTTTCGTTGTTCGGGAACCTGCGGTGCGCCGCCGGCCGGCATTGTCAACCGGTGCCGCGGACCAGCCCTGCCCACTGTTTGGCGAGCCGTGCCTCGGACACTGGAACTCGGGTGCCGAGTCGCTGGGCAAACAGCGACACGCGCAGCTCTTCTAGCCGCCAACGATAGTCAAGCAGAGCCGCTTCGTCGAGGACCGCATCGGAGCGCGACAATCGATCATAGTTCTGCCACAGCCGCTCCAGCAGGTCGGTGGAACTCTGATCCCGCGTGAGGTTGCCCTGCAGGTGCTCCAACCGATAGAGCGCGGCGGCGAGGTACCTAGGAAACTCCGCAAGCCAGACATCGGGCGTATGCTCGACGAAGTCAGGTACCAGCAAACGTTCGAGCTGACGGCACACGTCGGCATGGCTCGGTTGCAACGGCGCAGGTACCGGCTTGTCCAATCGCAGGCGCAACCGGTGGTGGGCCGCACAAATGGCGCTGACGAGCTCCAGCGACTCCTGCGCACGTGCGAACACGCCTCGGTTGACTTGGGCCAACCGGTGCTCGAATTCGCTGCTGCTGCGTGGCAGGGGCCCAGCGTCCTCCACCAAGCCCCGCACGGCGCGGCCGACGATCTGGTCCACCAGGTCAACATCCGGCGCCAAGCGCGCAAACAGCAGCAGGGTTTGTTGGTCGGTCCGCAGGCTGCGGCGCAGGTCTCGCACCTTGCGCGCAGCGCGCAGCTTCACCAAGTGCACCACCCCAGCAATGCCTTCTCTGGCCGCCCGACCAGGCGTTGAGAACAGCTCGACCCCCACTCCTTCGTCGGCGGGCACGATGGCGGGATACAGGCGCACCGGGACCCCCCCGCGCTGCACTTCGATTGAATCCGGCATCCCGTCGAAGGCCCAGTCGGTGTACCCCGAGCTCGACCAGGGGACTTCCTTTTCGTTCGAAGGCACCGGTGCTTCCGGCGGGAAATCGGTGTCCAGTTGCCGGCGCAGTGCCACGGGGTCCCGGCCAGCTCCAATGCAATGCCCTCGGTCGTCTGTGACTTCGAGGCGCATGCGATAAATGTCGTCGATTGCGTGCTCGGACAACACCGACTCTTCGATGTCGACACCGGTTCGGTCGGCAACCGCGCGACGCAGTGCGGCTGTGAGCGAGCCCGCGCCATGCGGCACGCTGACCAGCACCTGGTCCACCACATCTGGAATGGGCACCAACTGCTTGCGCAGCTCCTTCGGCAGCGCTTTGAGCAACGCGATGCACTTGTCCCTGAGCATGCCTGGGACCAGCCACCCATAGCGCGCTTCGGAAATCTGCCGGTAGACCGCCAGCGGAATCCGCAGGGTCACCCCATCGTCCACTGCACCGGGGCTGAAGCGGTACTGCAACGGGTACGCGGCGCCTTCATGGATCAAAGCATCGGGAAACTGCTCGCCGGTGGCGTCCGACGCCTTCGCCTTCAGCAGCAGTTCCCGGTCCAGCCGCAACAGGTCTGGGCGTGTCCGTTCGGCCTTGCTTCGCCAGGCTTCAAAGCTCCGTCGATCGAATGCGTCGTCCGGAAGTCGCTCGGTGTAAAAATCGAACACCATTTGGTCGCTCACCAGCAGGTCGCGGGTTCGATGCTTCTCCTCGAGCGCTTCGATTTCTTCCACCAAGGCGCGGTTGTGCGCAAGGAACTCCCCAGGGGTGTCGTAGGCGCCTGCAACCAGCGCCTCCCGAATGAAGATTTCACGGGCAACAGGTGGATCAAGGGGACCATAGTTCACCCTGCGCTTGGCCACGATGGGCAGCCCGTACAGCGTCACCTGTTCGGATGCCACCACTTGACCTCGCTTTCGGTCCCAGCGCGGTTCAAACCAGTGGCGCTTGGTGAGGTGCCGCGCCATGGGTTCGATCCAGGCCGGGTCGATTCCGGCCACCGTTCGTCCGAACAGGCGGCTGGTCTCGACAAGCTCCATCGCCATCACCCACTTGGGGCGCCTCCCACGCAGGCCAGACCCCGGAAATATCGCGAATTTTCGGGATCGCGGTGCCTGGTATTCCTGCCCCTCGTGGTGCAGGCCGATGTGGCTCAACAAGCCAGCCAGAATCGCTCGGTGCAGTACAGCGGAGTCGGCAGGCTCTGCGTTCTCGCGGTGCCCCGCTTCACGCATTAACAGGTGCAACTGGCGGTGGGTTTCGCGCCACTCGCGAACCCGCACCCAAGAGAGGTAGTTGCGTTGGCACCAGGTTCGGTACTGGCTTTGGCTGAGGGCCTCGCGCTCGGCTTCCAGGGTTCCCCACAACTGCACGAACCCGGCAAAGTCCGAGTTGCGGTCAGCGTAGTGCCGGTGCCGCTCGTCTGCGGCCTGTTGCTTGTCCACCGGACGCTCGCGCGGGTCCTGGCACGAAAGTGCGCTGGCAATAATGAGCATTTCCTTGAGGCAGTTCAGTTCTGCCGCGGCAACCAACATGCGGCCAATCCGGGGATCAACAGGCAGTTCGGTGAGCTGACGTCCAACCTGGGTGAGGCGGTGGCGTCCATCGACCGCACCCAACTCGACCAACAGACGAAACCCATCACGGACGAAGCGGGGGTCCGGGGGATCCACGAACGGAAATCGTTCAATCTCCCCCAGGTTGAGCCGCAGCATCTGCAGAATGACCGCTGCCAGGTTGGTGCGCTGAATCTCCGGCTCGGTAAAACGAGCGCGGGAGAGAAAATCTTCTTCCGAATACAACCGAAAGCAAACACCCGGCCCCACCCTTCCACAGCGTCCCTTGCGCTGGTCGGCACTGGCCTGGGACACGGGCTCGATCGGCAGGCGCTGAATCTTACTCCGGTAGCTGTAGCGGCTGATGCGGGCAAATCCCGGATCGATCACGTAGCGAATTCCGGGCACAGTGATCGAGGTTTCTGCCACGTTCGTGGCCAGCACGATGCGACGTCCTTGGTGGGGGGCGAACACGCGGCGCTGGTCACCATAGGACAGCCGCGCGTAGAGCGGCAGCACCTCGGTGTGGGCCAGCTGCGCGCGGCGCAGGTGCTCGGCGACCTCCCGAATCTCGCGTTCGCTGCTGAGAAACACCAGCACGTCTCTGGCGTCGCCCTGAGCGCTCGGTTCGCGATCGATTTCACGGAGGCAGTCCAGGACAGCCGCCTGCAGGTCTGGCGGATCGTCCCCATCCACCGGCGGGCGGTACCGAACCTCCACCGGATACGTGCGGCCCGAGACCTCAACCACCGGCGCGCCATCAAAATGGCGGGAAAACGTCTCCACATCAATGGTCGCGGAGGTAATGACCAGTTTGAGGTCAGGGCGCCGGCGCACCAGTTGCTTCAGGTAACCGAGCAGAAA
>DHQM01000120.1:29744-33475 GCA_002408105.1 Gammaproteobacteria bacterium UBA5338 | reverse complement strand
TCGATGTTGAGGCTGCGCTCGTGTGCTTCGTCGATGATCAGGGTGTCGTAGCGGCGCAGGTCCGGATCCGCCCGGGTCTCGGCCAGCAGAATGCCGTCGGTCATCAGCTTGACCAGTGTCTGGTCGTCGGTCTGATCTTGAAACCGGATCTGAAAACCCACCAGGTCGCTGCGCTCACCGAGTTCCGTCGCCACCCGCTCTGCGACGCGCCGCGCGGCAAGCCGGCGCGGTTGGGTATGGCCGATCAGGCCCCGCTGTCCCCGGCCAATCTCCAGGCACAGTTTGGGCAACTGGGTGGTCTTGCCCGAACCGGTCTCACCGGCCAATATCACCACCTGGTGCGACTCCAGGGCCGCGAGGATCTCTGATCGACGCTGACTGACCGGCAGGCCGCTCGGGTAGCTGAGGTCCGGTATCCGCGCGGCCCTCTCCTGCACCATGCGCACCGAGCGCGTTGCCAGTTCAGTCGCTCGGGACAGCAGCCGGTCGATGGGCTGCCCCGCGGCGCTGCGCACCCGCATGCGTTGCAGCTGCGCCTCAAGCTTCGGCAGGTCCGCCGAGCGAACCCCCGAGAGCTGGGCCTCCAGCTCAAGCACCGACTCCAGCGCCGGACTCACCATGGCAGGCCCCCACCGGCAATCAACGACCGTGCCGATTCTGCCCCGGCTCGCTTACAATGGCGCCTCACTGAAGCCCCTGCCGCCCAAGGATCCTCATGCCCACGCTGACCAGCACAGCCTACGATGACATTCGCATCGGCGACCGGGCCGAACACCGGCACCGCTTCACCCAACGGGAACTGTTGCTGTTTGCGGCCGCTTCGGGAGACTGCAACCCTGTCCACCTGGACCCGGAATTCGCTGCCACAACGCCGTTTGGTGAGCCTGTGGCCCACGGAATCTGGAGCGCCGCGGTGATTTCCGCAGCGATTGGAATGGTGTTCCCTGGCCCAGGGTCGGTGTACCTCGGTCAAACGCTGGAGTTCCTGCGGCCGGTCAAATTGGGGGACGACATTCACGTGCAATTGGAGGTCACCGAAAAGCGGGATCGCCGCAGAGAGGTGGTGCTGTCCTGTGTGGTGTCTGGCCCCAGTGGCAAACCGGTGGTTCGCGGAGAAGCCCGGGTGATGGCACCAGCTGAGTCGATCAGTGTGCCGGCACCCAGGTTGCCGGAAATTCGCCTGGCTGGATAAGCGCGGGCTACTTGTTCAGAAAGCCCATGGCCTCGTCCAGGCCACGCAGCGACAATGGGTACATGTGGCCGTCCAGTAGGTGGTCCACCATGTGGATGGTCGAAGAGTATTCCCAAGTGTCCTGGGGCTGGGGGTTGAGCCACACGATGCGCTCGTAGGTCTCACGGAAGCGCTCCATCCAGGCCGCCCCGGACTCCTCATTGTGGTGCTCGATGCTGCCCCCAACGTTGGCGATCTCATAGGGGGCCATGGTGGCGTCGCCGACAAAGATCACCTTGTAGTCACTCGAATACTTGTGTAACACATCCCAGGTGGAGATGCGCTCCTGCATCCGCCGCACGTTGTTCTTCCACACCGACTCGTAGATGAAGTTGTGAAAGTAATAGTATTCCAGGTGCTTGAACTCGGTGCGCACCGCTGAAAACAGCTCCTCGCAGACCTTGACATGGGGGTCCATGGAGCCACCAACGTCAAAGAAAATCAGCACCTTCACCGCGTTGTGGCGCTCGGCCTGAAAGCGAAGGTCCAGCATCCCGCCGTTGCGCGCTGTGGACCGAATCGTGTCGTCGAGGTTCAACTCGTCTTCGGCGCCCGACCGGGCAAATTTTCGCAGCCGGCGCAGCGCCACCTTGATGTCCCGCGTGCCCAGCTCAACCGTGTCATCCAGGTCTTTGAACTGGCGCTCCTCCCACACCTTGACGGCGCGGAAGTTGCGGTTTTCATCCTGACCGATGCGCATGCCCTCAGGGTTGTACCCATAGCCACCGAACGGCGAGGTGCCGCCGGTTCCGATCCATTTGTTGCCACCTTCGTGGCGTTCATCCTGTTCCTCAAGCCGCTTCTTGAATTCCTCGATCAGTTTTTCCAACCCACCGAGAGACTGGATTTCTTTCTTTTCCTCCTCGCTGAGCGACTCTTCAAACTGCTTGCGCAGCCAGTCATCGGGAATCAGCGAGCCGATCAACCCTTCCAGGTTGTCCAGTCCCTTGAAGTACTTTCCAAACGCGACATCAAAACGGTCATAGTGCGACTCGTCCTTCACCATGAGTGCGCGGCTCAGAAAGTAAAAGTCGTTGATGTCGCCATACACCAGGCGGTGGTCCATGGCGCTGAGCAGGTCGAGGAGTTCGCGCAGCGAGACCGGAACCTGATGTCGCTTCAGCGTTGTGAAGAAATCGATCAGCACAATCAGCCCCGGCCCTGGCGCCGGTGCATAAAGGCCAAGCGCTCAAGCAGCTGGACATCCTGCTCGTTCTTTACGAGCGCACCGTAAAGGGGTGGAATCGCCTTGGACGGGTCCTGGTTCTTCAGGATCTCTTCCGGCATGTCGTCGGCCATCAGGTGCTTCAGCCAATCGATCAGCTCCGAAGTGGAGGGTTTTTTCTTGAGTCCAGGGACCGTGCGCACGTCAAAAAAGACCTCCAGTGCCTCCTTGACCAACTCCTGCTTCAAGGTGGGATAGTGGACATTGACGATGTCCACCATGGTGGCGCGGTCAGGAAATGCAATGTAGTGGAAGAAGCAACGCCGCAGGAATGCGTCGGGAAGCTCTTTTTCGTTGTTGCTGGTGATCACGACGATCGGTCGCTGCCGGGCCTTCACTGTCTCCTGCGTCTCGTACACAAAGAACTCCATGCGATCGAGTTCTAGCAGCAGGTCGTTGGGGAATTCGATGTCGGCCTTGTCGATCTCATCAATGAGCAGCACCACCTGCTCATCGGCGGAAAAGGCTTCCCAGAGCTTGCCTTTGACAATGTAATTGCGGATGTCATGCACCCGCTCGTCACCCAGCTGCGAGTCCCGCAGCCGCGAGACGGCGTCATACTCGTAGAGGCCCTGCTGCGCCTTGGTGGTCGATTTGATGTGCCACTTAATGATGGGTTTTCCGAGTGACTCGGCGACCTGTTCGGCCAACATGGTCTTGCCCGTACCGGGCTCTCCCTTGACCAACAATGGCCGCTGCAAAGCAATGGCCGCGTTCACCGCCATCTGTAGATCCGGCGTAGCAATGTAGGACTCTGTACCTTCAAATTTCATGGCGGGGGCACCGTAACTGGGCATCGAAAGAGGACAAAAAAATTACTCTAAACAGAACACTGGGGCAGTTCAAGCCGACTCCATGGGCGATGCAGGCACCGTTGGCCGCTCCCGGACCTCGGATGGGTATGGACATGGGCACGGCATCGTAATAGCCTCGAATACGACCAATGACCGGCCAGCAGCCGCACAAGAACAACAAACCCAGCGCTCGGCTTGAATCGGTCACCCACCCCACGAACAATGGCAGCAGTCCCATGGCACAGGTCTTTGACGACAACAGCCTATCGATTGGCAACACCCCGTTGGTGCGGCTCAACCGGGTCACCACCGGGACTGTGTACGCCAAAATCGAAGGGCGCAACCCCGCCTACTCGGTGAAGTGCCGGATCGGCGCGGCCATGGTGTGGGATGCTGAGCGCAGTGGGCGCCTCAAACCCGGCATGGAGTTGATCGAGCCCACCTCCGGCAACACCGGCATCGCGCTGGCCTTCGTCTGCGC
>DHQM01000120.1:29281-29481 GCA_002408105.1 Gammaproteobacteria bacterium UBA5338 | reverse complement strand
AACACCGGCATCGCGCTGGCCTATGTCGCGGCTGCGCGCGGCTACGGCCTGACCCTGACCATGCCGGCAAGCTTCAGCCTTGAACGGCGCAAGATCATGAAGGCATTGGGCGCCAAACTGGTGTTGACCGACCCCAAGCTCGGCATGAAAGGTGCCATTCAAAAGGCCCAGGAACTCGCCGAATCCGACCCGGACCGCTT
>DHQM01000120.1:28767-28992 GCA_002408105.1 Gammaproteobacteria bacterium UBA5338 | reverse complement strand
CTGCTCCTGCAGCAGTTTCAGAACCCCGCCAATCCAGCGATCCACGAGAGCACCACTGGACCAGAAATCTGGCGAGACACCGATGGTGGCATCGACGTTCTGGTTGCTGGCGTAGGAACTGGAGGCACCATCACGGGCGTATCCAGGTACATCAAGCACACCCAAGGCAAAGCCATCACCTCGGTGGCGGTGGAGCCAACCGACTCCTCGGTGATCAAAAACGCC
>DHQM01000120.1:28267-28463 GCA_002408105.1 Gammaproteobacteria bacterium UBA5338 | reverse complement strand
AAATTCAGGGCATCGGAGCGGGCTTCGTGCCCGACAACCTGGACCTGAGCCTGATTGATCAGGTCGAGCAGGTTACCAATGAGGAGTCCATCGAGTTCGCGCACCGACTGATGCGGGAAGAAGGCATCCTCGCGGGGATTTCCTGTGGCGCCGCCGCCGCCGTCGCGGCTCGGCTCGCCGCCCAGGAGGCGTACCA
>DHQM01000120.1:27263-28007 GCA_002408105.1 Gammaproteobacteria bacterium UBA5338 | reverse complement strand
CCCGGCTCGCTGCCCAGGAGGCGTACCAGGACAAAACCATTGTGGTCATCCTGCCGGACTCCGCGGAGCGCTACCTTTCAACCGCCCTGTTTGAGGGGGTCTTTACTGAGCAAGAGCTGACTCAGTAAAGGCCAGCCTCGAAGCCGACGGGTTCGGTGTGGACCTTCTGGGTCCGCGCCGGACCCGTTTTTTTGCCCCGACAGCAGCAGACGTCCGCGCAGAATCGGGGGGCGCGCGCTACTCGGTCTTGCCGGCGTTTTCGCGGATGATCTCATCCACCAGTTCATCGACGGCCTGGTCATCCACTGGTTCATCAAGCTCGGCGTCCGTCTCCGCATCAAGCTCGATCACGCCGGCGTCCGGATCCGCACCCGATTCGTCGGCCTGCGAAGCCGCTGCGGCCCTTTCATTGGCTTCGTTCTCGCCGTCGGCCGGACTGCCGGCTGCGGTTGTTCCAGCCGCCAGGCTTGCCGCCATTTCTTGGTCTCGCCGGGCGATGAACCGCCTGTAAGCCCAGAATCCCACCCCGATGCACGCCAAGTTCAGCAGGGCAAAGCCTCCCGCGGTGATCCACAGCAGCGACCCGCCCGATGCCGCAGCCTCTTCGGGCGGGGGCACCTCGATCTCGGGCTCGGGTTCGATCGGTGCCAATGGCAGCTGGTGCTCAAAGCGTGCTTCATCGGGGAACACGTTCAAGGGGGCCCCATTCTCAGCGCGCGCCTGAATGTGCACGGCAAGCCGATA
>DHQM01000120.1:17255-27012 GCA_002408105.1 Gammaproteobacteria bacterium UBA5338 | reverse complement strand
ACGAAGGCGCACGGAAAGCCGATAGCGCCCTGCCTCCGGAAGGTCGCTCGCGGTCAGCTTCAAGCGCCACTCCCGCCTTCCTGGCCCGGCCTGCACCGGCGCCATACCCACCGCCACTGCGGCGCCGCCCGGCTGGTAGAGCATTCCCGTCACCTGTACCTGGGTGGCCGAATCAAGCGCTGGCGCCTCACCGCGCAGGTGAAACAGCTGCCCGCCCTCAACAGGCGTGCGCTGCAATTCAAATGCATCCGGGTCGATGCGCACGGGCATCAAGGCATCGAGCTCGGGAATGGAAAGGTCAAGGTATCGACGCAGCTGCCGCGAAAACGTGCCTCCGTCGACCTGAAACAGCAGTTCATACTGTCCCGGAGCGTTGATGCCAGCCAGTGTGTATTCAAAGCGTCCGTCGTCGGGCAAGGGGGCTGCTGCATTCCACCGCGCCTCGGCAAGGGCCTGCCCGCCAAAAAGCAGTTGCGCCCGCCCTTCGGTGATGCGCAGCAAATCCGGATCGGTCAGCACCTGCCCATGCTCCGACAACCACATGGCACCATTGATGGACGCAGGCTCGGTCAGACTGGTCGGCAGCCCTTCCACCTCCAAAGACAGGTCACTGACCACCCGCACACGGTGATCTGGACTCTCAGGTGCCAGTGCATGCCACTCTCCGGCCGGCGGGTTGCTGACGGTAATAAGGGTATAGCCACGGTCGGCAAGCCAGCGCGTACCCTCGGGGTGGTCGTTGCTGGACCAGGTATCGCCGTCCGGTGTACGCAGTCGCACTGGGGATAGCGGTGCCGCCTCCCGGTGCATGATGAGCACGGTGAACTCCTCGATGGATGCATCCACTGTAAAGCGGTTGTTTTGCAGCGGAACCTCGGGTACTGGGCTTGCCTGTTCGAGAACCTGCAAAAACAGCCGCAACAGGGCATCGGAGTCGGGAGCAATCAATGACAACCCATCGGTTGCCCGAGAAATCTTTCTCAGTAGATCGAGGTCGGCATTGTCAGAAAGGGCAATGGTATGAACGGCCACGTCGGCTTCGGCAAATCGCGGCACAACCTGGTTCAAGACGCGGGCGCGTTCTGCGGCGTTGACCGCATCGGATTCTTCGAGATCTACCCAGCCATCGGTCAACAAGATCACGTGGGTGCGTCCGGCAGCCGCGGGAGACAAATCCCTGGCGACGGCGTCCAGGGCCGCTCCGATGTGCGTGCGCAAGGCAACCGAGTTGATTTCCTTCGCGCGGGTGCGGGCATCGGTGCGCCACGCATCGGTGGCTGGCCCATGTGGAATCAACATGTTGACCCAGCGCCCAAAGGTCCAGATCCCTGCGGTGGCGTCCTGCGGCAGCAAGCCAACCAGCAGGTTGACCGCCGGAATCCGCAGGTTGTGCGGATCGTTGCGCTTCATGCTGCCTGATATGTCGATAACGACCCGCACGTCCTGGCCGGTCGGCGCGGTCTGCTCGACTGCCTGGGCACCACCGACCCACCAGGCGCACGTGAGCCAGACGCACGCGAGCAGAACGCGTGCGAACCTTTGGCACCGAACCGTCGAAACGGTCCGCCACCTGCTCGAAGTCCATGAAGGCAATGCCAACCGGGTCACCATCCAACCAAGCGCCTGCTGCTGTGCTGCTGTAAGCGTAGCAGCAGCCCGCATCCCTTGCCTTGGGGACGGTCAGGCGGATCGCATGGTCAGGACGTGCGTTCGGATCGGGTGCGTTCCAGGTGGCTAAGCCATTGCTCAGCCCTCGCTTTGGTGGCTGCGAAGCCCGCCGCCTGCAGCAGTGCGGCCTTTGCGGCGTCGAATTCGCCAAGTTCATACCGGGCCAGCCCGATCAGCAGGTGCGCCTGACCGCGGTCACCAAACCGTTCGGTGCCGAGGGCCTGGCCCGCCGCCTGCGCAGCCTCGGCCCAATGGCCTTGCTGGTACTCCAGTCGCGCGATTCTCAGGTACAGGCGTCCATCCTTGCCTTGCTCTGCGGCGCGAGCGAAGGCTGCGATGGCGGGGCCCAGCTCCTTGGCCTGGTACCAGGCGTTGCCCAAAAGTTCCCAGTGCTCCGGAGTGGAAGCCACAGCGCCGGTGACGAGCGCTTCCTGAAGGACGCGTGCGCCCCGTTCCGGAACACCCGTGTGCACCGCAAGGCGCACCAGGTTGAGGAAATCGGAATCGCCTTCGAGCATGTTCTGATTCTGGGCCACAAAGTAGGTGGCCAGCGCCGCCTGGTCTTGCTCCAAAGCAAGGTACAGACTTGCCAACTGGCGCCAATAGCGCGGGTCATCCGGCCACCGCAGGAGCATGCGTTTGAGCACATCTACCGCTGCCGGATAGTCCTTGCGTTCGAAATGGCACGCAAGGAGCAGCTGATACCAGGACGCGGGCGGGTCTTCCTTGAGGTCGATCGCCCGTGCCGCCGCCGTTGCCGCAGCCGAAGTCTGTTTTAACTGCAGCAGTATGGATGCATGCAGCAGGTGGCCCTCGGGCGTGGGCGGCGCCAGCTCTTGCGGGACACTGGCCAACAAGGCAAACCAGCGGTCGAGGTACTTTAGGGCCCGCTCTGGGCGCTGCTCAGCCAAGTGCAGCTGTGCCAGGGTATACAGCAAGTTTGCGGTCGGCTGCGCCGGCAACTGCTCTTGGGCGATGGCGGTTTCAAACGCGGCAATGGCTGCATCGGGCCGCTCCAGACCGAGGTGCGCATACCCGAGGGTCTGGGCCACCACTGCGGTGGCATAGCCGTCTCCAGATACAGACGCCATGAGCTGTTCAAGCGCCTGAACCGCCGTCGAGTACTGCTCCTCGGCCAGTTGGTTGTGGATCTCCGTCAGTTTCCGGTGGGTCGCCTCGGACAGAGCCGCCGCCCACACCCAAGGCGCAAGCACCATCATTAGAGTGCAGACAGCAAGCCGAGCGCGAAGGGAACGAATACAGGCCATCGGCTATTCCAGATTGAAACTGATCGTCTGACGCGCAGGCCGTGCCACGGCACGCCCGTCCACCATCCGCGGTTTGAACTTCCACCGGCTCAGCGCGGTCACCGCGGCCGCATTGAATACCCGCGGTGGCTCTGCCTCGATCACCTGGATTCCGGACACGCTGCCGTCGGGCTCAATGGTGAATTCCATGGTGACATGGCCCTCCAACCGCGCCCGCAGTGCTTGCCTTGGATACTGCGGAGGGATCTGAACCACCGGGATCACCTCTTCATCCATTGACAGCTGAGGGGCCGCTGCAACCCCACCGAGGTAGGGTCCACCACCCACCCCCAAGGGCAGGTCGAGTTGCGGGATGTCCATTTGCAGGCGCGCTGGCGGCACCGGGGCATCCACCGGCACCTCCATGGACGGGGGCGGTGGCGGCCTGTCGGGTGGTGGCGGCTCCTCTGGACGGCTGCGGTCTTTTGTCTTGGTCGCTTCCGGCTGCACCATGCGGGTGAAGTCGATGGCCACCCGCTCTTGACTGGTGGCACGGCTTAAATCCCCAGGGCGAATCATCGCCTGCATGACCAAAAACACCAGCAGCGCGACGCAGACTCCAGCCCCGGAGAACGGCAGCCAGCGGACCGTCACCGCGACCCCTGCTCGGCAGCGATCGAGATCGAAGGCGCTCCGGCCAGCTTCGCCTGGTCCATCACTTCAACCAGCACCCCAGTGTTGGATTCAGCGTCTGCCAGCACCACCACCGCAGACTCCGGAGCCTCCGCCAGCATCCGCTCCACATTGGCGCGAACCGCCTTGAGGTCAATCCGCTTCTTCTCCATCCAGACTTCGCCGTTTGGCCGAATGGCAATCAGGATGTTGCCGCCCTCCTGTTGCACGGCGCTCTGCGCAGAGGGGCGCTGCACTTCGACCCCTGTCTCCTTGACGAACGATGTGGTCACGATGAAAAAAATCAACATGATGAACACAATGTCCAGCATGGGGGTCAGGTCGATGGCGGCTTCGGAATCCCCACCTCGGGCTCTGGCTGGACGCATGGCTAGGCTTCCTCCCCTCGGGCCGCGCCGAGCAGCTCATCGATTCGCCCACGCTCAGTCTCCAGACGCTGCTGGAGGCTGACGCTGAAATACACCCCTGTCAGTGCTCCAAACAGCCCTGCCATGGTCGGAATGGTCGCGGTCGACACCCCTTCAGCCATTGCCCTTGGGTTGCCAGTCCCGGTCACGGCCATCACATCGAAGACTCGAATCATGCCGGTCACCGTGCCCAGCAAGCCAAGCATGGGCAGCAGCGCCACCAAGGTCTTGATCACGCCCAACAGTTGGCCCTGGCGAACCACCAGACGCGAAACGCCCGCCGCGCGAATCTGGTTGGCGTACCAGGAATCGAAATCTGTGCGTTGTCGCCAGCGCGTCACCAGGTCGGCAACGAACCTCGGATGCACCCGCCACAGGTACCAGTAGCGTTCGAGGATGAGCCCCCAGAGCAGCGCCGTGGCGAGCAAAATCGGCCAGAGCACCGGACCACCCTGCTGCATGAAATCCTGAAATCCACGATAGAGCTCAAGCACAGGCCGCTGCCCCTCCGCTGGACTTGGTCGCCGCAGCAGTTGACTTGGAGCGCGCGTACGCCTCGGCGTGCTCGGCCACCATTCCCGCGGCCTGCTCATCGATGGTGGCAGTAAGCCTGGCGCTGCGGGTGGCCAGGACACTGTGTAGCAGGACCAACGGAATCGCGACCACCAGGCCCAGCACGGTGGTGATCAAGGCCTGGGAAATTCCGCCTGCCATCAACTTGGGGTCTCCGGTACCGAACAAGGTGATCGATTGGAAGGTATCGATCATTCCGACGACAGTACCGAGCAGGCCCAGCATGGGGGCAACGGCAGCGAGAATCTTCAGCGCACTCAATCCACGGTCAAACCCTGTCGAAGCGCGCAGAATGGCGTCATCGAGTTTGTGGACCAAAGGTTCAAGGCCAAGGTGGCGGCTCTCGTGATAGACACCAACGACATGGCCGAGCGGGTTGGACGGGTTCGGGTGGTCGAGGTCTTTCTGCTGGGCCTTCATGCGCAAGCCCGCGCGGCCGAGGGCGAAAAACCGTTCAGCCGCGATCAGCAACCCGACTGCACCCAGCGCAAGAATCACGTAGCCAACCAACCGGCCCTGCTGAATGCGCTCCCATAAACTTGGCGAGCGCACCAGAAGCCCAAGAATGGCGCCACGGGAGGGGTCAAGACCCATGGCAACGCTCCCTGATTCGGCCCCATACAAGTCTGCTGCCATCGCGCGGTACCGCCCTGGGGGCTGGCGCGGCAATTCCATCAGCTGGCGGTTCTCGGGCAGGAACTGCAGGTAACGGTCATCGACAATGGCATTGAACACGCCTGCCCGCACCACTTCGGTGTCATACGCGGTCCCATCGGCCCGATAGACTGTGGCTGGAAAGCGCGCCACCTCGCCCGACCGGGTCATTTCCTCGGTCGCGATCAGCCACAGCCGCTCCAGTTTGGTCATGGACGGCAACACGTCGCTTTCGGCCAGCCCTTCCATGAACTCAAGCCGGCTCTCTGGCAGCTGGGCGCTTACCAAGGAGGACTGCAGCATCGAAGCCAAGTCGCCGGCAACCTGGCGAACCACACCAAACATTTCTCCGAGGTCGCCTTGGCTTTGCTCAAGGTCGGTTTCCAACTCAGCCAGCTCGGTTTCGTTCGCGTCGTAGCGCGCCTTGAGTGCCTCGCTTCGGGCTTGCGCGGCAGCCAGACGCTCACGCGCCTGATCAAGCAGTGCCGATTGCTGATCCCGCTCAGACAAAAACCGCGCCTCTCGCTCTTGGTTGTGTCGGGCCGCTTCGACCCGGGCACTGCGCAGGGACTGCAACAGTTCCTGCAGCGACCCGGCAGCCTGAGGCTCGGCGCCAACAGCCAGGGACATGGCCAAAGCACCCAGCGCGGCCCATCGGCCAGTCCAACGGGTGCCAAGTAAACAAGATAACGACATCAATCAAACTCCTTCGGCGCGGGAACAGGCAACATGACCAAATCAGGCGGCGACTGGTTGCGGGCAATGCGCAAAGCATTCGCGACGGGCTGGCGGTAGCGGTCTGCCAACGCCACCCAGGTACCAGCACCGGAGTCCCAAGCACCCGTCTGGTTTCGATCCAGCGTCTGATAGAGCAAGGCGAGCCGGCCAAACCGCAGAAAATCCACCGTGACGGGTTGCCCCTGAATCTCGACAATGCCCCGATACGCCTCGAGGGTGCGGCCATAGTCGATCTCGATTTGGTAGGCCTCGAGAATCCTGCGGTACTTTTCGGCAGTGGAAACGTCGGCGCGGTTCATCAGTTGCGTCAGCTCGTCTACCCGCTCAACCCGCTCCTGGGATAGAAACGGAAGATCCAGGCTGACAAACTGCCCAAGCCCCGACACCATTTGGGTCATCAGTGGGAAGATCTCCCGCTGTACGACGGCCAGCTCCTCCAGTTCTCCCCTGACCGTATCAACCTCTGCTTCCTGTGAGGCCACCAACCGCTCCAGCTGGGCGTTGTACTGCTCCAGTCGATCTGCCTCTGTCACCGCCTGGCGGTACGCGAGCAGCGCGTTGCGGGTCTGCTCCGACAATTGGTCGATGCGCACCTGCGACGCGGCAGCTTCGCTCTCGATCGACTGCTGTACCGCAAGGGTCGCTTCAACGGGTTGGGCGGCATGAGCAGCGGGGGCGAGTGCAACGCACAGCGCCGTGCCGCTAAGGCATCTGGCGAACAACCGCCTCGCCTGTGGGTTAGACCAAACCATCGACGAAAAACCTCCGACCAAGTGACTGAAATGCTGTGCCAGTAAGCAGCAGGGAAACGCCCACCATGGCCTCAAAAATCCGCCCGTACGGTAAAGAAGTACGTCCTTGGTGCACCCGGGATAAACAACCCTGAGGTTTCCGCCTCGTTGATGACTGCCATGTACTCTTCGTCGAACAGGTTGAGGATGTTGAACTGGTAACGGAGGTTCGCGAAAGGTCCGGTTCCACGGCCCTGATAGCCAAGGGTCAGGTCAAAAATCTCATAACTCGGCACGCTTTCAGCGCCTGTGGTCGCGGAATAGCGTTTGCCTGTGTGCTTGCCATCCAACGTGACGAAGTACGGACCTTCGTAATAGCTCACAGAGCCCTGCAGCATGAACTTGGGCGTATCCGGGACCTGTTCGCCTTTCACTTCGACCAAACGGGGCGCGCCTGTGCCAGTGACACCGCTGTAGTAGTTGTCCTGAAACTCAGAGCTGTTGTAGGTGACCGAACTGCCCAATTTAAGGTTGCTCATCGGTGACCAGGAAACCGCGAGTTCCGCGCCTTGGGTCTCGATGTCGCCGACGTTTTCAAAGATGCTCTCACCCACTCGGAAGGGATCGAACGAAGTCAGTTCCAGGATGCGGTTCTGGTAGTCGATGTAGTACAGAGTGAATGAGGCATCGACACCGCCGCCTGAGTAACGCACCCCAAGGTCGTAGTTTTTTGAGCGCTCTGCATCGAGGTCGGGGTTGAAGTTCTGCGCCACCATTGATTCGCGCGGGGGCGCGCTGAAATTTTCCGCGTAGTTGAAGAAGCCTTCTACGCCCTCAGTAACGAGAAAGGTAAGCCCCACCTGCGGCTGAAACATGTCGTCCACCGACTGGCGAAGACCAGAGATTTCGCGTTGCATGTTGAACGCATCGCTGTTGGCGATGCCTTCAAAGCGCCGTTCGAAATCAAGCGTCTTGAATCCGTACTCGAGGGTGAGCCGGTCGTCCATCAGCCGCCATTGATCGCGGGCGAAGAACTGAACCACGTCGGTCGTGAAGTCCCGATCGTAGTAGACGTGGACAGGAAGGCTGTCTTTGTCAAAATCACCAACGGAATTCAGGTTGAAAAGCGGCCGGTCCTGATGGAAATCGGTCGTTTCTCCCCACACCCCGACTTCGAAACGATGGGTGCCCCATTGGTAGGCCAGGCTTGCAGTGATCCCCAAGCGCTCTCCGTTCATGGTTTCATCGCGTGCAGTGAGCCCTGTGGGTGGGGCCACGTCTGTGCGCCCAGGCGTGCCCGCCACCGGGTCGAGCGAGCCGTTGTAGAGATCGGTCGCGGCGCTCAGAGAAACGTTGGCCCAGCCGTACCCTTCTTTGTCTTCGTAGTACGGCACCAAGGTCGCGCTGAGCTGCGGACTGAACTGAAGGTCTGCATTTAGGCTATAGAGGTGGTCTTCACGCCCATTCGCCCAGCGGTCGTAGTGCAAGGCGTCGGCTTCCGGATCGCCCACCACATGGGGGTGCAGATCGAAATATGGAAAGCGGTCACCGTTGGCAAGCCAGAGGGGAAAATCATGGTCGTCGCGCTTGTTGTACCGGTAGGCAAAGCGCAGGCTGTGGGCGCCCAATGGCAGCAGTGCCTTCACGGTCAAGTGGTCACGTTCCAGGGAGGCAAGGTCGTTGGCCCATTGAACCTGACGCGCCCTCGACCCCGAAATATAGAAACTCAACCCAAGCTCACCAATGGTCCCAGAATCGACACGAAAAAAGTTGCGCACCAATTCATCGGAGCCGGCCGTCAAAGAGGCGATTGCACTGGGCATCGGGGTTGGATCATCTGAGAAATACCGAATCGACCCCCCGAGTGCATGGTACGACGGGGTGGTCACGTCACCTGACCCTTGGGAAACCGAGATGCGGACGATGTTTTCGCTGTCGACGTACCGATGCGGCGGACTGCCCTCCCGAAGATCAGCGGTCTCCATCGGCACGCCATCCATGGTTACCCCGAGCTGCTCTTCGTCAAACCCACGCACTCGAATGGTGGTGCCGAACTCATACAGTCCATAGGGGTCGCTGGTCTGGACGTTCACACCCGGCAGTGTGTTCAGGAGCCGCTCGGGGGTGCGTCCTGGAGCCAAGGACTCAATGGACTCCAAGTCAATGGTCGAAGTGGCGCGCGTCTCACCGCGACCAACCACAGAGAGAGTCCCAAGTTCATACTTGCCACCCTCTGCAGCCGCCGCGTGAAGCTGGGGCACGAGTGCGCACAACATGGTGCCGGCAAGGGTCCGGGCACGCCCGTCAATCCAGCGGCTTGAATGGAATAGACTGTCAAGATCTGCACGCAAACCGCGCACGGGATCGGCAAATGGGGCCATGGCTACGTACCTCTTCGTGATCGTCACAAACGCAACACAACGCTGAATGGTTCATTTGTCCGTCCTTGGTGGGGTCAGCCGGCGGGTCACCCACCGGGTCGTACACTCAAACGACAGTCGGTCTTTCTACAGCACCTCCCTATTCAAAACGGTGGGTGTAGGCCACGTAAGCGAAGCGCCCCATGGGATCGTGCGTGCTGGGTACGAAACCCTGAAAGGTGCCGGCCGAAAACGGTACTTCCTCGTCGAGGACGTTGGTCATCCCGACGCGCACTTCGCCAGACCAAGGCATCGTCACCCGTGTCTGCAGGTCCAAGGTGGTCCAACTGTCAACCGTGCGTGCCGCCGACACCGGGCCGGCATCATCGTTGTCATCGAACTCTCCGATGTAATGCACGATCGCTGTGGCACCCCAGGTGCCGCGATCCAGATCGGCCGTCAGGCTCCACCGGGTTTCCGGGCGCTCGAACTTTCCGTTGAGGTCCTCGGTGGGGGCCGCCTCGTTGAGCTGCTCATCGAAGCTCAGCACGTGGGTCACACTGAATGAACCGGAGAACAATCCGATTTCGGATTGCTGCCTGTAGCGAATGCCAAAGTCGATGCCGTCGGTCTCTTGGGTCGCGGCATTGCGCAGCACATCATTGATTTCAGTAATGCGACCTGGC
>DHQM01000120.1:6156-17078 GCA_002408105.1 Gammaproteobacteria bacterium UBA5338 | reverse complement strand
ATTTCAGTAATGCGACCTGGCACGCCGGCCAGCACGTCGTCCGCAGAAGGCGTACCGCGCACGATGGTTCCGGGGGGCAATGAAGTCGGGTCATTGGCCTCGGCAAGCAGCAGCTGTCGGGTATCTGTGGTGATCCCGTCTTCAATCTCGTAGCGCCAGTAGTCAAGCGTCACCGCCAGCGGATCGGAGATCTGAAGCACGGCGCCAAGCACCAGAGATTCCGACTCCTCGGCGTCCAGGTCCGGGTTGCCGCTGTACATCACTGGAAATTCCGCGGGGTCACAGTAGGTGCCTCCCGCAGTGGCACAGCGCAGTTCGTCCACAAGAACCGGTGACTCATCGGTGGGACCAAGGCCAACTTGGGCAAGAGAAGGCGCTCTGAATCCCGTACCCCAGGATCCGCGCAAACTGACCGAGGGGTTGAGTTGATACAACACGCCGACTTTCGGGTTGGTGGTGCTGCCAAAGTCGCTGTAGTCGTCGTAGCGCAGCGCCAACTGCACCTCCAGCCCCTCCCATGCGGGCACCAGCAGCTCGATGTAACCAGAGGTCACGTCCCGCTCTCCTCGCGCTTGCGTGGCTTCGGTTCCGATGATCAAGCCCTGCTGAAACTGCAGATCGGGTTCGTCACGGATGGATTCTTCTCGGTATTCGAGGCCGGCCGCAAACCCGAGAAATCCGAACGGCATCTGCATGATGGGTCCAGACAGGCGCGCGTCGACCATCTCCATGCGTGATTGGCCCTCTCGCACCGTTGGCACCGTGAAGCCGTCAACCACCGCCGCAGGATTCGAGGCCCCGCCAAAGGGGCTGAAACTGAAATCGTCGATGGCTTGCTGAGCAAGCAATTGGTTCACCATGCCGCTGATTCCAACCTGGTCGGCCTCGGACCTGGAAATGTGGTAAGCCGTTTCCCAATCCCAACCCATGAACATCCCACGCAGTCCAATCAGGCCACGAAGATTGGTCACATCGATATCAAAGGCCCGTGGCCCGGACTCGACGAATCGATAGGCCATTTGCAAGTCCGCCCCGTAGGGGTTGTCCGGATGGGCAGCAGGAATGGTGAAGTTGAAAAACGTGGGACTCGGTGCGCCGACGACCAAAGTGTTGTTGCGCTGCATCTGCACTTCGGTGAAGAGCTGCGTCATCTGCGAAAGGTCGTAGGTCCAGGTCGCGAAAGCGCCAACCCGCTCGGTCTGTGGGGATGCGTACTGGTGCTTGATGTAATCGAATCGACAGAACCCGTTTGATATTTGCTCCGGAGGGCAAGCCGGATCGATGTGCCAGACTCCGTCCGGCGTTAGAAAGGTTCCAGGATACCCACCCGCCGAACGCATGTCCGTGCCGCCCTGACTGCGGTGATCAAGGGTTTCGGATACCTCGCGGTCGGAATACGCAAGCGCGTTGCGTTTGTAGTAATCAATCACGACCAGGCCCCGCCCGGCGTCTCCACTTGCTCCCAACATCAGGCTGAGCCGGGTTTCCGAGGCATCTTCGTCCGCCGTGCTGTCACCAAAACTGCCGGTCAGGGTGACCCCGTTGTAGCTCTCTCGCAGTATGATGTTGACCACACCAGCGATCGCGTCAGACCCGTACAGAGCCGATGCGCCGTCCTTGAGCACCTCTACCCGTTCAATGGCGGCAAGCGGAATTGCGTTGATGTCGACGAAAGACGTCGTGATGCCCTTGGCCCAGGGGCTGACGGCGACGCGACGTCCATTGACCAGAACCAGGGTGGCGTCCGCTCCAAGACCCCGCAGCGAGATGCCGGCTCCGCCGGGTGCGGTGTCATCTTGGTCATTCCCAATCGTAGAAAAGCTCCCGGATCCGGCTTCCGGCAACAACGCAAGCAGGTCCTGAAGTGACATGGCCCCGGACTGCTCAATGGCATCGCGGTCCAGGGAAACAACCGGAGACGAGCCCTCCATGTCGATTTGTCGAATTCGGGTCCCGGTCACATCAAGCCGCTGAAGAACAGCGGCGGAGGACTTGTCTTCGGACTCTTCATCAGCCACCGCAGCATAACCGGTGCTGGTTGCCAGTGACGTCCCCAACAGTGTCACCAACGCGGCGAGCCACGGCTTGTAGGGGTTGAGCGTACGCCCTCGCGAACTCGCGTCATGGTTCTTTGAGAGATCAGTCAATCTACTTCTCCTCATTTCAGGGCTTCGGCTTGCGGCGCGCAGTGGATCTCGGCCCCGCGTCACTTCCGGCTCGCATGCGCCTGGGCTTGACTCCAGACACGCAACAGGTTTCCGCCGAGAATTTTCTCGATCTCGACCGGCTCATACCCACGTTCCAATAGGCCGGCCACGAGATTCGGATAGTCGGAGACGTCCTTGAGCCCGGAGGGCAGGGTGTCGCCGAGCCCATCGAAGTCAGACCCGAGGCCGACGTGGTCGATGCCGGCAATCTCAACGGCGCGATCAATGTGGTCCAACACTTCAGCAAGCGTTGCGTAGGGGTAGCTGTTTTCGGCGAAGTAGGCTTCGATGAACGCTTGGGTTTCAGCGTCAAGGTATCCGTGCCCGGTCCTGGCCATGAAGGCGCCAAGCTTGGCGCGAAACGCTTGGTTCGCAAGCAGTGCTGCTTCGTTGAGGAACCAGGACCCAAAATTGATTTGAATCACGCCACCAGACTCCCCCAGGGCCCGCACCATTTCGTCGCTCATGTTGCGTTCCCAGCCCGGCGTGAAATACCGCATGGAAGAATGCGTGGCGATGACTGGGACGGTCGATACCTCCAACACCTGCCAAAATGCCTGGTCGGAAATGTGAGAAACGTCGACCATGATTCCAAGCTCGTTCATGCGGGCCACGACCTGCACTCCAAAAGGGCTCAGACCCTTCCACGGCCGGTGTATGGAATAGGACGAGTCGCAGATGTCATTGGGCTCGCCATGCGTAAGGGTGATGTAGCGAATTCCCCGGCGATAAAAGTGATCCAGCGCCTCAAGGCTCCCTTCAAGCGCGGCGCCATTCTCGATGCCCATGGGCAATGCGACCTGACCTGCCACGAAGGCCGCGCGCACATCATCCGGGGTTGTCGCCACCACGAACTTGTCGGGATGCAAGGCCACCTGGCCTTCCACCCAGTCGATCAGCCGGTCAGCGTGGGCCCTGGCCCCTCCGGTGTGCTGAAACCTCGCAGGCACGTAGATCGACATGAAGGGTGCATCCAACCCACCAACAATTGCCCGCGGATGATCAAACTCGCCAGAGGCACTGACGCCGATCTGCTCGTCCGTGAACAGCCCTCGGGTGGGTGTGTCAATGTGGCCATCCAGTATGATGTAACGGTGCGCCAGCACCTGACCCCTCTCTAGGTTTGAAGGCATCTTGGTTTTCGAACTGCAACCCACAAGACCCACTGCCAATGCGATGATGAACACGGCGTAGCCGCAGAACCCGAATCTTCCAGGCTGAACGAACCAGGACATCATTCGGGTCGGACCAGCATCACTTCGATCTCCACCCACATGCCTGGACGTGCAAGCCCTGCCACCTGCATGGCCGATCGTGCCGGAAGGTTCGGTTGTTCGTCAGTGCCGAAATACCGGGTGTACGCCCGCATAAAACCGGCAAAGTCCAGGCGACCGCCCAACTCTGGATCTCCCACCAAAAACACCTGCATCTTCACGACATCCTTCATGCCGAGGCCCAGAGATTTCAGAGACTTCTCCAAACGGCCCAGGGTCGACAACGCTTGGGTTTCCGTATCACCCCAGTAGGCACGGCTGTATTGCTCGGCGGAGGCATCGGCAGGGGCCGGCGTGAAGCCACTGTGGTACACCACGGTCGCGGACGCTGGCACTTCAACCGCCAGGGCGATCGGGAAGTCTGACCCCGGAATTTTGTACCGCTTGACTCCGGAGGGCTCTGCGGCTTGGGAAAGTCCCGCCGCCGCGATGGTGAGCAACCCACCCATCCATTTCGCGCAAGAAAGGACACGCAGACGGATGGGTTTGCATTGTTTGGGTTGGGTCATGGTCAGCATTTGCTCAGTCATGGATGCTCCTCAGTTCTCGTTGGGCACATTAATTGAGTCAGGCGCTCTTTTTCGGTCCATCGATCAGGCGGTCGATCAGGATGCGCACTTCAGCATCGGAGCATCCTGCGCAAATTCCGCCTTCCATCAGGGTTCCAGGTACGCCTTCCCGTACACTTCGCACCAAAGCGGCTTCTCCCCGGGAAAGTCGAGGCGCCCAATCTTCGGCCCGATTGGAGCGCGGCGCGCCGCCTACCCCATAGTCGTGGCAGGTTTTGCACTGGGCCAACATGGAGTCGAGGTCGACACATTTGCCCGGCAAGCTCAGCACGAGCATCCAACCGAACGCCACCGTCTGAACGATTGACCTACAGTGCATGGGTTGGGGCCGTTCGATGCACCAGGGTCGCCGGTCTTGGGAACCCAATCGGGACATACATCAGACCTCCGCCGCCGCTCGGGCGTGCAGCTGCTCGATTGCCCGATGGGCAGACCGAATGGCCCCCTCCTGCCATCCGGTGTGGTGGGTGATTTGGTCGCCCACCAAGTAGACGCGACCCTGGGGAGCAGCCAGAAGATCGAAGTACTGCTCTCTCGACGAAGGGGTCCAATTGGCTGCGCAGCCGAACATGTGGGGCACCTTGTGCCAGGCAACACTCACGCCGGTTTCGATCTCTCCGGATATCCCCGGGTGAATTTTTTCCGCCTGTGAGAGCGCAGTTCGGATCCGTTCTTGCGGGGCCATCCGGCCAAACCGCGCGCCATCTTCATCAGAAAAGGTGTAGGCACCCAGCAAGACACCTTTTTTGCCGTGGAAATTCGTGCTTGGATACCAGATTTGTGTAATGGGGGAATCAGTCCAGGTGATGCCTCCATAGATGTGGTCATCCGTCTCCCAGAACCGCCGACGCGCCTGCAACCCGATTTTGAACAGTTTTCCTGCTGGCACGGCGGCCAACGCGGCACGGTATTCAGTGGAAAAGTTGTTGTCGATTCCAAGCAACAGGTGGAAGGGAACGTTGTTGATCACATAGTCGGCTTGCAATGCGCGGTCTGATCCATCCTTCGGGTCGGTGTAGACGACCTGCACATGGTCGGTCCGGTTCATGATTGACCGAACCGGAGCGTTGTAGAGGATTTTGGTCTTGATCCTGCGCTCGAACGCACGGGGGATCTGGTCCATTCCACCCGTGGGCTGCATCATGGTTGTGGCCTGATCCGCCATTTCCGCAAAGTGCATTTTGAACTGCCAGAAGTCCGACTTCAGGATGTCGTCTAGGGCCAGCGGAGCTTGAATTGACCCTTCCTCAAGGAAACCTCCGTGGGCATATGGGTTGCGCGCTGTTCCCAGGTATCTTCCGTCTTTACTCAAGTCACCAAAACGGCCGACGAAAGCCTGCAGCAGTTCCCGATCCTGGTCGGTCACTGCTTGTTCCAAGGCCGACTGGTCCAATGCCTTGGACAACATCTCGGCGATGTATCCACGGCTGTCGTTCAGCACCCGACCCTGTCGTTGAGGCTTTCCGTCAAACGCCGCACGTGAATGCAAAAGCGCCATGCGGTTGTCGTTGACAAACACCTCTAGCGGAATGCCGAGTTCTTTGCAGTACCCCAGCAGGGCCAGGTGATGTCCGGGTATTCTGGCTGGGCCACAATTAAAGTACAGGTCCGGCTCTTCATCGAAGTCACACACCTGTGTGCTGTCATATTCGAGCAGCTTTTGCCCCCGACGTGCAGTGAAATTTCTCCCACCGACGCGCTCCCGGGCCTCCAACAGGGTACAGTCATACCCGGCCTTCGTTAGCTCGTATGCGCAGCAGAGACCTGCGATCCCTCCGCCCAGAATTGCAACGCTTTTACGTTGTTGTAGTGAAGAGATCCGCGGTGGACCAGAGTAGGCTTGGACAGGAGCAATGAGCCCCAAGGCAGACATGGCATCGTACATGGCAGCGGCGCCGCCCAACACGCCAAGCCTGGCCAACAGTGTGCGTCGATTCATTGATTCGGGACCACCTCTGTTTCAACAGCTCAAACAAAATGCGGCTTCCCTTCAGCATGACCCGACCCCATCTACCCTGGGGTTCGATCTTGGAGTGCAACAGCCGTGCCATCTACCTCAGACCACGTCGCGCGCACCCCAGATCGAACGCCGGCTCCATGCGCGCCCATGCAGTGGCTCAGTCTTGGTGCCGATCGCATCCAGAATGCTTCAATAGTGTCCTCGTCACCGCGCATGTTGAAATTTTTATACTCTCCGGTGATTAGTGCCCCTTGTATATTCTGCGTGGCGATAAAACCACTTGCGGTGCTCCAACGCGGTGCAATCTATGAGGGATTCGTTTGCCGTCACCGGAGGGTTGACGCACCCAGTTGATGCACTTCGGTCGATTCGCCAAGGGTTCACCATTCAAATCGCGCATTACATGACCCCATTTTTTGATTGACCTGAAGCCGATCACTCACCGACATTCAAGGCTGGGTGCCCTGGTCCGTCTCCTGTCTGGCTGGGCTTACCTCGCCTGCTGTCGCCCCGTTCGCTGAACCAGCCATAACCTGCACCAATCACCCAGGTGTGAACGAGGTCCAGGCCAGCACTTCGGCGCTCTCGCAATCCGGGCGATCACCCAACAGAACTTGCCATCGCCAAGGGAGTCGGATATACCGGCTACCCGCAGCCCAGCGGGACCCACCATGAGCTGGCCGGTCCTGATCTTCTTTCGGAGTCCGGCAAGGAACCACAGAAACCATGTTTTTGAATCGCCGCCCTCAATCGCTTTTTGCGGCGCCACTTGGAGCTGTGCTGACAGCCTGGTCTCTTGCTGGGTGCGACGCCACCGGCCCCACCGAAACGCCACCGAGTCCGCGACCGGTCCAGGTGCAACCCGCACAGCCTCCAACCCTGCTGACCGAACGTCATTTTGTGGGTCTGTTGCAGGTGGCAGAGAGCCTTGACCTTGCATTTCGCGTTGCCGGTGAGGTGAAGGTGCTCGCGGTCGAGGCGGGAGACCAGGTCACGGCAGGCGCACTGTTGGCCAAATTGGACCCGCGCGATTTTGAGGTCCAGCTGGAGCAGGCCCGGGCCCGACGCGAAGCAGCCTCCTCCGTCGCGCAGAATGCGCGGGAGCAACGCGATCAGTTCGAAGCGCTGTACGCGCAGGATTACCTGTCAGACCGCAGCTACACCGATGCCATCAGCGCCGCACGCCAGGCTGAAGCAGAGCTGTCTGCGGCCGAGTCTGCTGAGCAGGCCGCATCCCTGAAGCTGAGCTACACGCACCTGTACGCCCCTGGCTCCTGCCGCGTGATGGCCCGCATGGCCGATCCAAACGAGACCGTGGCGGCCGGACAGCCGATTGTCCAACTTGATTGCGGCGCGCGCCTGCGGTTTGCCGCGCAGGTCGCGATCGGGTCCGTCGATGCCATTGCCCTAGGCCAGTCAGTGCAGGTGGACCTGCGCGCATCAGGTCAGGGCTTATGGGACGCAGTGGTCGAAGAGCTGGTCACCCCCGCCCCGAGCGCGCCGCCCATCTACATCGCCCGCGCCGGCGTGATTGAGCCCGGAGCCAACCTGCGCCCCGGCATGACCGGACGCCTGCTGGTACAACTACCGCTGCGCGCTGCCGGTGAAGTTGTGGCCGTGGTGCCATCAGGCGCCGTCACACAAGAAGGAGACTCTGCCTACGTGTTTGTGGTGCTGCCGGACGACGAGGGTCAGCCCCGGCTGCAACGCCGGCGCGTGGAACCCGGGCCACTGGTGGACCAGGGCATTGTCATCCGGTCCGGCATTGAGCCGAAGGAACTCGTGGTCAGCGCGGGTCTTGCGCATCTGAAGGATGGCATGGCAGTTCGCGTCGGGCCCGAGTCAGGCCCACTGGATTGAAAATCACCCGTTGGGCACTGGAGCAGGACCGGGTCACGGCTGCGGGGGTGTTGGCACTGGTAATCGCTGGCGCGTTGGCGTTTTTCAGCCTGCCGCGCGATGAAGACCCCGGCTTCACCATCCGCGTCGCTCGGGTCACGACACAGTTTCCAGGCGCCGGCCCGGAACGCGTCGAGCGCCTGGTGACGGATAAGCTCGAGGAGGTCATCCAGCGAATCGAAGAGCTGGATTACGTCACCAGTGAATCGAGCGCGGGCCTGTCCGTCATCAACGTGCAGATCCGACCCGAATACGACGACCTACGGCCGATTTGGGACGACCTTCGACGTAAAATGAACGACGCCCGAAGCGCATTGCCCGACTCGGTCATTGGCCCCCAGGTCAATGACGACTTCGGCGACGTGTATGGGATCGTCTACGCCGTCACAGGCACAGGCTTTGCCTACGGAGCGCTGGAGCAGCAGGCGGATCGATTGAAAGACAGGCTGCTGCAGGTCGATGGGGTCGGGCGTGTGCGAGTGGAGGCCGAGCAGGCCGAGCAGATCGTGGTCGAATACCTGCCCGAGCGGCTCGCTGAATACGGCCTGACCCCCGAGCGCATTGGCAACGCCATCGTCGGTCGCAACCGCCTGGTTCCGGCCGGGCGCTGGCGGTTGGGGCAACGCCGCATCGTGGTCGAAATCGACGGCCGCTACACCAGCGTTGATGCAGTTGCGAACACCCTCATTCCGGTCGACAGTCACCATGCACTGCCCCTGGGTCAAATCGCTGAAGTCCGGGCCGACTACGAAAACCCGCCACGCGTGCTGGCGCGGTTCAACGGCCAGCCTGCGCTGATGGTGGCGGTCGCGCACCGCAACGGCAGCAATGTGCTGGAGGTCAACACGCGCATTGAGGCCGCTGTGCAGCGGCTGGTGGACGAATTGCCCCACGGCATCGAAGTCCACCAAATCAACGACCAGCCCCAGCGCGTCCGCCGAGCGGTCGACCAATTTGTCGTGAACCTGCTGCAAGCAGTGGGCGTGGTGCTGCTTGTTTTGCTGCTGTTCCTTGGTGTGCGGACCGGGCTGGTGGTGGCGGCCTTGGTCCCAGCCGTGATTCTGTTGACCCTGGCGTTGATGCAAGCCGCAGGCATCGGGCTGGACCGTGTGTCCCTCGCCGCGCTCATCATTGCGCTGGGGATCGTCGTGGACAACGGCATCGTGATGGCCGAGAACATTCAGGTGCAGATTGGTGGCGGCACCGACCCGACTGAAGCGGCCATCGAGTCGGCCCAGGAACTGCGCTGGCCGTTGCTGGTCTCTTCCCTGACCACCGCCGCCGCATTCCTGCCGATTTACCTCGCCGAGGAGCAGGTCGGCGAATACACGGCGCCCTTGTTTTTGGTGGTGAGCATCGCCCTGCTCAGTTCATGGGTGCTGTCGATGACGGCGCTGCCCCTGCTGTGCGCACGGGCCCTCAGCCGCGATCGATCGCCTGCGGCCAACCCATACGACCGCCCACTTTACCGCCGGTACCGGAGGTTCCTGCTGCTGGCACTGCGCCACCGCATTCTGGCAGCACTGCTGCTCGTGGCGATGTTCATCGGTGCCGTGCTGGGGTTGCGGCAGGTGCCAAGCCAGTTCTTTCCGCCGTCGGAGAACGCATTTTTTAAGGTGGAACTCGAGTGGCCCATCGACACAGCGATTGAACAAACCGCCGAAGAGGTGGCCCGCATCGACCGATTCATCGAGTCACAGCTTCTTGTCGAAGAAAGGAGCGACGCCATCGGCGTAACCTCCTGGGCCAGCTACATCGGCTACAACGGGCCCAGGTACATCCTGCAGCACCGGCCCGAAGCTCCGAAATCCAACTACGCATTTCTACTGGTGAACGTGTCCGACTGGGAACGCCTGGGCGAACCAATGGATGAGTTGGGCGGCTGGATCCGCTCGAACCTTGCGGGCGTGACAGCAACCGTGCGGCGCATCAGCAACGGCCCTGGGCTTGACCACCCCATCGGCGTGCGCCTTCTCGGACCGGACATCGATCAACTGCAGGGACTCTCCAGCCAGGTGCAGCAGCAGTTGGAGAGCATCGACGGCACGTTCAACATCCGTGACGACTGGGGCGAGCCCACCCAAAAGCTGATGTTGCGCATTGATCCGGTGCGCGCCCAAGCCCTCGGAGTCACCCACGCGGGGGTCGCCGAGGCGTTGGCCACTGGGCTGTCCGGGGTCGAACTCAGCCAATACCGAGCGGATGAGGACCTGGTTCCCATCCTCCTGCGGGGCGGGCTCGGTGATGACCAAAACCGATCCGAATTGCTCAGCACGCCGGTGTACTCCCCAGCCATGGGCGCCTATGTTCCGCTTGGCGATGTTGCCGATACCGAACTGCAGTGGGAGCCTGCCCTGATCTACCGCAAGAACCGCCAACGCAACATCACCGTGACCGCCGACATGCGCGGGGGGCTTTCCACCTCCACCGCAATCGCAGCCCTGGACCCCTGGCTGCAATCCCAACAGCGCGACTGGCCACCCGGCTACCACTATGAGTACGGTGGCGAGTACGAGAGTTCGGCGGATGCGAACGCCGCCATTGGAGTCAAACTCCCCGTCGCCGGCCTCCTGATTGCGCTGTTCCTGGTGCTGCAGTTCAACTCGTTTCGCCAGGCCGGAGTGGTCCTGTTGACCGTGCCCCTGGGATTGATCGGTGTCACCATCGGGCTGCTGGCCACCGGCTCCTGGTTCGGCTTCATGACCTTGCTCGGTCTCATTTCGCTGTCGGGCATTCTCATCAACAACGCGATTGTACTGATCGATCGGATTCAGATTGAGCGATCGGACAACGGCCACGAACGGCCGCAGGCGGTCCTGATGGCTGCACAGCGCCGCCTGCGACCCATCTTGCTGACGGCCGGCACCACCGCATTGGGCATGGCGCCACTGTGGCTGTCCGGAGGGGCTTTGTTCCAGTCGATGGCCATTGCGATCATCTTCGGACTGCTGTTTGCGACCCTACTCTCCCTGGTCGCCGTTCCGGTCCTGTACAGCCTGATGTACCGAGTCCG
>DHQM01000120.1:1697-5868 GCA_002408105.1 Gammaproteobacteria bacterium UBA5338 | reverse complement strand
TACGCAGCCGAAAGCCCTAAACCTACACCGAAGGGCCCGGAACAGCGCTGATCGACAGCCGAACCAGCGGACAAACTGCGCTGGACCAGCCGCCCCGGTTTGCCAGGCCCAGGCGGAGGCCGACGGATTGCCCGGGGCTGCGCCCGCCCGTATCCTACGCGAGCACTTTCTGTGGCAACCAGTGCATTGCCACGCGCAATCGACTCCAATAACAGCAAGGAGATCTCACCCATGTCAGAAGCCACAGCGACCGCGGGTCCTCTGCCCGTCGTTCCCTACCTGAAGTTGCCTGAGGGGGGCTCTCCGTACCTCGAAGGCACCAAGTGCGGCAATTGTGGCGCGGTCTATGTTGGCCCGCGCAGGGCCTGCAGCAGCTGTTTTTCAAGAGACCAGTTCGAAACCATCCGCCTGCAAAACACCGGTAAGCTCTACACCTACACCATCGTCTACCGCAGTTTCCCTGGCGTCGAAACCCCCTTCGTTTCGGCGGTGGTGGACCTGGATGGCGGCGGGACCATCAAGGGCAACCTGATCAACGTTGACCCCAACCCAGAGTCCATCCCGTTCGACATGCCGGTGCGCGTGGTGTTTAAAGACGCAGGGCGCAAGGACGCCGAGGGCAATAGTTATACCGCCTATTTTTTTGAGCCCGCCGAATAACGAGGAGAATCCACATGAGCGACGTATACATCGTAGGAACCGACATGATCCGCTTCGGGCGATTCCCGGAGCGAACCGTGCCCGACCTGGGCGCTGAAGCCGCGCTGATGGCACTTGATGATGCCGGCCTCAACATCGGCCAGATGCAGGCGATGTACTGCGGCAACCTGATGCAATCAGGCAACACCATCGGGCAAAAAATCCTGCAGGAAATCGGCCAGACGGGGATTCCGGTGGTGAACTGCGCCAACGCCTGCGCCACCGGCGCCACCGCCCTGCGTGAAGGCTGGATGGCGATCAAGGCGGGCGTTTACGACCTGGTGCTCTGTGTCGGGGTGGAGCAAATGGGGCGAGGTCTCTTGGGGGGCGGTGCCTCCAGCGGGATTCCCACCGAGGGACTGTTGGGCTCAGGGACCATGCCCACGCTGTTCTCCGAGCTTGGCATGGAGCACAGCCGCAAGTACGGAACCACCTTTGAGCAGTTTGCCAAGGTGTCGGTCAAGAACCACGAACATTCCATGAAAAACGCCAAGGCGATGTACCAGAAGGAAACCCCACTGGACATGGTCATGAACGCAGAGATGATCTCGTTCCCCAACACCAAGCTGATGTGCTCGGTCAACGTGGACGGCTCGGCTGCGGCAGTCCTGGCCTCAGAGAAGAAGGCCAAGGAACTTGGACTGATGTCGCGCGCGGTTCGCATCAAGGCCTCGGCCTTGACCAGCGATCCCTTTACCGACCACGATTTGACCCTGCCAGATTTCAACACCTGCACCCGCATGTGCGCTCAGCAGGCCTTTGAAATGGCTGGGATCGGCCCGGAAGACCTCAATCTGGTCGAGCTTCATGACTGTTTCGCCACAGCCGAAATCATGCACTACGAAAACCTCGGCCTTTGCGCAGAAGGTGACGGCGGCAAGCTGATCGACGAAGGTGCCACCTACTGGGGTGGGCGCATCCCGGTGAATGTCTCCGGCGGCTTGCTGTCCAAGGGGCACCCCCTTGGTGCAACCGGCATCGCCGGGGTGTATGAGGTCAGCACCCACCTGCGCGGTGAAGCGGGTCCACGCCAGGTCGAAGGCGCAACCATCGGCCTCGCGCACGTGGTGGGCCTGGGCAACGCAGCGGCGATCCACATCCTGGAAAAAGTCACCTGACCCCGAGCGGATCTCAAAAAAACGCCCGGCCAGGCCGGGCGTTTTTTTTAGCGGCTTCACAATCCTGATGGAACTCGAACCCACAGCAGGCAGTCTGCAATGGTGAGCCAGTCAATCAGGAGTGCACCATGCAGGACAACGTCTATAAGATCGTCGAGGTGACCGGGTCTTCCACCACGGGCATTGAGGATGCAGTGCGCAAGGCGGTCGCCGCCGCAGCCAAATCACTGAAGCACTTGCGCTGGTTCGAGGTGGGCGAGACCCGCGGGCACATCGAAGACGGCGCCATCGCGCATTGGCAGGTGACGGTCAAAATCGGCTTCACCTTGGAACAGTAGCCTTCGCCGGTGATCCGTCCACCCAGGCCCTGGCCCCCCATGACCGCACCCGCGGTCATGGGGGAATCCGGAGCGGGTCAGCGATCGTTATAAGGCGCCAAACCGGCCCAGGTGGTGGTCGACATCACCAAACTGGTGCTGGATGACGGTTAAGCGCTTGAAGTAGTGTCCGACATCCAACTCGTCCGTCTGGCCCATCCCACCGTGCAGTTGCACGGCCTCCTGTCCGACCAAGCGCGCTGAGTTGCCCACCTGCACCTTGAACGCGGCGACCACCTTTTCGGCATCCGGTGCCGCTTCAGCCATCCGCATGGCAGCCAGGTACATCATCGATTTGGCCTGCTCCTGCGCGATGAACATGTCCACCATGCGGTGTTGCAGGGCCTGGAACTGGCCGATGGGCTGATCGAACTGCTTGCGGGTCTTGCTGTACTCGACAGTGGTATGCACGAGCTTCTCCATGCACCCCACAGCTTCGGCGCCGACGGCAAGAATGCCTTCGTCGATCACCGCCTGGAGTAGGCTCGCGCCCCCGTCCAGTTCGCCCACGAGGTCCTGGTTGGAGACCCGCACGTTGTTCAGTCGAACCTCCGCAGCGCGCTGGCCATCGACGGTGGGATAGCCGCGCCGCTCGACACCCGGGGCATTGGCGTCCACCAGGAACAAACTGATGCCCTCAGGGTCCCGTGTATCACCCGAGGTCCGCGCACTCACGATCAGCTGGTCGGCATTGGCACCATTGAGCACCACCCCCTTGAGGCCATTGAGCACGTACCCACCGTTGGCTGCGCTCGCCTGGGTCGCCACATCGAGCAGGTTGAAGCGGGACTGGGGCTCGGTGAAACCCAGTGCACCCTGCAGCTCACCCGCAACAATGCCCCCAAGCAGCCTCTCACGCTGCTCTGGGCTGCCGCCCCGGCGCAGACAGCCGCCAAACAGCACCACGGTCGCCAAGTAGGGCTCAACCACCAGTGCCTTGCCCATTTCCTGCATCAACAACATGGTCTCAATGGGACCGCCACCAAAACCGCCGTCGGCTTCGGCGAAAGGCACGCCCAACCAACCCAGCTCAGCGAAAGTTTGCCAGTGGGCTTCGCTGTAGCCCCGGTCGCTGGACACCAGCTTGCGGCGGGACTCAAAATCGTAGTCGTTCTGAACAAACTTCTGCACGCTTTCCTGGAGCAATTGCTGCTCTTCGTTCAAGTCAAAATTCATGGTGTGCTCCTCGACACAGCGTCCGGCGGCTCACAGACCGAAAACGGCTTTGCTGATGATGTTTTTCTGGATTTCGTTGGACCCACCGTACACGGTTGCCGGGCGCAGACCGAAGTAGTTCGGCGTGGTGGTCGAAGCGAGTTCCGGTCCGACGAAGTCGCCACTGTAGTCCGTCCGGTGCGTCTCTGGCACGTAGGGCGCGGAGTAGTACCCAAACACTTCCATTTGCAGCTCGGAAATCGCCTGTTGTACCTCGGAACCGCGGATTTTAAGAATCGATGACTCGGGCCCCGGCGCCCCACCGGTGGCCACGCTCGAGAGCACTCGCAGGTCCGTCATTTCCAGTGCCATCAGATCGATTTCGACCGCATCGATTTTGCGCTTGAAGATTGGGTCCTCTATGAGCGGGCGCCCGTTTTGCAATTGCTCGCCAGCCAGGGCTTTCAGCAGGTGCAGCTGTTGCTTGGACTGACCAACCCGCGCGATCCCGGTGCGCTCGTGGGTCAACAGCACCTTGGCGTAGGTCCAGCCTTTGTTTTCCTCGCCGATCAGGTTCTCGACCGGAACCCGCACGTCGGTGAAGAAGGTGTCATTCACGTGGTGCTCCCCGTTCAGGGTGATGATCGGGCGCACTTCGATCCCAGGTGTATTCATGTCGATCAGCAAGAACGAGATGCCTTGCTGCTTCTTGGGTGCCTTCGGATCCGTGCGCACCAAGCAAAAGATCCAGTCCGCATTGTGCGCAGTGCTCGTCCAGGTTTTCTGGCCGTTGACAACGTAGTGGTCGCCGTCGCGCACCGC
>DHQM01000120.1:969-1445 GCA_002408105.1 Gammaproteobacteria bacterium UBA5338 | reverse complement strand
CCGTCGCGCACCGCGGTGGTTTTGAGACCAGCGAGGTCGGAGCCCGCACCGGGCTCCGAATACCCCTGACACCACCACACATTGCTTTGCAGGATGTCTGGCAAAAAACGCTCCTTCTGCGCCTCGTTCCCGAAGTTGTAGATCACAGGCCCCACCATGTTCAGCCCAAAGGGCACCACAGCCGGCGCGTTGGCGCGGCTCAGTTCTTCGGTGAAGATGAACCGCTGGGTCGCAGTCCAACCAGGCCCGCCATACTCTTCCGGCCAGTTCGGGGCGACCCAGCCCTGCTCATAGAGAATTTTCTGCCACCGCACCTGGTCGTCTTTGGTCAGCGGGATGCGGTGGTCCTGCTTGTGCTTGATGTCTGCTGGGAATTTGGTGCGCAAGAAGGTGCGCACCTCGTCGCGGAAAGCAATTTCTGCATCACTGAAACGCAAGTCCATTGAGGTGCCTCTTTGGGTTTGGTTATTGGTCTT
>DHQM01000120.1:478-720 GCA_002408105.1 Gammaproteobacteria bacterium UBA5338 | reverse complement strand
GTGGGTTCGACCAGGGCGGACGCCATCTTAGGAACCGAGCACCAGCCACGCAAGCCACAGACCGGAAAACCGATTGGGAACCCGCCGGGGTGCCGGTACAATGGGTGCTCTGTTCTGATCCATTCGTACTTCTGACCACGAGGGGCAGTTTGTCCGCAACCCGCATCGCCCAGCCGCTGCCGCTCCCTGAGCGCCCTTCCGACCAAAAATTTTGGGGTGACCTTCCCGGTGCCAGCGCCGCG
>DHQM01000120.1:0-250 GCA_002408105.1 Gammaproteobacteria bacterium UBA5338 | reverse complement strand
TGGCGATCGCCAATGCCGCCGGCGAGCACCCCGGGTTGGTGGTGGTTCTGTGCCCGACGAGCGATGTCAGTGAACGGCTGCGGCAAGAGATCGAGTTTTTTTTAGGGACCGACGGCCCGCCCGTGTTGACGCTGCCGGAATGGGAAACCCTCCCCTACGACAACTTTTCACCCCACCAGGACATCGTCTCTGAGCGGCTGTCCGCACTGGTGCGCTTGCCGCAACTCAGCACCGGGATCCTGCTGCTACC
>DHQM01000224.1:3736-4152 GCA_002408105.1 Gammaproteobacteria bacterium UBA5338 | reverse complement strand
AGCACCTGAAGCACCAGCGGCAAATCCCGCTCGAACAGCTGCTTCTGCAGGGTCTTGGTGCCGGTTGATAGCAATACTTTGGCGCCCGACTGGACCACGGGGACCAGGTACGCGAATGTCTTGCCTGTACCGGTGCCCGCTTCGACCACCAAGGTGGCGGACTCGGACAACGCCGCCTCGACCAACGCCGCCATCTGCTGCTGCGCCTGGCGAGGCACAAAACTCGGAAGGTTCGTGGCAAAAGGCCCAGTGCCGGCAAGCAGGTCCTGCGCCCCGGGCCGGTCCGACACGGCAGCGGGTCCGCCTGTGCTCGTATCCGCCCCAGGGGTCATAAGGGGCTGTCACCCACCGGCGGCCAGACTCGCTCGGCGAGCACGCGGAACTTGGCGACGGACATGGCACCCCGGCGTTGGCGA
>DHQM01000224.1:3137-3421 GCA_002408105.1 Gammaproteobacteria bacterium UBA5338 | reverse complement strand
GGGTTTCGTACTGCTCGTCCAGCAGCACCAACAGCAAGCGGGCCCAGTCCGCTTCGAGGTTCAACTGGCCGATTCGCTCCCGACTCCGGCTGTCGCGAAACAGCACCCGGCTCTTGATTTGACACCCCCGACCGTCTGCGTCCAAAGCATCGACTCCGGCGCGCGGCGGGTCGACCGGCTGAAGCGACAGCAGACGGGTGGCGTCGTAACGAGCAAGTTCGGCACTGACGGGCAGCACCTGCCCAGTGGCGCGGCGGTATTCGCTGGCCAACCGGCGGGTTTCG
>DHQM01000224.1:2552-2862 GCA_002408105.1 Gammaproteobacteria bacterium UBA5338 | reverse complement strand
GCCTGCATCCCCGACATCCCCAAACCCGCACACGCTTAAAACGCCCGCGCAAACCGGCCCGAACAACCGCGGATGGTAGTATCCGGCGCATGCCCGACGCAATCGACAGCACCACTGGGTTGATCCTTGCCGGTGGCCGCGGAGCCCGCATGGGCGGCGAGGACAAAGGCCTGCTGCTCCACCGTGGCCGCCCTCTGGTGACTTGGGTGGGACAACGGCTGCGCCCCCAAGTGCGCCGCCTCATGGTCGCGTGCAACCGCAACCTGGACCGCTACAGCGCCCTTGCCGACGAGGCGTTTTGCGACCCGCC
>DHQM01000224.1:0-2357 GCA_002408105.1 Gammaproteobacteria bacterium UBA5338 | reverse complement strand
TTGCGACCCGCTGGCGGGTCACCAAGGGCCTCTCGCCGGGATCGCCGCCGGTTTCACCCGCTGCACATCCGAGTTCATGCTGGTGGTGCCTTGCGACGCACCCAATCTGCCGCTCGATCTGGCAGCACGCCTCCACGCGGCCTTGGGCCAGGCCCCGCTTGCCATCGCCCACGACGGTGGCCGCATCCAACCATTGTTCGCTCTGCTGCGCCTGGACCTTGCGCCAGCGCTGGACGCACACCTGGCTGCTGGCGGAAGACGCGTGACCGAATGGGCGGCCCAACAAGCACCGGCACTCGCCGACTTTTCCGACCAGCCGAAGGCCTTCGCGAACCTCAACCGGCCTCGTGATCTCGTCCGCTGGAGCGCACCCCAGGACCACTGAAAGGCGCATCCCCATCGGTCTCGGTGGCGCCACCCTCAAACTCCCGCACCGCCCGCGGCCAGGCCGTGAAGACCGCCTTGAACAGGGTCGCCAGGGGGATGGCAAAGAAGACGCCCCAGAACCCCCAGAAGCTGCCGAACACCAGAACCGCAAGAATGATCAGGACAGGGTGCAGATTGACCGCCTCGGAGAACAACAGGGGCACCAGCAGGTTGCCATCAAGGGCTTGCAGGACACCATAGGCGATCAGCAGGTACACGAACTGTGCCTCCAGGCCCCATTGAAAGTACGCCACCAACGCCACCGGGACGGTGACCACCGCCGCCCCGATGTAGGGCACCACCACAGAAAAACCGACAGCAATCGCCAGCAAGGCGGCGTAATTCAAGCCGAACAGTGCGAATGTGACGTAGCTCGCACCGCCCACGATCAGAATTTCAACCACCTTGCCACGCACATAGCCGGCAATCTGGATGTCCATTTCGTGGAGCACTCGGTTGATCAGGGGCCGTTCTGCCGGCAGCCTGGCGACAACCCAGCCCGAGATCTGGCGCTCATCCTTGAGGAAAAAAAACACCAGAGTGGGCACCAGAACCAAGTAAACGGTGAGGGTAACCAAGCTGTTCACATAGCCCAAGGAGTAGCCCAGCAACAGCTGACCAAACTCTCCCACCTCGGCCCGGACATCCTGTATCCAACCCTGAACCTGTGCCTCGGTGAAGAGCCCGGGGTACTTTTCAGGCAGCAGCAGCAGCAATTCCTGGCCTCGCGCCAGCATGCCAGGGATCTCGTCGGTCAGACGCAGCAACTGGTTCCAGGCCAAGGGGAGCACCACCAAGAGAGCCGCTGCAAGCGCGCCCACGAACAACAAGAAGGTCAGCGCGATTGCAATCGGATGGGGGACCCGGTAGCGGCGCATCAGTCCGATTGGGCCCTGCAGCAGATACGCCAGCACGATCGCCGCCAGCACCGGCGCCAAGACGGCCCCGAGCACCCCCACTAGCAGCATTCCACCGGCGATCAATAGCAGCAGCAGCAGCGCTTCTTCGTCGTGGAAATACCGTTCCCACCAGCGTCGCAACAAGCCCGTCATGGGTGAGTCGAGGTCTCCACTGGTTTATGCAACAGGTGGTGAAAGCGATCCGCCTTGCGCCACTGGCGTTCAAGCGCGTACTGGCTTTGCTCGGCGAACACGCGGAAATCCCGCTCCGAACCCGGGTCAGTGGCGATGACCTCGAGGCGTGCACCACCGGGCAACGCATTGAGGGCCTGTTTCGCCTTCAACAGCGGCAAGGGGCACTCGAGCCCGGAGGCGTCCAACACCTGTGTTTGTTCCACCACCTGCCCCCATTTACTGTGTGCTGACAGACACCCGCACTGCGAACCCGGCATGGTCCGAGCGATCGATGTAATATGGTAACCCAACGCACCAAAGAGTCCGATCCATCTATGCGCCGTTTTCGCTCGGCCATTGCCTTCGCCCTCGCCAGTGCACTGATGGGCTCAGCCACCGGCTCTACGGTGGCACAAACCGCGCCGGTCGAACTGCCGCACCTGGGCGACGCCTCTTCCGCGCTGCTGTCGCATGACCAGGAACATTACCTGGGGCAGTTGTGGCTGATGCAGCTGCGCCGCCAGGTGACGGTGTTGGAGGACCCCCAGGTACAAGACTATCTGGAGTCCTTGCTCGCCATCCTTGCAGCGGACAGCGCGCTCGTCGATCGACGTTTGACAACGGTGGTGGTCGCAAGCCCAGTGCTCAACGCCTTCGCCGTGCCTGGCGGAGTCATTGGAGTGTACGGCGGCCTGTTTACGCACGCCCAGACCGAAGCCCAGTTCGCCTCGGTGCTGGCCCACGAACTTGCACACCTGGCCCAGCGACACTTCGTGCGACAGGCCGAAGATGCCCAAAAATCAGCGCTGCCCGCGCTGGCCGCGCTCCTCGCATCGGTGGCGTTGGCGGCCTCCGGGA
>DHQM01000238.1:1523-2915 GCA_002408105.1 Gammaproteobacteria bacterium UBA5338 | reverse complement strand
CATACAGCTCAGTGGCGGTCAGTCCGCTGTTGTGCTTGAGGGCGTCCAGTGCGGTGGCGGCGGTGATGCCATCGAGGTTGCCGGGCAGCCACTGCGTCGCGAGTGCGTCCAGCGGGCTGGGCGCCTGGGTGTGCGCAGGCAGCCATCCAGACATCTCGAGGGGAAACGAGATGAGCAGCACCACGTAGCCGACCATCGCTGGGTTGAAGGGGTTTTGGCCAAGCCCACCGTACAGGTGCTTGGCGATGCCGATGGAGAAGGCTGCACCGATGCCCACCATCCACCACGGACTGGTGGGTGGGACCGCCAGGCCGAGCAGGGTCCCGGTCACCAGCGCGCTGCCATCCAGCAATTGCGTGCGAATCGGTCGACCACGCAGCCGCAGCACCAACGCCTCGGTTGCCAGTGCGACGGCCACTGCCCAGGCAACGTTGAATGCCACGCCCCAGCCGAAGAAGTGCACCATGGCGACGAGCCCGGGGAGGGTCGCTGCCGCGACCGTTCCCATCATGCGCGCGGTGCTGCCCTGGGCACCGGTGTGGGGGGAGGATTCCTGAATCAACAACACCTTCAGTCGCCCTGGTCCGCGGGTCCCAGGTCCGCCGACCGGCGTCCCCGTCGACGCTCCACAGCGGCTTGGATCGCTGCTTTTCGTGGATCCTCCACTGGTTGTGCCGCGTCCGGCCGCGGGGCTTCTGTCGCCGGAGCCTGCTTCGCCTTGGTGGCGGCGCGCGCAATGCGGCGAGCGGCCTTGTCTGCAGCCTGCTGTGCGAGCCGGGCCTCGCGGTGCTGAAACCGCTCTTTGGCGCGTTCCGACTGCACGCGATCCCGCTCCTTGTCACGGATTTCTCCCTTGGCGGCCCGGTAGTGCTGTACCAAGGGAATGTGGCTGGGGCAGACGTACGCGCAGGCGCCACATTCAATGCAGTCCATGAGGTTGAGCGCCGTTGCCTTGGTGTACTCCTTGGCACGGGCGTGCCAGTAGAGCTGCTGGGGAAGCAGCCGCATTGGGCACACCTGCGCGCACTTGCCGCAGCGAATGCAAGGCGCTGGAGGAGGTGCGCTGGGCAGTTCCGACGCCGTTGCTGCAATCAGGCAGTTGGTGGTCTTGACCACTGGAATGGCGAGGTCCGTTAGGGCAAACCCCATCATGGGGCCACCCATGATGAGGCGGTCCAGTGCGTCCGGTTGCAGCTCGGCTGCCGCCAACAGGGCGCCGATTGGAGTTCCCAGGCGCACCTCAAGGTTCCCAGGGCAGGACAGCGCTTCGCCAGTCAGGGTCGTGATGCGCGAAATGAGCGGCCGGTCTTCGGTCACCGCGCGGTAAATGGCCTCGCAGGTACCGACATTTTGCACCAGGATCCCAAGCTGTGCCGGGAGTTTGCCGTTGGG
>DHQM01000238.1:565-1232 GCA_002408105.1 Gammaproteobacteria bacterium UBA5338 | reverse complement strand
GTGCCGGGAGTTTGCCGTTGGGGACTTCCTCACCAGTGAGCATTTCGATCAGCTGCTTCTCACCCCCTGAGGGGTAAATGGTCGGGAAGCTGACGACCTCCATGGAGATGGGCTGGGTGTCGGACACCTGATCTGTGGCCTGTCGGATCGCTTGCAAGGCCCTGGGTTTGTTGTCTTCCACGCCAATGAGTACGCGTTGGGGGTTGAGCAGACGCATCAGAATCGCAACCCCGCTCAGGATCGAGGCCGCCCGCTCACGCATCAGCGCGTCGTCCGCGGTGATGTAGGGCTCACATTCCGTGCCGTTGATGATCAGCGTGCGGATGGTCTCATCTGCGGGCAGGCTCAATTTGATTGCCGCCGGAAAGCCAGCGCCGCCGAGGCCGACGATTCCAGCGTCGCGGATTCGATTCAACAGCTGTTCCGGGGCGGCAGCCAGAGGGTCCTCAATTGGAGCGCGTGCGCGCCATTGGTCGCGCCCATCCGCGGCCAACTCGATGCAGGTGTCGCTCATTCCGGAGGGGTGGGCAATCGGGTGGGGGGCGATGGCCACCACGGTACCCGAGGTTGGCGCGTGGAGGTTGGCGCTGATGGGGCCCGCGGCCTTGGCCAGCAGGTCGCCCTTCAATACTTTGTCGCCGGCTGCGACACAGGGCTTGGCGGGCGG
>DHQM01000238.1:0-302 GCA_002408105.1 Gammaproteobacteria bacterium UBA5338 | reverse complement strand
GCTTGGCGGGCGCCCCCTGGTGTTGGCGCAGCGACAATTGATAGTGCTCAACCAGAGGTGCCGGGGCGATGGGGCGGCGCACTGAATGGGTCTTGCGCTCTTGGGGGTGAACGCCCCCGCGCAGTGGCCAGGTTGTGGCGTTCATGCTGCAGCACCCTGGTGGCGGTGCGGCTGGCGGTCGCTGGTCAGCAGTTGCTCATGGGCCTGTGGCTGTGGCCAGTGCCAGCCTTCGATGCCACGGTCGACGGGAAGCATGTCGATGCAGTCCACGGGGCAAGGTTCGACGCAGAGGTCGCAGCCGG
>DHQM01000045.1:6527-10415 GCA_002408105.1 Gammaproteobacteria bacterium UBA5338 | reverse complement strand
CCCGGACAGTCCTGCGCCACGCACCTGGGCCTCACCCAGCTTCAGGTAGGCCGCGGCGCGCCCCTGTGCAGGGAGCAGAGCATTCAGCCGCTGGCCAATCGTGGCCGCTGCACGGGTCGACAACTGCTGCGAGACGATCGGCGTCAACAAGGCCGAGAACAGGTCTTCCGGGTCGGCCTGCGGGGGCTTCGGCCGGTGACACAAATGGGGCGCAATGCGTGAATCCGCCGCGCACAACCAGCTCACCGCCTCGTCCCAGTCGTAGCTGATGTTCATTGGCCCGACATCGCTGCCGCTTCAGTCATAGCCAGGCCCACCACCAACCCAGCTCACGTAAGCATCCGAGGTGACAAACCCCATGCGCCGGTACAAGGGTTCGCCCATCGCCGATGCCTGCAAGACCACCCAATCAGCAGTCCGAGCACCGGCGGCGGCGACCGCTAGGCGCGTGATGGAGTCGCCATAGCCCTTGCCCCGCGCCGCAGTGATGGTTCCCACCCAATAAATGCCGGCGACTCCACCGGCCCAAGAAACCATGGCCGCAGTCACAGGTTGGTCGGCCACGTAGCCAACAATGCCCTGGACGTTGTCGTCCAGCATGAAGGGCGCGGTCAGTACCTCGGCCGCCAGCCAGCTCGGGATTTGATACGCCTGCGCCGCCACAACGCGGAAGTCCTCCAGGGTCTGGCTGCCCGCAACAACCGCAACGCGCAGACCGGCGACGGTGGTTCCCGACCGTGGCCCACTGGGCTCTCCATCGGTTTTCAGGGCCATCAGCGGCGCTTCGGAGCTGCGCCGCAATCCCGCAGACCGCAGCAAGTCCGCAGCAGCACGCGACTGCGCCGCGCCGACGCACAAGCGGTAGCGCGTCTTCGTCTGCAGGTAGGGCGCCTGCAGACTGGCAATGCTGTGCCCGTCCAGGGGCCGATCGCGCGCCACAAAAGCCGTGTTGAAGCTGGAAATGGGGTGGCCGCTATCCGTGCACAGCGCACCGTCAGCCCGCCACGACCGCCCGTTTGGCGATGCATCCAGCATGCGCTGCCACGTGCCTGCAAAATTGTGGTCTGCCTGGCGCAGGAGTCGGCCGTCCGACGCCTCAGAGCCGGCGCGACCCATCGGGCGGCGCATCAAGGACATGCGCGGCCTACAGCTTGGGAAGCCATGGATGGTGGCGAGAAGGGGAACGATGGTTGCATAGTGCCTTCTGGTACACTGCGGGCTTTTTTCATTGGGGGGCCCGCCCCACCCCGGTTGGGCAATCCGAGTTCGCCAAGGAGCAGTCGATGTCTGGTGTGCAGGCTCAGTTGGGACATGCGCTCGAAACCCACGTGTTCGGTCGCACCCAGGTTCTGATGGGCCGCAACGGCGGCAAGTTCCCTTATGGAAATTCGGTGCTGGTTCAGGGCACCGAAGAGACGATCTTGATTGACCCTTCCAAGAGCGTCAAGGAACGCATCGGGGAACTGCCGCACATCGATCGGGTTCTCCTCAGCCATTGCCATCAGGACCATGTCGCTGGGGTGCACCTGTTCCCTGACGCCACAGTCGAAACGCACCCGTTGGAGCTGGACGCCATTCAGTCCCTGGAGGGGCTGCTCGCCTTGCACGGGGTGCCAGCAGACGAACAAGCGGCCTTTACGGACAACGTCCGCACCCACTTTGCCTTTGTTCCCCGCCCAGACGCGATGGCCTTCGTCCCCGAGTCGACGATTGACCTCGGTCGCGTGCGCATCGACGTTCTGCACACCCCGGGGCACACCCACGGGCACTGCTGTTTCGTCGTTTACGGCGGGGGGCGCCAAGATGAGGTCGTATTTCTTGCCGACATCGAGCTTTCGGGGTTTGGCCCCTACTATGGTGGCCCGAACTCCTGTCTTGAGGCATTCGACCGCAGCCTGACACGGGTACGCACCCTCGACCACGAGTGGTTCGCGACCTACCACCACCTCGGGGTCCTGCAGCAACCGGCGTTCGCCGAGCGCAGCGCGCAGTACCAGGGCATGATCGACACGCGTGAACGCAAACTGCTTCGGTTTCTACAGACCCCGCGGACCCTCGAAGCAGCCGTGCAGCACCGGATTGTCTATCGGGCCAGCGACACTGGCGCCCACACCGACCGCAATGAACGCAACATGCTGCGCCAACACATTGCGCGTTTACTGTCCCGCAACCTGGCCACTGAGGTGGAGCCCGGTCTGTACCAGGCGGGGACCTAAACGCTGACACGAACCGGCGCCCGCTTCACAGCCAGGCGCCAGCTATTGTTGCGACACTGGGAGTGCATTAGAGTCCGCCAGGTGCGCACGGAGTAGCCACGACGCTGCCACCCCACAACAACAATACTCAGGAGCCCAACATGCAACCGCACATCACCCTTTTGCGTTCTGCCCTTGCAGCGGCACTGTGCGTGATGCTGGCTGCAATGGCACCAATCGCCGCAGCGGCCCAGTACACCAGCCTCTTTGTATTGGGCGACAGCCTCAGTGACACCGGCAACCTGTCAACAGGCACGTTCGGCTTAGTGCCTGGGCCCAGCTATTGGAACGGGCGTTTCAGTGATGGCCCAGTGTACGCCGAATACCTGGCAGCGGACCTGGGCTTGGCCGCACCTGCCCCGTCATTGACGGGCGGGCAGAACTACGCCTGGGGCGGCGCCAAGGTCGCATCCGGCGCAGTGCCACCGAGCCTTGGGGCCCAAGCTGGGCTGCTGCTTCTTAACGAAGGCGGAACCCTCGACCCCGGTGCGCTGTACACCGTTTGGGGCGGCGCCAATGATGTGCTCGACTTAGTAACGGCAGCGCCCAGTGCTGCAACCGCCCAAGCGGCGATCAAAGGGGTGATCGGCGATTTGATGGGAATTCTGGATGAGCTTTCCAGCGCCGGGGCGGCGCAGTTTTTGGTGCCCAACCTGCCGGACCTCAGCCTGACACCGGCGCATTTTGGCAATCCACTGGCCGCCGACCTCAGTGACTACTTCAATGCAGCCTTGGCCGATGCGCTGCAGCAAAGCACCCTGCAGGTGAGCCTGTTCGACACCTACTCCGTACTCAACAGCCAAGTCTCCGCGTTCACCAGCCCCTTCGAACCCTGCATCGCGCTCAGCACCTGTGAGGGCCACCTGTTTTTTGACGGGCTGCACCCGACCACCGCGGCACATGAAATTTTGGCCGGCGCCATGCACGCCCAGCTGACGGCGGTGCCCGTCCCTGGTGCAATCGGGCTGTTTGGCTCGGCCATCGCAGCCACTGTCTGGCTGGGAAAACGCCGGCGTGGTTGACCACCGACGCGCGGGGCGGGGGTTTTCCTGCTGGCCCACAAAGGCTAGGCAGACCACCCAGCTTGGCTTGCGCCGTCAAGGGCTGCGGTCAGGGGCAGCGGCTTGGCGATGTGGAAGCCTTGCACGTAGTCGATGCCAATGTCGGCAATGATGGCACCGATTCTTTCGCTTTCGACGAACTCAGCGATGGTCTGGATTCCCATTTCGTGGCCGATGCGATGAATCGACTGGACCATGATGCGGTCCACCGAGTCTTCAGCCACATCCACCACGAAGTGCCCATCGATTTTGATGAAGTCAACGGGCAGGTTCTTTAGGTAACCAAAGGACGACAGTCCACTGCCAAAATCGTCCAGGGCGAACTGGCAGCCAAGCGCCTTGAGGTCATGAATGAGTCGGGATGCTTTCACCAAATTGGCGATCGCGGCCGTCTCAGTGATCTCGAAGCAGATTTTGCTGGGGTCGACGCTCTCCTCGCGCATGCGCTCCACGATGAAGTCGGAGAAGCGGTCGTCGCTCAGGGTCGCGCCGGACAGGTTGATGAACAGCAGGTCAATCTGAGCAGGCCGCGTTGAGAGCGACCGCAGACAATGATCGACCACCCACCGGTC
>DHQM01000045.1:3863-6250 GCA_002408105.1 Gammaproteobacteria bacterium UBA5338 | reverse complement strand
GCAATGAGGCCGTCACGCTCCTCGTTGATCATCCGCAGCAGCACTTCGTAGCGCCCAAGGCCGCGTGCCGGCGCCGATGAGTGGCGGATTTCCTGAACATGCAATTCGAAACGGTTTTCAGCCAGCGCCTGACTGATCCGCGCAACCCAGCGCATTTCACTGTGGCGCTTGGTGACCTCCTGGTCTTCAGGCTCGTACAGGTGCACTCGGTTGCGTCCGAGGTCCTTGGCCGCGTAACAGGCCATGTCGGCCCAGCGCATGACCTGGCTCGCATGCTCGGTGAAGTTGTCAATCACGACCACTCCAATGCTGACGCCCACCTCGAAAATCGCCTTTTCCCACACGAAGCGGAACTCGCGCACCGAATCACGCAGCTGCTCGGCGATCTCCAGCCCTTTGCTGAGGGAGCAGTATTCGAGCAGCAGGCCGAACTCATCCCCCCCCAATCGGGCGAGGGTGTCGATCTCCCGCACCTGCTCGTGGAGGATGTGGGACAACTGGCGCAACAACTCGTCGCCGGCCAGGTGACCACAGGTGTCGTTGACGACCTTGAACTGGTCCAGATCCAAGTACAAAAAGCAATGCTGGACGTCTTCCTTGTGCGCCCGCCGGATCGCTTCGCCAATGCGGTGCTCGGACTCTCTGCGGTTCACCAGGCCAGTGAGGGCATCGTGAGTGGCCTGCCAATTCATTTGGAGGCTCATTTCACGGGCTTCGCTGACGTCGTGAAACACCATCACCACACCGACAATTTCACCGTTTCGATCACGAATGGGCGCCGCGGAGTCTTCAATGGCAATCTCGTTGCCATGGCGGTCCACCAACACGGTGTGGTTGGCAAGGCCAACCACTTTGCCCTCCTTGAGCACCCGATCGACAGGGTTCGGCACCGTCAAGCGGGTGTCTTCATTGAAGATGTGCATGACGTGCTCGAGCGGCTGGCCAGCCACCTCATCACCCCGCCAGCCCGTGAGCGACTCCGCCACCGGATTCATGAATTCAATGCGGCCGCGTGCATCGGTGGTGATGACCGCATCGCCAATGGATTTGAGGGTCACCTGCATCCGCTCTTTTTCGGCGGCAAGCAGTTCCTCCGCGCGGTGGCGCGCATCGGTGTCCATGATGTGGGTCACGATGTAGCGCAGGGTGCCATCGGGATTGTATACCCCGGCTGCAGCCAAAGACCCCCAAACGGCCTTGCCATCTGCGCGCAGGTAGCGCTTCTCAAGGAACACTTTTTTCTGCGTGCCATCGCGCAGCGCAGAAAAGGCCTTCAGGTCTGATTTGCGCTCATCTGGGTGCGATATGTCCCGAAACCCGAGTCTCAGCAGCTCTTCCCGCCCGTAGCCAAGCCATTCGCAAAACGCGCGGTTTACCTGAACGAACTGCCCCTCCGGGCTGGTCATGAGAATTCCGTGGGCAGCGGACTCAAATAGGCTTCGAAACCGCTCCTCACTGTTGCGTAGCGCCTCTTCCTGCATCCGCCGTGTAGAGATGTCCTGGACTGCGCCAAAAATACGGTGCCTGCCCTCCGGAGAAACATCGCTGTCTCCGTAAGAGTGGACCCACACCGGGCGGTTGGAGTCCGGCGGAATGAGGCGATATTCAATATCAAAAGGTTCATCACCCCGGAGCGTGGACTCGACAGCCTGAGCCACCCGTTTTCGGTCCTTGGGGTGAACATGAGCATCCAGCTGGTCCAGGTGTTTCATCTGGATACCGATCGCCGCGCCAAGCAGATCGAGCAATTCCTCGTTGTAGCTCAACCGTCCCGTCTCGACGTCCAGCGTCCACATGCCCATTCGGGCCACCCGCTGCACCCGCAGCAGATCCCGTTCACGGGCCGCCAGCTCTTCAGCCATTCGGTAATGCTCGGTCATGTCCACCAGTTCCGCGATGATGTGCCGCACCTCTCCCGCTTCGCCCAACACAGGCGCCGCTCGCAGCTCTGCGAAAACCGCTCCCCCCGTTTTCCTTCGGAACCTTCGTCCAGTCACTCGCACCGGCCCCTGGCCGATGGCTCCGAGCCGCCCCAAGAAGGCGGGCTGGTCGACATCCATGGTGATGTCCAACACGGAGCGCCCCAGCATTTCATTTTGCTCATACCCCATCAGGGCAGAGAACGCTTGGTTGACTTCAAGAAAGTGGCCGGTCGGATCAACCAACGCCAGGGGGTGCATGGAGTGGTCGAAAATCGCCCGGATGCGCTGCTCTTGCTCTTCTAAATCGCTCCAGCGCACGAAGTTCTGCATGATCAGCCGGGCCAGCCAAAACAGGCTGTTCTCCTCAACGGCAAGGGCCTGACCAGGGGGCAAGAATAAGCAGCAGACAGCCAATGGCTGGCCATCCAAGTCATTGAGTGTGCGCACGAAGAGGCGGTCAAACGA
>DHQM01000045.1:0-3542 GCA_002408105.1 Gammaproteobacteria bacterium UBA5338 | reverse complement strand
CTGCGGACCCATGCGCTCCAGGGCTTGCTCGGCCGGCACCCGAGGCACGCCAATGAACGCCACCAAGCGAAACCCGTCACCCACCCACTGGCCCAGGGCAACGCCATGGCCCGGAAACTGGTCCGCCACCCGCCGCAGCAACGGCTGCATGACGGCATCAAGCCCTTCGCCATCGGCCAACGCGCTGAGGGTTTGATGCAGCGCTTCGGCAGATGCTGACTCGGGCGGGGTGGTCGTGCTCAAGCAATACACAAGCGCGATTTCTTCCAGTACATGCTCCAGACCCTGAGCACGTACTGCGCTTGTCGGCAGCCCCCAAAGGCATACCGCCGCTTCAGGAGATCCTGGGTACCCCAACCGACGGGCCCAAATGGCACCGGCATTGGCTTCCAGCCCCCCCTGGGCAGCGTCTGAAAACTGCGGCGCGGTGTCCACCACCTGGCGGGCCTTAGGGGTGTCCAGCACTTGCACCTGGCCAACAGCGGCCAACAGCTCGATCTCGGAGTTGGTCCCAACGCCTGTCCAAACGAACAAGCCCGCAGCGCTGGCACCGCTGTGCTCGACCAGAATTTCAAGCAGAAGGCGCAGATGCTCTGTCGGCGCCAACCCCAAAGCACGGCCCCGGCGGATCTGCATTATGGCATCGTTCACGGAGCCGCCATCGCTCATGGAGTCACCTTACATTTCCTTGTGGTAGAGCGCCGGGTCGCGTTTTCCAGCCGCTTCCACCCCGGACATTGTGTCCGATGCAGCCCCAGGCCGCAGTGTAAACACGCCGAGGGCTCGGCTCAGTGAGACAAGTCACACACCCAGAACCCACTGGCCTTCGGTTTAGCGGGTCCTACCACGCTTTAGCCGGCAGACTGGACGTGCCACTCCGCGACCCCATAAGTGGAGGGGATATTAATACAGTTTGACGCCTGACCGAAGCCAGCCCGCTGCTGCGTTTCATGTTGGTATAATCCCGCCTCACCGATCACCACGGAGCCCAGCCCAACCATGCAGCCCCAGCGCAAAGCGGTCGCCCTGATTTCCGGGGGATTGGACTCCATGCTCGCTGCCAAAGTTGTGATGGACCAAGGGGTCCACGTCGAAGGCATCAATTTCTTTACAGGATTTTGCGTGGAAGGCCACACCCACGCCATCCGGCAGAAGGACCGAGACAAACCCAAGCGCAACAACGCACTCTGGGTCGCGGAACAGCTCGGCATCAAGCTGCACATCATCGACATTTCCGAACCCTACAAAGACATCGTTATCAATCCCCAGCACGGCTATGGGCAACACCTGAACCCCTGCCTGGACTGCAAGATCTTCATGGTCAACCAAGCCAAAATGTGGGCCTGGGCCGCGGAGCGACAGTTCGATTTCATCATCACCGGCGAAGTCATTGGCCAGCGACCCAAGTCGCAGCGCAAGGCAACGATGCCTGTCATTGCCCGGGAATCAGGGGCTGAAGACCGCTTACTGCGGCCCTTGTGCGCCCTCAACTTGGAGCCGACGCTGCCCGAACGAGAAGGCTGGGTGGACCGCAGCCGCCTGCTCGGCTTCCAAGGTAGAAACCGCAAGCCCCAAATGGAACTCGCCAAGCAATTCGGCTTCGACGACTATGCACAGCCAGCCGGCGGCTGCTGCTTTCTCACCGACGCTGCCTATTCCCGCAAGCTCGAAGACCTCTGGTCCCACCGCGGCACGCGGGCATACGAGCTCGATGACATCATGCTGCTTAAAATCGGCCGGCACATTCGACCGCGGCCAGGTTTCAAGCTCATCGTCGGGCGTGAGGAAGGAGAAAACCGCTTTTTAGAGGGCTACCGAAAGCAGTTCACTCACCTGCGCACCGCCAGCCACCACGGCCCGCTCACCCTCATCGACGGCGCAGCCTCCAGGGACGACATCCAGCTCGCTGCCCGCATCTGCGCACGGTATAGCCAAGGCCGCAGCGACGCCGCAGTGACCGTGGACGTACACCACCGCAATGGAGAGACCGAACAACTGCAGGTGCAGCCCTTTGCCCCCCAAGAAATTCCTCAGGAATGGCACGTATGAATGGCACCGTCGTGCTCGACGCCCGACATCTTCTGTGCCCCATTCCGGTGATCCGAACCCAGGACCGCATCACCTCGATGCAGCCCGGGCAAACCCTACAGGTGATTGCCACCGACCCAGGTACGCGTTTCGATATCCCTGCGTGGTGCAGAGTACATGGACACAGCGTGACGGAGATCGACGAAGCAGACGGCGAAATTCACTTTTTCATCCAAGTGTGCAGCCCATGCCGCTAGCGACCCAATTTCGCGCAACCCTGCTGGGTATCGCACCATAATGGTGCGCATCTTGTCTCCGCGCTGGGAACCCAAGCTCCCTTGCACCTCGCCCGAAGGCCACCCCAAGCGCCCTTGTCTGCGGGCTGCGACAGACCCACAATGCCGATCGGCACCGGCACCAATGCTCGGCCGTCCGAGCCAGAAGTCCGTGGCATAAAGGATGCATAATCGGGCAGGCACCCGCACGGCCGGGACAACAACAGGCGGTGGCCGGAGCCACCCAGGCTCCACAACACCCGCCAGATGAGCAAACGGCCGCGCCGGAGAGGACCAACACCACAGCACCGCTTCCGTTGGAGGACAACGCATGTCAGACAAAACCCTAAAGATGATCAAAGACAGTGAGGCCAAATGGGTCGACCTGCGCTTTACCGATACGCGGGGCAAGGAACAGCACGTCTCCATCCCCTCGAGCGAGGTGGACGAGGAGTTTTTCGAAGAAGGCAAGATGTTCGACGGATCATCCATTGCGGGTTGGAAGGCCATCAACGAATCTGACATGATCCTGATGCCAGACGACAGCACCTCAGTGCTTGACCCCTTCATGGACGACACCACCGTACTGCTGCGGTGCGATGTCATCGAGCCCACCACCATGCAAGGCTATGAGCGCGACCCGCGCTCTGTCGCACGCCGTGCGGAGGAATACCTCAAGTCCACCGGCATCGGCGACGCCGCATACTTCGGCCCCGAACCCGAGTTTTTCGTGTTCGACAACGTTCGCTGGCGCGCAGACATCGCCGGCGCCATGTACCAAATCGATTCCGAAGAAGCTGCGTGGTCAAGCCACCTGGAAATCGAGGGCGGCAACATCGGCCACCGGCCCGACGTGAAAGGCGGCTACTTCCCTGTTCCACCCGTTGACAGCGCCCAGGACCTGCGCGCCGCCATGTGCACCGCCATGCAGGCCATGGGTCTGGAAGTGGAAGTGCACCACCATGAGGTGGGGACTGCTTGCCAAAACGAAATTGGCGTCAAGTTCAACACCCTGGTGAAAAAGGCCGACGAGGTACAAATCCTCAAATACTGCGTACACAACGTCGCTCACGCCTATGGGAAGACTGCGACCTTTATGCCGAAGCCGCTCGTTGGAGACAACGGCAACGGCATGCACTGCCACCAGTCCTTTTCCAAGGACGGCAACAACCTGTTTTCAGGAGACCAGTACGGCGGCCTCTCAGAGATGGCCCTGTTTTACATCGGCGGCATCATCAA
>DHQM01000213.1:3416-6527 GCA_002408105.1 Gammaproteobacteria bacterium UBA5338 | reverse complement strand
GGTCCATCTCTACGGCTTTGCGGTCGCGGTCCAACCTCGGGAACGCCCACCGTTGGCCCACGCACAGCTGGTGTGCCGGTCCCACCAGACGGGGCGCAGGCGCAAGGGGGATGCCTCCATGCGGGCCCGGAACTGTCGAGTTCACGGCGTCTGCGCCGGAGGCCTCGTAGCTGGAACTGCGCAGCAGGTAACGAAACCCATTGCGCACCTCGTACGACCGCACAACCGTCCGATCGGAAAGGGTGTTCCAACCAGCATCCCTAATCTGCAGCACATGCCGCGTGACCAGCACACCGGGAGCCACCTCTAGAATACGAACCCGTTCGATGGCTTCAAAATCAGCCTGAGCCTTGCGCCCGAACACGCGAAACACAGCCATCGCTTCCGGCTCGGGGCGGTGCAGCGAGACACACCTGGATTCCAGTGAAGGTGTCTCCGAACCGTATGCGTGTAGGTGAGCAGGGGACAAACCAAGCGACGCAATCGCCACCAACAGGATGCGGCCAGCAGTCGAGACATTCATGAGGGTGCTTCCTGGCCTGCGCGGCAACCCGCCAGGCGCTTCAGAAAAATGATGCCGGAAATGGCATCGAAAGTCGGCGAGACCGGCAGGTCATCCAATGCTGGCATTCCCTGGCCTCAGGGTACCCAACTGGCTGCGCGCCTCTCGATCGACACACGACCCCTGCAGCGTAACGACGCACTGCCCACAACCACATTAAACTACGTTAAGGTACCAACAAAAAGGATCGGCGTCTTGCCAGCCAAGCAGTCACCAAGGGTTCATATAACTCCCAGTGCGAATCTCTTGAATCTGGTCGCGCACCTGGGCGGCAGCCTCAAACTCCAGGTCTTTCGCATGTTGAAACATCAAGGCCTCAAGCCGCTTCACTTCAGCCTCAGCCTGGGCAGGGGTCAACCGGGCTGTGTCCAGGTCTTTCTCTGCGCGTTTCGAACCCACACGGGCGCCTCGCGCGCGGTTCGATTTGGCACCAGGAACCACCGCTCCTTCGAGAATGTCCGGCACTGCTTTGGTGATGCCCCGCGGCGTGATGTCATGCGTGCGGTTGTATGCGATCTGAACGGCCCGCCGCCGCTCGGTCTCCTCCATGGCGCGCCGCATCGACCCCGTCACACGATCGGCATATAGAATCGCTTTGCCATGGAGGTTTCGGGCCGCACGGCCAATGGTCTGAATCAACGACCCCTCGGAGCGCAAAAAACCTTCTTTGTCTGCATCCAGAATCGCCACCAACGCCACTTCAGGCATGTCCAGGCCTTCGCGCAGCAGGTTGATCCCCACCAGCACATCAAAGGCCCCGACGCGCAGATCGCGGATGATCTCGACCCGTTCCACCGTGTCGATGTCCGAGTGCAAGTAGCGCACGCGCACGCCGTGGTCCGCCAAGTAGTCAGTGAGGTCCTCCGCCATGCGCTTGGTGAGGGTCGTCACCAGCACGCGCTGCTCCAGTTCGACGCGGGTGCGGATCTCCGACAGCAGGTCTTCAACCTGGGTGGAAGCCGCACGCACCTCAATCTCGGGGTCAACCAGCCCGGTCGGGCGCACCAACTGCTCCACCACCTGAGCCGCATGGGCTTTCTCATACGGGCCCGGGGTCGCCGATACAAACACAGTTTGCGGACTCAGGTGCTCCCACTCTTCGAACCTCAGCGGTCGGTTGTCTAGCGCCGAAGGCAAGCGAAACCCATAGGAGACCAACGTCTCCTTTCGAGACCGGTCACCCCGGTACATGGCGCCGATCTGCGGAACGGTCACGTGGGACTCGTCCACAATGAGTAGCGCATCCTGCGGCAGATAGTCGAACAGCGTTGGCGGTGGCTGACCGGGTGAGCGCCCGGACAGGTACCGAGAGTAGTTTTCGATCCCGTTGCAATAACCCAATTCCTGGATCATCTCCAGATCAAACCGGGTCCGCTGCTCCAGCCGCTGCGCCTCAACAAGTTTGTTGTCGCCCCGCAGCTGCACCAGGCGCTCTTCCAGCTCGCCCTGCACCAGCTCGATCATGTCCACCAATTGGTCCCGCGGCGTGACGTAGTGCGTTTTCGGGAAAATGGTGATGCGAGGCACCTTGCGCAACACCTCGCCCGTCAAGGGATCAAACACGCTCAACTGTTCGATTTCCTCATCGAACAACTCCACCCGCACCGCCTCGGCCTCCGAATCGGCCGGATAGATGTCGATGACATCGCCCCGCACCCGGTACGTGGCCCGGCGCAACTCGGTGTCGTTGCGGCTGTACTGAAGCTCCGCCAATCGGCGCAGGAGCCCGCGTTGGTCGATTCGGTCACCCCTGTCCAGATGAACCACCATCTTCAAGTAGGCCGCCGGATCACCCAACCCGTAAATTGACGAGACCGTCGCCACCACCAGCACGTCTTCTCGCTCCATCAACGCCTTGGTCGCCGAGAGCCGCATTTGCTCAATGTGGTCGTTGATCGATGCGTCCTTTTCGATGTACGTATCCGACGCAGGCACATACGCCTCCGGCTGGTAGTAGTCGTAGTACGAAACGAAGTACTCCACCGCATTGTTCGGAAAAAACGCCTTGAACTCCCCGTACAGCTGCGCGGCCAAGGTCTTGTTGTGGGCCATCACCAGGGTTGGGCGCTGCAACCGCGCCACCAAATTCGCCATCGTGAACGTCTTGCCTGAGCCCGTGACACCGAGCAGTGTCTGGTAGGCCAACCCGTCATCAATGCCCGCAACCAGGCGCTCGATCGCCGCCGGCTGATCGCCAGCTGGCGGATAATCCGCTTGCAGATGAAAAGGATGCTCCATGGAAACCACAGCGTAGAGTCAGATCACTTGGGAGGTGGTACAGCGCCCATAATACCTGGGTGTGGACATCCGCCCCACCCAGCGGCCACAGGTACCTGTCGGCTTTTTGTGCTGGGAGATACTGAGAATCGCGCCCAAAAAGCAAAGCGTGGTGATCTGGCTTCAATCCGCTCCAGGCGTTAATCCCCGGAGACGCGTCATACAGTGCAGCGTGATGACTGGCGATCAGATAGGCCAACAGCGCCGAAACGCTCGCAGGCGAGCAAGGCACCGGCGGTGGAGTGCGACACCCGCCCGGCGCCGCCCTCGAT
>DHQM01000213.1:0-3265 GCA_002408105.1 Gammaproteobacteria bacterium UBA5338 | reverse complement strand
GCCGAAACGCTCGCAGGCGAGCAAGGCACCGGCGGTGGAGTGCGACACCCGCCCGGCGCCGCCCTCGATGTGCGCGCTTTCAACTTCGGCATCAGGTCGTGAAGCTGAGCGAATGTAGCGTTGAAAGCTGTCGCGGTACTTCCCAAGGTCATGCCACTGTCCGGCCATGTGCGCCCAATGCGAACCGCCAAACGGGGCCGCGTGGTGTGCTGCCAGCCTTGCCACCTCGCGGAGGTGCTCGACCAACCCGTGCTCGATCGTTCGCCCGTTGGCCGAAGTTCGAACATGAGCCAGGTCGGCGGGTCTATGCTCACTCAGACTCACGGGATAGTGCCCCCCGATCGACACCGATACCCAGCGAACGTTTGCGCAACATCGCCAGCTGGCAGTTACTGTCAGTCGATACGCGTGATCAGTGTCTTCCTTTACACTCGATCGTCCTCGCGTACCACTAAGGTAACGAGCACTCCGCCCGGGCACCAGACGTTGACCGGGCGCACCCCCGAAAGTAGAATTCGCTCCCTCGCAAGAGCCATTCCTCGATAGCTCAGTTGGTAGAGCAGGTGACTGTTAATCACCGGGTCGCAGGTTCGAGCCCTGCTCGAGGAGCCAAACAGCGCAGCCAGCGTGCTGCATAAAAAACCCGCCATTGGGCGGGTTTTTTATTGGGTTCACGGCCTTGCGGTCATGGCGTTGGCGGCGCACCATCGAAGAATTCGACCTCGCCGGTTTCGAGCGAGTATTCGGCCCCCACAACCAACAGCCCTTGTTCGGTGATCATCTGTTCGAGGATTTGTGAGCCGTGGCGCAGACGATCAGCTGCGGCCCGGATGTTGGCCCGAACTGCCCGGTTCATCAATCCATCCGATCCATCCTGGTCGTCGAGTGCGGCCAGCTCGACCAAAGGCTCGACAGCCGGGCGAATCCGGTTGACGATCGACCCCAGGTTGGGTGAGCGGTTGGCGCTGGGGCGTTTCAATTCTTCGATCGTGGCCTGAACAGCTCCACACTGAGAGTGGCCCAACACCACCACGAGGCGGGTACCGAAGCGGTCGACAGCAAACTCCACGCTGCCGATCTGGGAAGGGGCGACCACGTTGCCCGCCACCCGAATCACGAACAGGTCGCCCAAGCCCTGGTCGAAGACAATTTCGGCGGGCACCCTCGAATCCGAGCACCCCAACACCACGGCGAACGGCGCCTGGCCAGTCACCAGCTCGTCCCGCCGGCCTGGCGCAGACTGGGCCGCCGCCGTGCCTTGCCCCGCCACAAACCTTTGATTCCCCGCCTGCAGGCGCGCCAGCGCCTCAAGTGCCGTAGCCATCATCTTCGCTTTCACCTGTATTTGCTGTTTTGGCCGGGGCTTGCCCCGCCCGACACGCTCGACGACCCACAGGCCCGTGCACGTGCTTTCACCGCTATTGTCCAAGAATCACTTACGCCGTTCCAACCGGCCGAGGCTACAAGCCTTGCTTTTGCCTCGCCTGCGGTCCCGGTACCATCGGGGCCAACCTGGCAATTTCGAGGAAACAAGCCAGTGGTCGCCACAGATTTGACCCAGCTTGAACGGGCAACCGTCGCGTGGGATGGCAAATCACACGACGCAATCGTCGAGGTCTACAACCGCTACGGTGCTGACCCCCCGTTCGTTCAGTCAGTGCTGCAGCTGATCAGCCGGACCGAATGTCAGCCCGGCGCGACTTGGTTGCTCAAAGCCTGGGTTCAGGCCGGTGGGCGGCTGAACCAGCAGGATACATCCCAGTTGGTCGACGCCCTGGGGGCGCTAACCGGTTGGCAGGCAAAACTGCACATCCTGCAGTGCCTGCCTTTCGTGGTGTTTGACGCCTCCCACAAACAGCCCGTCGCAGCGTTCTTACGCAGCAACCTAACCGAGGCCAACGCCTTCGTGCGGGCATGGTCCTACGGTGGATTCGTTGAGCTGGCGCGACAGCACCCCGACTACCAAATGGAAGTCGAGCGCTTGGTCACGCTCGCCATGCGGGATGAGTCCGCGGCGGTCAAAGCCAGGTTGCGCAACGCACTGAAGCACTGACCGCGCCCGGTGAGGCGGCTTCCAACTCGCCAGCTGGCCCGCTGCTTCAGGTCGTGCGATGGCACCGGCAACCATCCGCCCACAACCGCAGCCGACTGCACGTTTATTGATCAGGTCGGAGGCAGGTCTCGCCCAGACTTGACCCCCAGCACCCTTCGGGTGAAACTTCGCTCAGCCCCTGAATGCACATGGACCGGCGCTGAGTCTCCCTTTGGGGCCCAATCGGCAGACCGGACGGCGTCAGTTGGTACAGGCCGAACGCGAGCACCCCGCAGCATGGGACGACCCCACCTCCACCGCCAACCGTGCATCGTGGCCGGAATCGTCGCCACCGCATTGCTGGCCTCCGGCACAGCGCGGGCTGATACAAACGGGTCGGGCTTCCCCGTGCTCTGTGCGCTCAATATCGACCATCCGATTGAACTCGACGTCTATTTCAACGCGCGCTCCAACGCCCGTCTGATCCTGACCGACCCCGAAACTGGAAGCCAGCTGGCTGAATTCACCGCTGAGTCGACTGAACGCGGTACACATTGGGCAGCGTCAGCGGGCACGCGCTGCATTCAAGCAATCGCCACTCGGGAATCTGTGGCTCGTGCTACAGCCAGTGTTCCGATGGCCTGTTTCGCTGGCGATCAGCAGCTTGTCTTTGCACCGAGCGCCAACGCGTTGTCCCTGGTCACAGTGCGGTACTCGCACGCTGCACTGCTCGATCCACAAGCGGCTTGCACACCGGCCGAAGCCACACGCAATGGGAACGGCTCTCTTTCGAGTCGCACGCCAGCGAGCGCGCCGCCTCCACTGGCTTCACCGCAACCGGCACCAGTGGTGGCGCCGCCAGAGGCAGAGGCTTTCGAGCCGAGCTTTGATGTCATAGAGCCAGAACTCCAAGGCACAGTGCCCGAATTTCCCTGGCCACCTCCGAGACCCTCAACACGGCGCTTGCTTCCTCGCTCCCTGCTCACGAACGCCGAAGAGACCACCACTTTCGGCACGGTTGCGCAGCGCCTGCAAGCTGCCCTGGAGCAGTCGGGCTACCTGGAGTACGGTTACTATCAGATCCCCGGCGGATTTGCGCTGGCAACGCGGTTGGAGCGCATCCATGCCAGCGGGGCGGCCTACTCAGAACCGGCACGCTGGGCGCTGGGCCCCCCACCTGTCTCAGGGTTTGATCTTGCAGCTTATTTGCGGGCTTAGATCGGAAGAGCGTCG
>DHQM01000178.1:2991-7917 GCA_002408105.1 Gammaproteobacteria bacterium UBA5338 | reverse complement strand
GCTCTTCCGATCTAGCAGCTCCAGGTGCGCCTGTGCCTGGTCCCAAAGGCCCTGGGCACGCAGGCGCGCCTCAGTCCGCGGATGCACAGGGAACAGCAGGGGTAGACGCTGCGCAACTTTGCAAAGAGCATCTATCAGACGGCGCAGCACCTGGGGATCGTCCACATTCGCCGGACGGTGCAGGGTAACCAGACCATAGCCATTCGAAGAGTCGGCCCGAACGCCGGTACCCAAGGTCAATGCCTCGATGCCGGGCGCCTGCTTGCTGTGGGTTAGCAGGGTGTCGATCATGACATTGCCGACGAAACAGACGGCGTCCGGCCGAATCCCCTCGCGGGTCAAATTGTCCAGGGCAGCCCGCTCTGTGGTGTACAACCGAGATGAAACCTGGTCGGTCAGTACCCGGTTGATTTCCTCGGGCATGCTGCGGTCACCGCTGCGCAGCCCCGCTTCAACGTGTATGACCGGAATGTCCTTTTTCACCGCCGTGAGCGCGCAGGCAATGGTGGAATTGACGTCCCCCACCACCAGCACCGCAGCGGGCCGGTGCTGGTCCAGAACCGGCTCGAAGCGCTGCATGATCGCACTGGTCTGCATGGCGTGGGTGCCGGAGCCAACGCCCAAGTCTATGTCAGGCTCGGGGATGCCCAGCTGCTCGAAAAACTGCACTTTCATGCTGGCATCGTAGTGTTGACCCGTGTGCACCAGCAGGTGGGCACGGTCTGTCTGTGCAGCACTCCAAGCGGCGCAAATGGGCGCAATCTTCATGAAATTGGGCCGAGCGCCTACCACAGAAATCAACGCACCGCCTGCAGTCATGGCCAACCTACAGCCCGCTCTTTAATGACTGAACCACGCTCTTCAGCAGGCTCACTTTGCGTTCGAAATTTTTCTCGAGCGCTTCAATGACGTACTCAAGGTCAGCGACCCGTTTTTCAAGTTCGGTGACGGGCGCACGTTGGTGCCGGGGCACCGTCAGCGTCGGGACCTGCTGGTCTTCTTCGCCCTCGTCCCAGGCGTCATCGGCAGCGGCGATCGACGCCGCCGCCCTGGGCGCGCTGGGCTGCTCTGCCAAAACCTCGCGGCGCACCACATCCACGGCATCGGCATCAAGGCATTCAAGTTCTTCCAGAAAACCATACAGCAGCAGCCGATCACAAAAGGTGTTGATCCGCCGCGGTACACCCTGGCTGATGGCGTGAATGGCATCGAATGCATCGTCGCTGATCGCTGGGTTGGTGCCCGCCCAGCCCACCCGCTGCAGTCGGTGCTCGATGTAGCCGCGGGTTTCAACCTGATCCAGGGGTTGCAAGTGACAAGACGCAATGATGCGCTGGCGCAGTTGCTCCATTTGGGGAGACTGCACCAGCCCGCGAAACTCTTCCTGTCCGAGCAGAAAACTCTGCAGCAGCGGCCGGTTCTCAACCTGAAAGTTCGACAGCATCCGGAGCTCTTCCACCGTACTGGCCGGCAGGTTCTGCGCTTCGTCGACCACCAGCAGCACCCGCTTCCCCTCGCGGTCCGCCTGGCGCAGAAAGGCCTCAAACTGGTTGAGCAATTCACCCTTGGAGCGCCCTTCGCGAGGTAGATCAAAGGCCGCAGAGATCATTTGCAACAGGTCGTCCGCCTGCAAATTGGAGCTCACCAACTGCGCGGCAAGCAGATCGGCCGCGTCCAGATCGCTGAACAGGCTGCGGATCAGGGTGGTCTTACCCGTCCCCACCCCTCCGGTGATGACCACAAAGCCCTCGCCCTGACTCAGGCCGTAGCGCAGGTAGGACATCGCGCGCTTGTGGCCTTTGCTGGCGAAAAAAAACCGCGGGTCCGGGCTCACCTGGAACGGCTTGGCACTGTACTGATAAAAAGATTCGTACATGATCCGTCACCGAGTTCGTACGGTTACTGAAGCGGTGACGCGGTGTTCGGTGAATTCGGCACCGCCCACACGCTCACCCTCAATGCGCTCCCCCAACAGGGACCAGTCGACCCCGCGCCCCGAGGTGCGGCGCCAACCCATGCGGTATCGGCGCTCCTCCAGTGTCGGCGAGACCGGGAATTGCTTTTTGACGTGGTTGGCGCCCAATTCGAGTGTAGACCGCTGACCGACCCGCCACCACCACCCGAGCGAGGCACCACGGTCGCGCCCGAGGTCATCCGCTGCAAAGGCCTCTCGATCGATTTGGAACAGCCCCAGGGTCCAGGTCGATTTTGCGCGCCGGTAGGCCCAGCTGAACCTGGTGCTGCGCTGCACGAAGTCGTCCTCGACCAAACTCGGCACAGTGCCGACAATGCCAACCAACTCTTCCCCGCTGCCAGGTGCCGGAACCTCGCCCGGAGCAGGAAACCGGCAACTGGTCAAATCCAAAGCGCCGATCGGACAGATCAGAAAACCGATCAAGGCGTCGTCCAACAGCACAGCCCGGGCGTTGGTGAGTTCCTCCGTGTGCTCAAGGGACCAGCTCACCCGCCGCAATCGATGGAAGATGCCAAGGTTGTAGGTGTCGCCGTAAAAGTCATTGCCATATCCGGCGTTCAAGGACCACCGCGGGTTGGGTGACCAGCGTGCGTTGGCACCCCAGAAACTCGATTCGGCATCCGCTGCAATGGCAGCGCTCTTGAAATCCCGCTCTTGGTGGTACACCGAGAGGTCGGTTTTCGAACTGGGGTTCCAGCCAGCAGTCAGGCGCCAGAAGTCATTGTCGGGCGCCGAGCGGCCATTGGTATCCAGCAGGTCGCGGCGGTCGAATCCATAGGTGCCAGACACATAGGTCGAGGCCGTGACCCGCGTGCCCAGCGTCACCTCACCGTGCTCGCGGCTGCGGTCACGGTCGGCGCCTTGTTCGTAGTCCAACGACTCATTGAGGTAGCTCAGGTTCCAGAAAACCGGGTAGGTGCGCGCACCGCTGTCGAGTGATGCGGTGAACACCCCGCCGGTACTGCCATTGAGGCCGTCCGAATAGTCCACAACGCTGTAGGTGTAGGCGGCCTGGGCGAGGCCGTAACCGCCCAGGCGTTGGCGCCACCGGGGGCCACCACTCAGTCGCCAGGCAGTGGCGATGTTGCCCGTGTTGCCTGCAACCAGGTCGACTCCAGCAGCGGCCTGGGCGTCGATGAGCTGCTGAGACGCAGCCGCATCGAGATCAAAAAACAGGTGGTCTTCCACCAATTCGAGCTCTGCGAAACCATCCAACTGGTGGTAGGTGCGGTCCCGGTCGCTGTCGTCGGCGTGAAAGGAATGGGTCAGCGCGTAGTCCGCCCCAAAGCGCAATCGAGCGCCGTTGGCTGATGCGCTAAGACCCGGTCGAACAACGCCAACCAATTCGCCGGTTTCCCCGGTCGCCGACCGTTCGATGTTGTCGGTGTAGATCGCCTGCAGGTTGAGTCGGGCCTGACGCTCCCAGTCCGCAGCGTTCACGCCACCGCTCAGGACGACCCCAAACAACCAAACACAAAGGCAGCGAAGATAGAAACCGGGCGTCTGCTCCCGGGACTCAGGACCCATAGTAGTAATAGCCGTACCCGTCGTGCCCAACCCGGCTTTTGTTCAACACCACCCCGACATCGGTCTTGGAACCAATCAGGGCGAGCGACTTGTTGACCTCGGAGTGGGTCGTTTCGCCTTCGGCCACCACCATCACCACCTGACCAGCCAACTGCACCAGCACGCTCGCCTCCGTGGTGCTGAGCAGCGGTGGGCAGTCGAACACCACCACGCGGTCGGAGTACCGCTGCGCGAGTTCGTCGATCAACTGCCGCATGCGGTCACTGGCAAGAAGTTCCGTGGTCAGGTGGTGCCGTTTGCCGGATTGCATAACGGTAAACTGCGGAATGTTGGTCTTGAGCAACAGATCCCTGAGTCCTTGCGCTTCACCGGTGAGGTAATCCACCAAGCCAGGGGTCTCCTCCAGCCCGAGCTTCCTGCCAACAGACGGCTTCAACACATCCGCGTCGATCAGCAGAACACGGCGGTTTCGCTCTTCTGCGACACTCAGTGCCAGATTGATGGCATTGTAGGTTTTTCCTTCTCCTGGACGGGCACTGGTCACCATCACAATGTTGCGGTGCTGGGTTCGGCCATTCGCGCTGTTGGCAGCCAGTTTTTTCAGCAATGGGCGCTTGATGTGACGGAACTCTTCCTTGAGCTGGGTGCGCGTATCGTCGGGAACCAGCAGCCCCTCCGCCCTCAGCTGGTCGAAATTGATCTCCGCCCTTGAACGCGAGGACAGCGCGGTTGCACCATCCGGCGGCGGGCTGTTTCGGGCCGCACCTGGCACACCGGGGGCTTGATCAAACTTTTGCAGTGCTTTCTCTATGGTGTCCATACGGGCGATTCCAATGGTGGGTCCAGCAGTATGGGGTGCAACGACTCAAGGGCCATGGCGGGGCGTTACAAAAACAGGTTGTAGGCAACCAGTGCGCAGTAGGCCGCAAGCAGCATCAGCGTCCCGCCCCAAAAAGCCAGCATCAAGCGGTGTTGTCGACGCGCCTCTCCCGTAGTGACTTGGTAGGACACCGTCCCCAGCACCTGCACGCCTGTGATTTGCCCAAGTAGCAGGGTGCTCGTAAACGTGGGCCGGAGCAGTGAAAACAGGGTGGCCAATCCGCCTCCGATCACCAGGCCAACACCCAGCACGCCGGCCATCAGCAGCGGTCGATTGGGTCCAGTTGGCGTTGCAGAAACACGGGGTGGGTCGATGACGCGAAACTGAATGTCATTGACATCTTCCTCGACCCGCTGCGACATCAGTGCAGACTCGCGCCGGTTCAGCAGCTCCTCATACTTGGTCTTGGTGATGCCGTAGTCCCGGTTTAGAGCGGTCAGTTGGGCCTCGATTTCCGGCACCGTATCGACCTTGGCCTGCAGTGCCTCGGCTTTCGATTGGAAATTGGCCACCCGGGCGGTCAGCGAAGCCACTGTCGCCTCGG
>DHQM01000178.1:0-2738 GCA_002408105.1 Gammaproteobacteria bacterium UBA5338 | reverse complement strand
TGATAAAAAGGCCCGCGGTCATCCGCATTGGGTGAGAGGTCCGCCGAAGTTGCGCGGGCAACCTCCTCGTCACGCAGTTTCTCCAACTCCGCCAGGGTGCGGCGCAACTCAATGACGCTCGGGTGCTGCTCGGTGTACCGCAGCAACATGGAATCGAGCTGGGTGTTGAGGTTTTCGATGCGCCCATCGTACGGGGTGGCGACCGAAGCGCCCGAGCCCAGGCCAAAGTCCGGCATCAGCAGGTCTTCCGATTCTTCGTTTTCCAGTTGCCACAGAATCGAGTCGCGCCGCTCCTCGGCTTCCTTCAGTTCCAGCCGGGCGGTCTCGAGCTGCGTTTGGGCATTCTGCAGCTGTTGGAAATAGCCACCTGACCCTGACATAAAGGCCACATTGTTCTGCTTGAACTCCTTGAGCCGGGCCTCGGATTCGCGCAGGCGCTGCTCGTATTCGCTGATCTGTTTGTCCAGAAAGCGCTGCGCACTGGCCGTCGCCGTGCTGTCGCGGCGCTCGCCGATGGTGTTTTCGATGAAGGTTGTCACCACCGCTTGAACCACCCGCTTCGCCTGCTCTGGGTCGGAGTCCGAGTAGGAGATCGAATACAGGTTTTGGCGGCTGTCTTTGGACATCTCGATGTTGCCCTTCAGGCGGTTGAGCAGGGCCTCATACTCCACGTCAGTGGTCGCCGCCAGGTCCAGATCGGTCATCCGCACGATTTTTTCAAGGTTGGGTCGACTGAGCAGGGTTCGCTCCATCAGACGAATTTCCTGACCCACGTCCATTTGAATGGTGAGTCCACGCAGCAGCGGCTTGAGCAGACTTTGGGTGTCCACGTACACCCGCGCACTCGATTCGTATTCATCCGGCAGCCGCTGCACGAACACCCAACCGACCACGGCGACCAGCCACGCAATCGCCAATACCCACCACCGCCGTTTCCAGACGCCCCGGGCATAGGAAAGCACCAACTCAAGCTGTTCTTGCATCGCGTCCTTCCGCAGGCTGCTCAGTGTTCAAGGGGTTGAAAGTTTGTGTCTGACCACAGGCGCATCCACAGGCAACATTGCGCGCCACCAACAAGCACCGGGGTCAAAACCAGGCTTCAGGAATGATCAGGATGTCACCTGGCTTCAGGTCCACATTGGCGCTGATGTCCCCATCGCGCACCAGGTCCTCCAAGCGAACGCGGTACTCTTGCTGCGCCCCATCCTCAATGCGGATGAGCCGCGTGCTGTTGCCAGCGGCAAAGTCCGTCAACCCTCCGACGGCGATCATCACATCCAGCACTGTCATGTGCTCACGGTAGGGAAGCGACTGGGGCGCACTGGCAGCGCCGATGATGCGCACCTGCTCCGCGTAGGGTCCAATGAACCCACCGGCGATGACTGTAACGATGGGGTCCTTGATGTACCGGCTGAGCACCACCTCAACTTTGCGCGCCATTTCCGTCGGTGTGATGCCGCTGACTTCAAGGTCCTCAACCAACGGCGTGCTGATCTTTCCATCAGGCCGCACGGTGACCCCCATGGACACCTCGGGGTTGTTCCAAACGAAAATCTGCAGGCTGTCACCGGGGCCGATCAAGTAGTCGTAGTCCTGTTGAACCACATTGATCGATGGGCGCAGCGTCGCGGACGGCAGGGTTTGCAGCCCTGAGCTGCACGCGCTTAGCACGGCCACCGCGGCAGCCACCAGTCCCAGTCTCAACGTGCGTCCCACAGTCATTCGAAATCCCCTTGAGCAATCACACCCAGCGGTATGAACCACCGGGTAACGGTTTAAAGCGTAGACGAAATTGTATGCAGAGTGCCCAAACCCAAGAGCGGCGCGCCGCCTGGGAACCCAAGGCACAGCGGCGGACAGGATACCGGCTTCACGCCTGCAACTCCATTTGGCGCGAAACCCCAAAACAAGAGGATCGCGGGCCCCACGACCGACAACTGAGGCGCGTGCTGGCCATATCGTCTTACGAGGCTATAGCAAGGGCGACAAGGAGGCCTGCCGGTCTTCCTCGGGGGTGTGGTGCCCTACATGGTAGGGGGCATCGGCCCGGTAAAACCCCGCCAGCCGGGAGGATGATTGAAGGATTCGTTGCCGGGAGGCATGCACGTCCACGAGATACGGGTACCGCAACCCCCCCAGCACGCAGGGCGCGCCAATGCATTCACTCTCGATGAGGTTGCGCTGCAGGATTTTCGCCATGCCGCGGGTGGTCACGAAGTACCAGTGGCGAATGTCGTGGCGCTCGCTGTACCGCAGAGCAGCCCGCATCAGGCCCCAGAAAATCCCCACCACGGTGGCTGGGTTGGCGGTGGAATCTGCGCGCCTTACAGTTGGACCTGGCCAAAAATCCTGACGGGTGCCATTGATCACGCACAGCCGCGACAACTCAGCCACCTGCCCAGGCTCCACGCAGCGCAGGTGGTCCTGGTCCAATTCACAGTAGTGCTCGGCCGGAAAGCCGGCAGAGCCACCCTGGACCAGCCGAACAGCGGCGGTGTACTCCTCCCACCCGCGGTGCTTGACCACAAACTTCACCGCATCGTCATCCCAACCGTCGCGCTCTTGCTGGTCGGGGAATCGGTCCCGCGGCTCGAACCCGCGCTCTTCACAGTACACCTTGTACCGCACCCAGTGGTGCGCCGCTTCCGTTGCGGGCGTTCGAGCCAACAAAACATCGTAGCGCTCGTCGAACACAGCTGCCCCCCAATCGCCCATTGCCAGCGCCGATGCACTACACT
>DHQM01000079.1 GCA_002408105.1 Gammaproteobacteria bacterium UBA5338 | reverse complement strand
GAGGATGTCTCCGGACAGGCCCGTCGCGCAATGGTTCAGAGGGCCACTTCGTGATCGTTTACACAGTGCGCTGACTGGCGGCGTGCTGGCCGACACGGGGTATTTCAAGACCGAGGCACTGGTGAACCTGTTCGATCAGCATCAAAGCGGGCGCTCGGACCACAGCGCTGCGCTCTGGTCGCTGATGATGTTTGAGTCCTCGCTGCGCCACTTGCAGGGTGGCCTGTGAGTCCTGCTTGCGCGCGCGTCCACAACCAGGGTGCGTGCCGTGCCTGCACCCCCTGGCGTTAGCTTCTATGAAGATCCTTCACGTACTCGACCACTCGATTCCGCTGCAAAGCGGCTACACGTTTCGCACCCGCAACATCCTGCGAGAGCAGCGTGCTCTTGGCTGGGACACACACCAGGTGACAGGGCCCAAGCAACTGAATTGCGCTGTAGAGCAGGAAGAGATTGACGGGCTTTTGTTTTACCGCACCGGCCCTTGTGCCACAGGGCCGGTGCAATCTCTGCTGCCAGAGCCTGTGCGTGTCATCCGCCAACTCGAACAGCGCCTCGACGAGGTGATCGCTGCAGTTCAGCCGCAGGTCCTGCACGCGCATTCTCCAGCGCTCGACGGGGTTGCAGCCCTGCGCGCTGCACGCCGGCACAGGCTGCCGGTGGTGTATGAGTGCCGCGCGTTCTGGGAGGATGCGGCGGTCGACCACGGCACCAGCCGGGAGGGTGGGCTGCGGTACCGTTTGACCCGCGCCATGGAAACCTGGGTGTTTCGCCATGCCGATGCAGTGACCACCATTTGTGAAGGCTTGCGCGCCGAAATTGCCGCGCGGGGCGTCCCGGAGTCACGCATCACGGTGATTCCAAACGCGGTGGACCTCAACCACTTCCAGCGGGCCCCCGAGCAGAAGCAAGAAGCGACACGGCTGCGCCAGGAACTGGGTCTTGGCGACCACAGAGTACTGGGCTTTTTGGGCTCGTTTTACGCCTACGAAGGCCTGGACTTGGCCATCGAATCGCTCCAGGCAATCAACGACCCCCGGATCGTCCTGTTGCTGGTCGGCGGCGGGCCTCAGTCTGAGGCACTTCGCCAGCAGGTGAAGGCGCTGGGCCTGGAAGACCGCGTCCGGTTCACGGGGCGGGTGGCGCACGAACAAGTGCAACACTACTACGACTTGGTGGATTTGCTCGTCTATCCGCGCAAGTCCATGCGCTTGACCGAACTGGTCACACCGCTGAAGCCCCTGGAGGCGATGGCGCAGCACAAACTGGTGTTGGCCTCGGATGTCGGCGGCCACCGGGAGTTGATCTGTGACGGCGAAACTGGCTGGCTGTTCGAGGCCGGCAGTGCACAGGCGCTGGCGCGCACAGCAGAACGCGTGCTCGCGCTTCCTGAGCACGAGTGGCAGCGGGTTCGGAACAATGGACGACAGTACGTAGAAACCGAGCGAAACTGGCCGTTGAGCGTTGCGAAGTACGCCAGCGTGTATGCCGCCGCCACAGCAGACGAGTCCATCCGTGGCACAGCTTGAGCCGCGCATTTTGGTGTTTTCCTCGCTGTTTCCAAGTGCCGTTCAGCCAGGCGCCGGGCTGTTTATTCGGGAGCGGATGTTTCGCGTCGCCCGTGAACTGCCGTTGGTGGTCGTCAGTCCTCAGCCCTATTTTCCCGGGCAGTCGCTGATTCGCCGTCTGCGGCCGGGATATCGATTGCAGGCGCCGCCGGTTGAGGTGCAGGACGGCATCCAGGTGTATCACCCGAGGTTTTTTTCCCTGCCAGGGCTCGGCCGTCGGTTCGACGCGCTGTCGATGGCGCTGTGCAGCTACGCCCTGTTGCGCCGGCTGCGCAAGGCGTTCGCATTCGATCTGATCGACGCGCACTTTGCGTACCCGGATGGAGCAGCAGCCGTCCGCCTGGGCCGCTGGTTTCAGGTCCCGGTCACCGTCACCCTGCGGGGCACTGAAGTGCCCCAGGCGCGCAGTGCCCGGCGCCCTCAGCTGGCGGCCACCCTGCAACAGGTCACTCGGATCTTCACAGTGTCGGATTCACTGCGCCGTTTGGCGCTGGATTTGGGGGCAGCGGACCACCGGGTGCAGGTGGTGCCCAATGGGGTCAACGGCAGCCTGTTCTACCCGGTCGACGGGCGTGCCACGCGCCGGACACTGGGAATTGCAGAAGATGCCAAAGTGCTCATCACCGTTGGTGGTCTGGTGGAGCGCAAGGGGTTCCATCGGGTGATCCAGGTACTGCCAGAACTGCTGGCGCGGGGCCACGATGTTCAGTACCTGGTGGTTGGTGGTCCCTGCGCAGAAGGTGACATGGAGGCAGCGCTGCGCGCGCAGGTCGAGCGTCTTGGCCTTGAGGACCGCGTGCATTTTTGCGGTGCCTTGCCTCCAGACCGGCTGCGTGAACCCCTGTCCGCAGCCGACCTGTTCGTGCTTTCCAGCCGCAATGAAGGTTGGGCGAATGTGCTGCTCGAGGCGTTGTCCTGCGGGCTGCCGGTGGTGGCATCGGATGTGGGCGGGAACGCTGAAGTGATTTGCGACCCCGTGCTCGGGGCCATTGTGCCCTTCGGGGATGAGGCGGCAATGTGCGACGCCATTTCGGCTGCGTTGGAACAGCGCGGTGGCGCCGCTCAGCGGCTGGCCTATGCCGAGGCCAACCAGTGGGATGCGCGGGTGCGCACCTTGGTGGAGGCGTTCCGCCAGCTTGTAGGGCCGCAATCCCAAGCCCAGGCTCAAGCCGGAGAGGTCAAGCCCACACCGGGGGTCGAGACCCCGGGACCTGGGTAACAGGAGACGCCCATGCGTGATTTGTTCGTCACCGTTGTGGTTCTTGGCAGTTTGCCGATGATCCTGTTTCGCCCGTACCTTGGCATCCTGATGTGGTCATGGCTTGCGTACATGAATCCCCACAAGCTCTCCTGGGGGTTTGCGCGCGACTTTCCCTTCGCGATGCTGGTGGCGCTGGTGACCTTGATGGGGCTGCTGCTGGCGACGGAAAGCAAACGGGTTCCGCGTTCGTCGATCACGGTGTTGCTTGGCGTGTTCACCCTGTGGATGTTGCTGACCACGTTGCAGGCGACCTATCCGCAACTTGCCTGGTACCAGTGGGACAAGGTGTGGAAGATCATGCTGATGACGTTCGTCATCATCATGATGCTGCAGAGTCGGGCTCGAATCGACGCGCTGATCTGGGTGATGGCCGCTTCGATCGCGTTCTACGGCATCAAGGGGGGCATTTTTACCCTGACCACAGGCGGTGCCTACGCGGTTTATGGTCCGGATGGAACCTTCATCGGAGGCAACAACGAGATTGGTCTGGCGCTCATCATGACCATCCCGTTGCTGCGGTACCTGCAATTGCAGGCGCCCAATCCGGTGCTCAAACGCGTACTGACGCCGGTCATGGTGCTCTGCTTCATCTCCGTGATTGGTACCCAATCCCGGGGTGCGTTGGTGGCGGTCACGGTGATGCTGGCGTTCTTCATTCTCAAGAGCCGCCGCCGGTTTGGGTTTTTGTTGCTGCTGGCGATCGTCGCGCCGCTGATTTGGAATTTCATGCCCGATACCTGGCATGACCGAATGGCCACCATCGACGACTACCAGGAAGACGCCTCTGCCATGGGCCGCATCAATGCGTGGTGGATGGCGTTCAATCTGGCGCAGGCGGAGTTTTTCGGTGGCGGCTTCGAGTGTTTTCGCCGTGGCATGTTTCGCCTCTATGCACCCACTCCCTGGGATGTGCACGATGCCCACAGCATCTATTTCGAGGTGCTGGGGGAGCACGGTTTTGTGGGGCTGGCACTGTTTCTCGGAATTGGGGTGGTGGGTTTGCAAACCGCGCGCTCGATCATTCGTGAAACCAAACACGACCCGGACAAGCGCTGGATGGCTGACCTCGCCGCCATGCTGCAGGTGAGCCTGATCGGCTATGCTGCGGCGGGCATGTTCCTGGGGCTTGCGTATTTTGACTTCTACTATGCCCTGCTGGCGATCCTGGTGGCAGCCCGGCAGCTGTTGACGAGCGGCGAGCCCCTGGCGGGGCTGTTGACCCTGCGCAAGCGCACGCCCGAGGCCAGCAGGGAACCTGCCGGTGTGGGTGCTCCGGCGGTCTGACTGAGCGAAGCGATGAGCGATTGGTGGGTCAAAGTCGACAAAACCCTGCGTCACCACGCCCAGGGTGGTGTGCAGGCGCTGCGCGCCCTGGCCTGGCCCCTGTTGCGCCAACCGGCCGCCCCGGTCTTTGTCGTCGGCTGCAGCCGGGCGGGCACGACCCTGGTGTACAAGACGCTGTCCGAATCCCCGGAGCTTGGCAGCCTGCAACGTGAAACCCACGACTACTGGGCTGGGTTGCACCCGCCGAGCGAGACAGGCTGGCAGACCCATGCGATCGCACCCGAGCAGGCCAACCCCGACGAGGCCAACCGAGTCGCACGGGACTTTTTTGTGGGAACCGGCCGCCACCACTGGGTCGACAAGAACAACCAGAATGGCCTGTCGGTGCCTTACCTCCTTGGTTTGTTCCCGCGCGCCCGTTTCGTGTACGTGAAGCGGGCGCCTGGCGACAACATCAACAGCCTCATTGAGGGTTGGAACAAACCCGAGGAGTTTGCCACCTGGTCGGACCGCCTGCCGGGGTCCGTGGCAATCGACGGCGGGCGCATTCAGCGCTGGTGCTTTTTCTTGGCCGCGGGCTGGGAGGCGCTGCGCGCCGCCCCCCTTGCCCAAGTGGCCGCGTTTCAGTACCGCGCAATGAATGACGCCATTCTGTCGGCCCGGGAGGCGGTTCCTGCAAGCCAGTGGGCCGAAGTCCACTATGAAGACCTGGTCACCGACCCAGTCGAAGAGTTCCGCCGCCTTTTCAGGGACTGCGCCCTGGAATTCGATGCGGCGACCGAGCACCACTGCCGCAGGGTTCTGGAACGGCCTTACAACGCATTTTCTCCCATTGGGCTCGAAAAGTGGCGCAGCGGACCGCATGCGCCTGCCATCGAGGCGGTGCTGCCGGAGGTGGGTGCAGTGGCCGGGCGCATGGGTTATCCGGCTGATGCCGCATGAGTGCATGGATGGTTGCCGTGGGCGGGCTGGTGCTCTGGGGGCTGCTGCTGGTGGCTGGCCTGCTGCGCCACCGCCGTGTGCTGCTCAATTTGTGGCGCGAGCCGGTGCTTCGAGTCCCGGTGTTGGCGTTCGAGAGCGATGACTGGAGCCCGCAGCCGCAGTCGCAGGCCGGTGCGCTCAGGGCCCTGAGCGAGGTGCTCGCACGCCACCGCGACGTCGATGGCAATCCTGGCCTCATGACCTTGGGGCTGGTGTCGACTTCCCCGCAGCTGGAACCCACCGGGGCGGTCCAGTGGATTGACTGGTCCGATCCACAGGTCGCCTCCACCCGCAGCGCGGTCCTGGAGGGGGTGGAAGCGGGCATTTTTGCGCTGCAGCTGCATGGCGCAGCCCATTGCTGGGAGCCCGCCTTTGAGGCTTGGGCGGCCGGTCAAGCGAGCGCCGAAGGGCTGTCACCGCTCAACGAGGTGCTTCCCGATGCCCTGCAAAGCCGGTGGTGGGATCCGTATGCGGACCCACCGGCGCCGGTGGGCCCGCGGAGCGCCGAAGCCGCGGCCCATGCAGAGGCGCTTGGCTTTCAATCCCATTGGGGTGCGGTGCCCGCTGTTGCAGTCCCACCCACGTTTTTGTGGAGCCATGCGGTGGAGCAAGGCTGGCGCCGTGGCGGGGTTCGCTGGGTGGTGACGCCAGGTGCCCGCTTCGCCGGGCGGGATCGGTCTGGGCGAATGCAGCCTGCGGAGTCGGGCCTATGCAATGGCGTTCGCTCGGTCACTGGCCTGCGCTATCTGGTTCGCGATTCGTACTACGAACCCTGGAAAGGCCACGCGCCTGAGGTGGCGCTTGCAGCGCTGGCGCGACAAACCCGATTGGGGCGTCCCACCTTTTTGGAAATCCACCGCTGCAACTTCATTCCCGACCAGGGATGCGCTGACGACGCGCTGACCGGCACCGAAGCCGTGTTGCGCCTGGCGCTGGAGCAGCGTCCCAGCCTGCGCTTCATGTCGCCGCAGGAGCTGGGGGAGCGCTTGGAGCACCGGCGCAGCGATGACCTGTTCGAGCGGGGCCTCGTGCGGGTCCGCATGTGGCTGCGGCGCTGCGGGGTTGCCCCTGCGCTGTCGCGCTGGCTCAAAGCCACTGGACTTTGGCCGCTGGTGAAGCTGGCATGAGTGCCCCCGCGCCGAAGTTTTCCATTGTGATCCCGGTCTACAACGGCGCCGAAACCTTGGCGCGGGCAGTCGATTCGGTTCTGGCGCAGACCCATCCAGCCCACGAAATCCTGATTGTGGACGACGGCTCCACCGACAGCACGGCACAGATTGCCGGCCGGTATGACGCGCCGGTGCGCTATGTTCACCAGCCGAACCAAGGGGTCTCCGCGGCGCGCAACCTGGGCGCACGCGAGGCCGTTGGGGATTGGCTGGCCTTTCTGGACGCGGACGACCACTACTACCCGAATCGGCTGCAGGTGCACGCCCAGATGCTCGCCGAGGTGCCCGACCTTGACCTGATGACGGCAGATTTCGACTACCTGGACCTGCAAGGCCAGGTTCTCGGACGTTCGCTGACGGCGAACCCACTGGGTCGGTCCCTGTTGGCGCGAGCCACTGGGTCTTCACTGGTGGTGGACGCGCCCACTGAGCTGGCGCAGTTCGTGGCCCAGCACTTTGGGGACACCCACACGCTGAGTGTGCGCCGCGCGCGTTTTCTGGAGGCCGGCGGCTATCCGCTTGGGTTCCCGGTGTGCGAAGACGTACACCTTCTGGTGCGTTTGACCGTGGCAGCGTCCCGCATCGGCGTGTGGCTCGAGCCTGTGGCTGCGTATGTGGTCCATGCAGGCAGCGCCACCCGCAAAGACCCGGTCCGCGCGCAGCGTGAAACGGTCCGCGCGCTCAGTGATCTGCGGATCCGGATCGCGGCTCCGTCTTGGGCCCGGCGCGGGGTGGCCGAGGGCCTGCGCCAGGCCCGCTTCGACTGGGCCGTGGCGTTGCTGCGCACTGGGAGGCGCGGCGAGGCGGTGGCGGCGATGGCACCGGCCGTCTGGGGATGTCCAGGCTGGACCAGCTGGCGCAATCTCGCAGCCGTGGTGCGCACTGCGCTCACCCCGAATGGCCAGCCGACATGAGTGGCTCACCGAAGCGATCGGAGGCCACGGGGCCTGTGGTGCCCATGTTGATGTTGACTGAACTGTTCTTGCCCACCAAGGGTGGCACTGCGGTTTGGTTCGACGAGGTCTGCCGTCGACTCGGAGACAAAGAGGTGCAGGTGGTCACGGCGCAAGTCCCCGGCGCAACCGGCCATGACCGCAACCACCCCAACCGAATTCGGCGAGTGCAGCTCGGCCGTCACCCCTGGCTTCGTCCTGAAAGTCTGCAGATGTACTGGCGCTTGTTCGCCGAAGGGTGGAAGGCGAGCGCCCGGGGGCAGGTGCGGGTGGTGCACGCGGGGCGAGGCTTGCCCGAGGGGCTCGTCGGCCTGGTGATCGCCCGGGCACGGCGGGTGCCCTTGATTGTGTACGCCCACGGCGAAGAGATCACCACCTGGACCCAGCCCCTGAAGGCCCGTTTCTTGCGCGGGGTCTACCGTCGGGCACAGGCCGTGGTCGCGAACAGCCGCTTCACCTTGGGGGCGCTTGAGGGGCTTGGTGTCGATCCCGAACGGATTCATCTTGTGTTTCCCGGGGTGGATCTTGCGCGCTTTCATCCCGGGCTTGCGGCGAGCGACTTGCGTGCCCAGGTGGACTGCGCTGGCGGCCGCAAGCTGGTGCTTTCGGTTGGCCGTCTGAGCCGGCGCAAAGGCTTTGATCGCGTGATTGAAGCCCTGCCGGGCCTTCAGCGCGCTGGGATCGATGTCGCCCATGCGATCATCGGCATTGGCGAGGAGGAGCCCCACCTGCGTGCGCTGGCGAACCGGCTCGGGGTTGCGGACCGGGTGTTCTTTCTGGGACAGGTCGCGGCCGATGACCTGCCCCGTTGGTACAATGCGGCGGATGTGTTCGCCATGCCGAACCGGGACGTGGATGGAGACACCGAGGGGTTTGGTATGGTCTACATTGAGGCCGCTGCCTGTGGGCGGACGAGTCTGGCAGGTTTGGCTGGTGGAACCGGTGACGCGGTCTTGGATGGGGAGACCGGCCTGCGGGTTGAGGGTGCCTCCAGCGACGCAGTCGAGGCGGCGCTCCGGCGTTTGCTGGCCGATGACTCCCTGAGGGACCGGTTGGCGACCCGGGCGCTGGCGCGCGCCCGCCAAGAGATGGGTTGGGATCGGGTCACTGCCCAAACACGGGCGCTGCATGGCAAACTCGGCCTGGATGCCCAAGGAGCGACAGGAGAATGTGTATGATCGATCGGGTGGACGCAGTGGCCGGGGCCCAGAGAGCGTGGCAGAAGGTGACACGCGGGCTCTGTGTGTTGCTGGCGATGGGTGCTTCGGGTGGGGCGCTGGGGGCCGAAGGCTTTGCCAAAACACCGCAGGAGGAAGCCATGTGCAACGCGGCGATTTATCGCGGGCGGGACACCAGCGACCGCAACAACTGGCAGCACATGCACCACTACTGCGATTGTCTGCGCTTTGCCCGCCGCGCCATGACCCAACCCGCCGCCTCCTCGGCACGCAGCCACAACATCAGCCGTGCCCTGGATGGCTGCGACTATGTGCTGGACCACACCAGTTCAGGCTTCTACATGCAGCCGGCCGTACGGGCTTCACGGGCCTACGTGTTGATGCTGGACAAGCGCTACCGCGACGCGGTGGCGGAGTACGAGCGGGCACTGCGGCAGGATCCGAATTACCTCAAGGCCTACATGGGGTTGTTCGACGCCTGGTCTGCAGCCGGTGACCTGCAGTCGGCCCGCAAGGCCGCCGAGCGGGGGCTTGCCATTTCCCCCAACTCCAAGGCACTGCAGCGGCGTCTGCGCAAGATCACCCAAGAAGGTGAGGCGGACGGCTAGCGCGCCTTGGACGCTGCAGTCCGCTGGGATGCCTTGGCAGCGTCGCTGACTGCGGGGGTCATCACTGGGTCCTGCGCGAGCCACTGCTCCAGTTCGGCAATCAGGCCTGCGCCCACCTTGGGGTGTTGGTCGAGCACATCGAACTTGCAGCCGGGGTCGGTGCGCAGATCAAATAGCAGGTACATTGGGCCGGCCTCAAGCGGCTGGTAGACCAGTTTCCATCCGTCCCGACACAGCATCCGGTCCTTGGCCCGCACGATGTCGGCTTGGTGTTCGGCCTTGATGCTGAGGGTTCCGGTTTCCTTGTCAGACACCTCCAGCAGATCGAGCAACTGTGGGTAGCGCAGGTGTCCCGGCGGAGTGCCCGGGAGGTCGGTCAGCCAGATGCCGGTCTCATTGATCGCCGGGCGAACCTCCGTGAAGCTGTGGCTGTTCCACCACGGCAGGACCGATGCGCCATCCACCGACTGCGGCACCGGCAGTTCGAGCAGTTCCAGCAAGGTGGGCATCAAGTCGATGCTCCGCACCAGATCGGTGACTCGCCCCCGGCCGGCGCGGCGCGGATCGGCAATCACCAGGGGCACCCGCGGACTGGCATCGCCCCTGGCTGAATTCCCCTGTCCCCAGGTGTCGTGTTCAAAGAACTCCATGCCGTGGTCGCTGTAGATGACCACAATGGTGTTGTCGGCCATGCCGCGGGCCGAGAGGTCGTCCAGTACCTTGCCCACTTCGTCGTCGAATTCCGCGACGCAGCTGTCGTACAGGTTCAGTACTTGGTCCAGATCAAACTCCTCGCGGGCCTCTCCCTGGCGCTCGATGATGTCAAATGGGTCGGTGAGCCGTGCCATGGCGAAGCGCGATTCACCTGCATAGTCGGGGGAGGTAAACCGTGTGTAGTAGGGGTGGCGGGCGCCGAACGGCGGATGGGTGGTGGAGAAAAACGTGTTGAGGAAAAACGGTTTGTTGGACTTTCCCAGCGCGTTCAGCGCCGCCCGAGTCCGCTGACCAAGCAGGTCCGTGGTGGGGATGCCGCCCAGAAAGTGCAGCTCGGGTAGCAGCTGGCGGCCCGCGCAACCCTGGGAAAACAGCGAGAGAAACAGCCGCAGGTCCCGAGGTCCCTGGCGAATGAGGTACTTTAGGTTCCACTGGTCATCCGGCAAATCCAGCTGCTCGAAACCAAAGCTGAACTTGCCGAAATCGGCCCCGCACCAGTCGGAGACGACCGCAGTCTGGTAGCCTGCGTCCCTCAGAATCGTGGCCAAATCGGCGGACTTGATTTGCACCTCGGCGTCCGAGACAAAGTTGTCGCGCACACCGTGGTGGTGCGGCCAGGTGCCGGTAAAGAGTGACAGCAGACTCGGCGCTGTGCGGGCACAGGGCACGTAGCAGTTGGTGAAGCCGATCCCGCCGGCGATCAACGCATCGATTCTTGGGGTGAGCGAGGCGCCATTGCGCTGGGCACCGATGCGGTCGGCGCGCAGCGTGTCGGATCCCAGCATCAGGAGGTTTGGAGGTGACTTGTGCGCACGGCCTCTGCGGGGTCCTAGCCGGGGTCCGCGGGTGTCAGGCAACAGCCAATCCAGGCCACCGGCAAGCACCAGCATCGCGCCTGCTAGCGTTGCCATGGCCGGCCAGTTGCCAGCGGCGGCGGCGTCAGCGAGCGCGAGCACCATGGGCGCACAGGCGCCGGCCACAAGGGCGCTGCCGAACACAGACAGCCGCCCCGGCGTCAGTTGCTTCCACAGGGGGTAGAGCCGACTCCAGCGGTAGCTGATTGAAGCCACCAGGGCCGCCGGCTGGTGCAGCAACATCGAACAGAACCGCCAGGAACAGGTGCCTGCGATGGCCGCAAGCGGAGCGAGCCAGGGGCCCCAAGCCAAGGATTCTGCGGTGGGAAACACCTGGACGAGCGCCCACCAGGAGACGGCGCCGATGCTGGCAAGGAACGCGATCAGCAGCCAACTCCAGGCTGCCAGGCGCGCCACGGCAAAGACCGTGTAGCGGCGATAGTGATTGAGGATTTCCTCGCGAATTTGGGGGCCCGTCTGGCTGAAGTGCAGGACCGACTTCACTGTCAGGGCCGCGGTGAACAAGGTTGCAAGCCCTGCGGCTGGACCAAGCGTTGGGGCCAGGGTGTTCGCATCCTGGTTGGTGAACCAACCGATGGCATACAGGAGGGCACCCGACGCGGCGAGCCCAGCAGGGCGCCGTGGCCGTGGCCAAAACTGCCTGCGGCGGTGGCTGCGGTTGTGGTCCTGCCGGGCAGCGACCACGCCTGCACACTCCCCCAGCGTGGCCGCCAACCGCATCGCATAGAAGTGGCGCTTGTGTGGATTGAAAGTGAACAGCGCGCGCGCCAAGTGGGCGATGAGCAGGCGCCAGACGTACAGCGGAATTTTTCGCCGCTGGGTGTGAATGCGCATGCTCGCTTTCGAGCGGTGGTAGCTTTTTTTCAGTAGGTAGCTGCGCTTGAGCCGGTCGTGTTCGACGTGGTGACGCTGGCGCATGCCGGCCAGGTAGTACAGCCGTTCGCCGTGGTGCAGCGCCCGCGCTAGGAATTCGCTGTCTTCCCCGCCTCCGAGGTCGTGACCTCGGGGTCCAAGCTCCAGGGAATAGCCGCCGATCTCTGCAAAGATGCGGGTCTGGAGCACGAGGTTACCGCCACTCGGACGCGCGTCGCCTTCGCGCAGCCGGTGGTCCTGGTCTCCGAGATCAAACTGTGGCACCGGCAGTGGATAGATGCGGTACTTGCCTTGCTCGTGCACCCAATCGGGCTCGGTGCCATCCCAGTCAGGCAGCAGGCGGCCACAGAACATGCTCGCCGTCGGGTGTTGGTCGATGCCGGTGGCGATGGCTGTGAAAAAATTTGGGTCGACGCGCTGGTCATCGTCCACGATGGTGGCCCAGCGGGTTTGCAGCGCACCAATGGCGCGGTTGAGTGCCGCCGACTTTCCGGGCGTGGGTTCGGCGATCCACTCCAGCGGGACGTGTTCTTGCGATGGGTCGTGTTTGAAGCCATCGAGCAGAGCGTGGGTGTCATCCGTACAGGCGTTGGCGATGACGAGAAGCCGGACCCCAGGCACCTGTTTGGCCTGGTTGAGTGCCCCGAGGGCGCGCCGCAGCAGGGCGGAGCGATTGTGGGTACAGATGACAACGGTCAGTGGCAACTCCATGGCCGGCCTACTGAGTCGGGGGAAGCGTCAGACCGTGGCGCCGAATGGCGCCCAGCCATTCTTCCACCAGGCCGTCCTCAGTCCGCATGTCCCAAGGGTAGCCCGTGCGTTTGAACGGGTAGACGCCCGCCTCGACCGCACGGATCAACAGCGGCAGGTGCTCGACATAGGCTGCGTCGTGCTTCCAGGGGTGGATGGACCAGCTGTCGGTGCCAGTGGAGGTCCAGCGTCCCAAACCGCGCTCGCCCAAAGTGTGACTGATGCTGTCCTCAAGGGGCTCGCCGGGTTTGTGTTGCACCAGCGGCAGCAGCCGGTCTCGCCAACGGGCCTTGTGCAGGAGGAAGTAGCGGGTGCTCATGGTGGTGCAACGTTTCCATCCTTGGGGGCTTGTCTTGAGCGGGCGGTCAAGCAGGCGTTCCAGCCAGTTCCCGGCAATGGGTGGTCCGCCGCGCACAGTGACCATGGCGGCATCCGGGGTGCGTTCCATGAACTCGATGCCCGCCTCGATCCAGCACCAGTCGCTGCCACGGTGAAACAACATGTCGGAGTCGATGTGCAGGATGTAATCGCCCTGGCAACGGTCCAGGGCGTACAGGTACTGGTAGATCGGTGCACCGGAAAAATCGCGCAGGTCCATGTCGGCGGTCGCGAAATGCGTGGTCAGGATGCGGTGCTGTTCAGCCTCGCCCCAGGGGATCTCGTCGCAGCGATCAATCCAGCCTTCGGACTGCAACGCGCTCAGCAGGGTCTGCATGCCTTCGAAGT
>DHQM01000146.1 GCA_002408105.1 Gammaproteobacteria bacterium UBA5338 | reverse complement strand
GATTGGCGCATCGCCGATTCGCCCCTGCCAGTCGCGGCGGATCAATCCGATTTTCTTCATGCCTTGAGCCCTCCATGATGAATGTCCACCCGGATCGGCGGCCCTTCCTGCACATTGATCGGGTTCGCGCGCTCCCAGGCATTGCTGTGTAACCGTCTGATCTCCAGGTGCGCCGTGATGGCCATGAACAGGCAGGCGACCACGCCGCAGAAAATCACCGCCAGAATGTGACTCGCCATGAGCCACGAGGTTGCATCGGCCCCCGCCATCCACAGCACCCAGGCCCGCGAGACGGGGTACACGAAGCCGACCAGCAGGCCGAAACGATAGAGGGTCAGCATGGCTACCCATCCTCCAGTTTGGTGATTTCAGGGGCTGTCCATGGTGCCCACCAGCGGTGCTTGGGCTCCGGGAACAGGGCGGGTTGGCGAAACCGCGACGGCCGGCTATGCTCCCCACCGTCGGTCAGTCCACCGTAGAGCCACCCTGACGCCCGCAGACTTGTGCCCGGCTCATCCTGGTGCGTGTATGTGACAAGGCCTCTTGCCCCCATCGCTTTCGCTGCCCGCGAACAGGCCCCATAGAGCATCGAGCAGGCGTTGGGTTGCCCCTCCAATACAGCCACCCGAAGGACAGCCAACACCCCCTTCTTCATGAGCATTCGGGCCGGCCATCCCACGACAGCCACACCCACACAATCACCGTCGCGGACTACCTGCACAGCCCACATGGCACCCTGGATTCTCGGCAGTTTCCGATGCACTTGCCCTATCCAGGGCGTTGCCTGCTTGATGGTGCATGGAGCCAGTGACAATTCCTGCAAGTCGTGATCGTCGTCGTGCCGCGCACTCCAGCCTTCCGCTTCGATCTGGCGTAGCCGCTCGGCGGCAATTCGCTCAATTCCGCTCACCGCTCCCTCCGCTGTTCGTGAAAGACATCCTTGGCCCGGGTCGCATAGCGACGGCGCAGGCGGGCCAGCTCCCGAACACAGCGCCCCCGCGCCTCGCACCGGGCGATTTTCCGCGCCAGGGCCTCTAACTCCCGCTCCGTTGGGGTCATGTCCACGGATAGGGCTCGACCACCGCCTCATCGGGAATCACCGGGCGCCACATGTGCCCGTGCTCCGGGCAACCCCAGGTTTCCCCGCGCATGGCCTGGGCTGGATCACCGGGGCAGTTGCACAGCTTGCCCTTGCCTTTGGGCGGCGCGGGTGGCGTGTCCACCAGGGCCTGCTGCCCGGCTTCGTCCGTGGGGATGGGCTCCTCGAATTCCTCTCCGGTATCCGTGCGCCGCAGGATCTGCGTGCCGGCCGCCTCGTCCCGCGACACCACCACGCACAGCACGTAGGCGTCATAGCGCCGCTTCTGCACCTTGTCGGCCAGCGGGTCCATCTTGGCCAAAGCCGCGGCCTGATCGCCTTCGAGCTGGTCTTTCAGTTCCTTGAAGGCCTCTCTGGCCTCTGCCAGCTGTCGCCCGCGCTCCCGCACGTACTGGTGCAATTCCGCCAGGTCTCCGGCCAATCGGGGCCATTCTGCGTCTGGCAAGTCGTGCGGCAATAACCGCAACACCTCACCGGCTTGCGGTTCCAGCTCAGGCGGTGGTGCCTTCCTGGTCTCTGTCATCTCCCTCTCCCTGTGATGGGGCCGGGCGCCCCCGGCCGTCCACGTTAAATCCGATGTCCCGCAACAGCCCAAGCAGTTGCCGGCGAGACGTGTTGCGTTGCTCGAAGAGCACCATGCGCAGCACGATGGCCCGCTCCCGGGGGCTGTTCACGCCGTCCAGCTGCCGGCGGTAATAGATCACCGCGTCCTCGTGGGACACCAGCCGCATGCGCCGCCTGTCGTGATCGGTTGTCGTGGTATCGCCCAGGGTCTTCGCCTTGGGCTTGTACCAATCCACCTCGCGCTGCCAGCAAAACGTGCGGCGCATGGCCTATTCCCCCGGATAGCGGAAATTGGGCAGCTTCAGGCCTTGCCGTTTGCCCGCAGGGCCGGAGGGGCCTACACCAAAATCGGCCACCACGCAGGCATTGTCCTGATCCAGGTTCATGCTCACGTCCCCCCGTTGGCCCAGCGCCGGTTGGGCTGGCCGGTGAAATCCACCACCAGCACGCTGCGCTGGTCCGTGATACGGCTGATCAATGGATCGCCGTAAAGCATGCGCAGCTGGGGCACCGTGAGATTGGTGGTGAACCAGGTGGCGCGCCCCGCGTTGCTGCGGCGGTTGTGCAGGGTCAGCAGAATGTCCACCTCGTGCCCGCTGACCACCCGGGTCTCGTCGTTGGACTGGCGCGAACCCAGGTCGTCCAGCAGCAGCACCTGGGGCAGCAGGTAGGCATCCAGCGCCTCGGCCTCTTCCGCTCCGCTCATGCCCTCCAGGGCGCGCTTGAAGTCCCGCATGCGGGCGCAGCGCACGCTTCGTCCCTGGGCGTTCCAATGGGCCGCGGCCATCAGCAGCAGGGTGGTCTTGCCCGCCCCGGCCGGGCCCGTGAACATCACGTCGCAGGGCACCTCCGTCACCGCCGCGAATTCCCGCGCAAGCTCGTGGGGCAGGGCCGATGCGTCGGGCACCGGGGTGTGAAAGCCCGCCTTGGCCAACCGCGCCTCGAATGCCGCGCGCCGCGCCGCCTGCTCGTCGGGCCGCGACTCCCCCGGCCCCTGGCCTGGCGGGCGGCTCAGTTCTCGATCAAGGGCATCCACCGCGTACCACCAGCCCGTGCCGGCGTCCTGCCACCAGCCCTTTTTCAGGGGCGGGGGCTCCGCCTTCCGCTCCCGTACCGCCGCGGTACGCGCACGGCCTTCGGCCAGATATTCCGGCGTCAGCTTCCCCGTGCGCGGATCCACGCGGCGCACCGCCCGTCGTGCCATCTCGTGAATGTCCTGTCCCGTGCGCATGGCCTAATTCCCCACCCGCCGCACCGAAAATGGCGCAGGTTCGGTGATTGACGCGGCTCCCCCGGTTCGGGCCTTGTTCTGCTCCCGGGCGAACCAGTTGGTGATGAAGCGTTGCACCCCGCTCGGCGTCTTTCGGTTGCGGGGATTGGCCAGCGCCCACTGGCGGATGTTGCGGGCCGTCTGCTCCGCATTCACTCCCGGATAGGTCTGGGACAACTCGCCCAACAGCTTCTGCGTGATGGCGTAGGGCCTTCCCCCGCTGTCCACCAGGGGCACCAACACCACCGGGGTACTGATGTCACCCTCCCCGTTGATGCGTGGCCGCAGGGGCACGGGATGGCAGTCGCATTCCACGTTGTGCTGATGTCCCCTACCGCTGTGGGACTCCGGTGGCGTCGAGCGCGTCAGCGTCTCGGCGCTAGCAGTTCGTTCTATTGGTGGGTCCTGGGTAGTTCCCTGGAGGGTCTGGGTG
>DHQM01000155.1:4725-7457 GCA_002408105.1 Gammaproteobacteria bacterium UBA5338 | reverse complement strand
TGTCGCGCACCACACCTTTGGGGCGCCCGGTGGTGCCGGATGTGTGAAGGATGTACAGCGGGTCGGTGGCCGCGACCGGCACCGGTTCCACGGGAGAGGCGGCGGATTCAAAGTCGTGCCAGTCGAGGTCCCGGTCGGCCTGCAGCTCAAAGAGGGCCTGGGGGCGCTGCAGCACCACACACTGGCTTGGCGGGTGCGCTGCGCGTCGCAGGGCCTCGTCCACCATGGGTTGATAGGGGACCACGCCTTTGGGTTCGATTCCGCAAGATGCCGTGAGCAACACCTTGGGCGCGACGCTGTCGATGCGGATGGCCAGTTCCGGGGCCGCGAATCCCCCGAACACAACGACGTGCACGGCGCCAAGGCGAGCGCAGGCGAGCATCGCCATCAGCGCTTCGGGCACCATCGGCATGTAGATGACCACCCGGTCGCCGCGCTCGACCCCGAGTGCCCGTAAACCGCCCGCGATGCTGGCGACACGCTGCTGCAGCGTTGCATAGCTGATTTGCGCCTGGGTTCCTGTCACCGGAGAGTCGTACAACACGGCGGTGCACTCGCCACGGCCGGCCCGAACATGTTGGTCCACCGCGAGGTCGCAGGTGTTGAGCAGGCCATCAACAAACCAGCGGTCAGCTCCGTTTTCATCCTGGGCCAGCACCTGCGTTGGCGCACGCATCCAGACGATCTGTTGCGATTGCTCACCCCAGAACCCGCTCGGGTCGTCGATGGAACGGCGGTGCAGGGCTCGGTAGTCCATGGGCATGCTCGTGGTTCAGCGGTTTGTGTGTGGCTTGTACGGTTATTTTTTGGTTGGTAGTGCGGCTACAGAATGCGGATTTCTGTGGCTTAGGGCAATCGGACCTCGAAGGTGGGGCAAGTGAGCTCCACGGTGGAGTTGCGCGAAGGTGTGCGCCTGGTGCCAACAGTGGGCGGGTCAGCTGGGCCGGGAGGCGCGGTACAGGATGCGGATCACGACCCGGTGGGGCAGCCGTCGAATGGAACCAGGCGGAGCCGGGTACGGCGCCGCTGCGCGCGCGTCTTGGAGGCTGCGCCGGTCCAAGGCAGAGTCTGCACTGGATCGCACCACTTCGACCGAGGCCACTCGGCCGGCTTGGTCAATGGCTACAGCAAGGGTGATGTCCGCTGCCTGGTTGGGTGCGGGGCGCCCGCTTTGGTAGCGGGCGAGGTGCAACCGCACCTGGTTGTCGTAGCGTTCTACCGCCGCCACCGGTGGTGTTGCGGACACGGGCACCGGGGCATCTGTGCCACCACTGGAGCCGGTGCCTCCGGTCGGTTGGTCGGCTGCTGCTGCAATGTCGGTTGAGGCAGCGCGTGGAACGGGTTTGGGTCGAGATTCTGGCGGACGCGGGGGTGGTGGAGGCGTAGGCTGCGCCACGCGCGGTGTCTCGGGCCTGATGGGTTGGGGAGGTGGTGCTTGTTGGGGCCGGGGTGCTTGGGCAGCGGCCTCCGTGGCTTTTGGGGCGGCTGCGGGCGCGCTCTGCGGGGACTGGGGCGGGGGAGTTGCGGATGGCGTGCGCAGCTCGACCAGTACGTCTCGCTGGGCGGTCGACTGCAGTTCACGGTAGCGTTCGGTGGCCGAGGGAGCCCAGTCGATCCAGATCAGGGCCACCAACCCGGCCGCAGCAACGGTGGGCCAAAACAGCAGCGGCGTGCGTTCGCGTTGCTTGGCCTGGGGTTTGTCGGTACGGATGTGCAACTCGGCTTGTGCGGGGGTCGACCGGGTTGCCTGCTCGACACGGGTGCGGATGCCCGCCGCTGCGTACTCCGATTGGTGCGCCTCGGCTGCGGCCCGGGTGGCATAGCGCGCGATCTGAACCGGGAGCACGGAGAACAACAGTTCACGCACGTTCTCCGGACTGGTTTTGCACAGATGGGCGATGTTGTCGATTGCCTCCGGCTGTGAGAACGCGCCGGTCAACTCCCCATCAAAGTACAGCGCGTGCCCGCCGTGGGTGCGCCTGCTCTCCCGAACATTGCGCAGCGGCTGGGCCGTCGGCTGGGGGAGGTGCTTTTCCAGCGGGGCGAAATGGCCAAAGACAAAATCGATCTCGGCGGTATCCGGTGTCGCCTCACTGGCTGGTCGTGGCTCGACTTCCAGTCCGACCTCAGCGAAATGGCCGCACCAGAGGGCGGTATCTTCAGTGGTCGCGGTGCGCTTTAGGATCAGCGGTTTGACCGCGAACAGCGCGTCCTCCAGCTCTGAAGGGGACCGATTGGTGCGTTGCTCCAGTGCCTTCAGCGCTTGCGCCCGGCGCCATCCGGGGCGCAAGCGGCCGTGGAATAGGATGACCTGGGCGCTGGGCTCGTGCGCCTGCGGGCGGGGCTGGCTGGAGGTCTCAGCGCAGGGCGCGAGGGCGTTGGAGTCCATTGATGTCGAAGTCTGCGGCAGAAAGGCCGAGGTCGAAGCGGTAGTTCCGCCAGAGCAGGGTCGTTTGCCGCCCGCTCGCGTGGTGAACCAACTCCATTCGTCCGGCGCGCCAGAATCGGTCGCTGTGGCGTTCGTAATCGAACAGCTCAAGGGTTTTGATCAACTCGCCGTCGCGGGCGTAGTAATCGGTGCGCAGGGGATAGTAGTGCTCTTGGTCCACCCACGTCACCAGCCGGCTGTACCCCGAGTGGGGATAATTCGGCGTGCGTTCGATGACAAAGGCATGGCGGTCCCGAAACTGCGTCGCTCGCAGAAACCGGTAAGCGTAGCGGTCAATGTTTTG
>DHQM01000155.1:0-4373 GCA_002408105.1 Gammaproteobacteria bacterium UBA5338 | reverse complement strand
GAGATGGTCAACAAGGCGACGCCCTGTTCGTCGTTGGGCGACTCAATGACCATGAGGCGCCGGTCTGCGTCTCCTTCGCGTTCCAGAAAACGCATGTGCACCTTGCGGGTGGCTTTGGCGCCACTGCGCTCGCGCACCGTGGCGAGCAGTTCCGAGGCGCCATCAACATAGCCCTGCCCGCCAAAGCCCATGGTTGCCCCATTGCGGCTGTCTACCTCGGAGTACACCACCAGACCGCGCTGCTCATCCGATGCCTGGGGGACATTTGGCTGGGCAGTGGCGCACACGATGGTGCCGTCCACCACTTGGCAGGACTGGTCCGAGACGGCGTGCGAGAAGGCTGTCGCCACCATCGAGACACCCACCATGAAGCAGCGAAACGTGAAATTTTGAGTCATTGAGCAGTCCACAACATCGGCTGTCGCATTATCCAGCGCCGTAGATCCGGGGCGGGGGCTGTGATGGAAAGCTTAGGGTGCGCTCAATGCCTTGTCGATGGTGCAGTGGGGTTCCGGGGTCCCGCTCAATGGGTGATTACCCAACGGCTGGATTGCGATGAGTCGACCCAGAGCCGTGGGCAACCGAGCGGTTTGTTGGTGGTCACTCGACTCCAGCGTCCACACAGTTGTCGTACGTCACCAATGTGTAGCCGTGGCTGCGGAAGATGGTGATGATCTCTCCGAGTTTCGTAGCACTGGTGGGGCTGCTGTCATGCAGCAGCACGATGAACGAGTCGGTCGTTGCGTCAGATTGTCCGACTGCCGCATCAATGTCTCGCACGATGGCATCGGGCGGACGTTGAGAGTAGTCTGCTGGGTCCCCATTCCAGAGCGCAATGCCGTACCCCAAATCCCAAATGGGAATTCCTTGTTCGATCTGTATGTCACCGTGTGGTGGGCGAACAAAGCGCGTTCCGATGCCAAGCCGATCAAGGATGATCGCCGCCGTTGAGACAACTTGTTCGACCAACTCTGCATTGGTCAAGGTCGAGAATCTTGCATGGTTCCAACCGTGGTTTTCGATTTGGTGGCCCGCCATAACGGCTTGGTTTAGCAGCTCGACCTTGGTCGGATTTTCAAGATGCTCGCCGAGTACAAAGAAAGTTGCCGGAGCCGCATGGGTGTTGAGCGTATCAAGCACAGTGGCGAAATGGCTGGATGGGCCGTCGTCAAAGGTCAACGCCGCCAAACCAGGTTGTCTGCACTCGAAAGCAAGCGGCACAAGACGCCCCTCCCGCGGTTGGGGTTCAGAAGCACTACCTGTTGTGCTGAATGCCACTACAAAGATTAATATTAGCCAGTTAGGAGGGATTCTTACGTTCATTCGAGCTTTCCGGTTTCGAACTCTATTGGCGCTCTGGCTGTGCTTTGTAGGGTCAGTCGGGAGGATTCTGATGCCTCCAAGCCCTGGGGTGGGCAGAGGCGGCTCGGTCGGTGGGGGTTGCCATCGGCCTAAGCCAAGGGCCGGCAGCCTGTCTGTGCCTGGGGCGGGTGAATGGGGTGGCGAGGCGTCGCCGGCTTGCTGACTCCCCCCGAAGGAACCATGGGAGTCAGCAAGTGCCCTTGATTGGTTGGCGCTGGTCAGCGGCGCTTGCGCTGAAGGCGCAAACCGGTAGCCGCAAGGCCCACGCCCAGCAGCGCCAACGAAGATGGCTCAGGTACAGTGTTCTGCGGCGTGGCGCTGCCACTGATTTTCAGCGACGAGCCTTGCAGGTAGAAGTCGCCTGCGTCGGCGCGGATGGTGAACGACATGGCTCCGCTCACTTGCAGCGTGGCGATATGCCCCACACCTAAGTCGACGGAGAAGTCTCCTGTGTCCACTTCGGTGTTGGCGATCAGGTTGTCCAAAAAGTGAGTCAACTCAATGTCGATGAATTCTGGGGCCCAATCTTCATTCCCTCTCCAGTTCAGGTCATCCTGAATGGTCAGTGTCAGGGTTGCATTGAAGATGGTGTCAGTGGCCGGACTGAACCCTTCATCAAGCAGGTTGTGTCCGTAGGTCAGTGTGTCGTCCAGTCCGAGGCTCGACAGGTATTCGCCGTCAGTTGTGCCACCCGAAGTGAAATCGACCACGTCGGTGTACTCAAACGGGATCGCGAATGCCGATTGCGTGCCGACTATTAGCACGGTTGCTGAAATCCAATGCTGCAACTGCTTGTTCATGTCCGTGTATCGCTCTTTGATTAAACTGACTGTTGGTGGATGACTAAATGCACGCAGCATGCCAAATATAATTAACCTTTAAATTTAACTGGTTACGTCTGTAGTTTTGCGTCGCACCGGCCGACCTGTAAAGTTTTTCGACAGTTTGAGGCGGGCTGGCCGCATTGGCGCTGGGCCTGTGCAGGTCGGGTAGACTGGATCTGTACCTCAGGGCAGCCAGGGCTTGATGCGCGTTTAAGGTACGAAGGCGGGTTTCAGTGACCCTACCATTATCTAGTGCGGGGATCGCTTCCATGCGTCCGACCCTCGGTGTGCTTTTTGTGTGCTTGGGAAACATCTGCCGCTCCCCCACGGCGGAGGCGGTGATGGCGCGCCGCATCGCGGACGCTGGCCTTGCTGACGCAGTTTGGGTCGACTCTTGTGGTACCGCGGCCTACCACATTGGGTCACCGCCAGACCGGCGCGCGCAACGCGCGGGCGCTGCGCGCGGCTACGACCTGTCGCCGCTGCGGGCCAGACAGCTGCAGGCCGACGACTTCAGCAGGTTTGATTACCTGCTGGCGATGGACGCTGCCAACTTGCGCGCAATTCAGGCCATTGCTCCCCGCGGACACAGGGGGGAAATTCGGTTGCTGATGGACTGTGCCACGGCGCCTGCAGTGCGTGAGGTTCCAGACCCCTATTATGGCTCCGGAGACGGCTTTGCTGAGGTGCTCGATCTGGTGGAGCAGGCGACCGAGGGTTTGCTGGGGGTTCTGCAAGCGCGACTTACAGGCTAGGCGGCCGGCGCTGGCCGGATTGCCAGCCCCGGCCCCTGCAACCGCAGCACTCCCTTGAAATCCTGAATCGTGCGTCAGCGCACAGTTTCTGGCCGCGCCCTTCGCACGGGCGCTTCATCGCTACCGGCACCGACTTCAGCCGGTCTAGGCTTACTGCTAAAGCAGTTTTTCGCAGTGGAGTGGTCTGTGTCAGGGGTCGATCGGGTTCGTGTGGTTCGCAGGTGTGCCCTGGGGTTGGTGGCGCTTGGGTGCTTGCTGGGGCTGGCGCGGGTGGCGGCGGCGGAGCGCTGGGTCTTCGAGCGTCTTGAGCAAGCGGGGGGTGCGGCAGGGCAGCACGCAGGTGCCATCGAGTGGGTGCGCGTCGAACAAGATGACCAATGGCAATACCTCAAGGTCGATCTGCGGTTTCGCGCTGCGCCCTTGGGGGGCTTTGCCGATGGATTTTGGCTTCAGCTTGGCCGCGCCGGCGGGTCTGTTTCTGGCGATGGCCAGGCCGCGGTGTTGGTCTATGCAGACTTTGAGCGCAACCGGGTTGCACTGTATCGAGGCTCCGCCGACCCCCTAAACTTTGATGCCGGTCGCAGCGCTGATTTTCTGGCCCGTGTGGATGGCCAGATTCTTGTGCGCGAGTTGCAGCCGGAGGTGCATGCCGTGCGCGTGTTCATTCCGTTGGACCGGTTACCGCCCCTGGCCGTTGAGTACTTGGCCTCGCCCCTTTCATTGGAGGGCTCGGCAGAACTTGCCATGAACCTCACGCTCGATTCGAGCCTTCGCTACGACGGTCGTGGACACCTCCTGGGCTACCGGTACACCCAATCGAGCACCCTGCATGTGCCCGAGCTGGTGGTGACGCGGCTGCCGTCCTTGGAGGATGCACCGGATGTGCGCGGGCAAGTGGCTCAGGAAGCCTGGTGGATCCCGGTGTTCCTGTTCGGCATGGGTGGCCTGATTTGGCTTCAGCAGCAGCCCCGCTACATGCAAAAAATCGAGGCAGATCGCGGCGAGTTGCCGCCTGAAGTCGATGCGCTATCGGTCGAGCCGCGGGCGTCTGCCCTCAGGGCTCAGCCGCCCAGAGCGGAAGTTGAGGAATCGACGTCTGCGGTGTGAGCCCGCCCGCGGTCACGCCCAGCAGCCGCACCGCTGGCACAGTGCCGCTGGTTCCAATGCCGGCACGTTCCAACAGGGCAGGTAGCAGAGCGCGCAGCTTGTCGGCACTGTCAAGGGCGCAGCCCGGTGTCTGGGAGCGGGTGCACAGCCGGAAGTCGGAAAACCGCACCTTGAGTGTCAGTGTGCTGGCGCAAACCCCTGCGGTTCGAAGTTGGCCTGCGACCCGTTCGACCAAAGCATCCAGTGCGTGGAGCATCGCCCCACGGTTGTTCAGGTCTTCGGCAAAAGTGGTCTCGGCGCCACTCGACTTGCGTGGCCGCTCGGG
>DHQM01000044.1:5987-6181 GCA_002408105.1 Gammaproteobacteria bacterium UBA5338 | reverse complement strand
TTTTACGGTCTGAATCTGCTGCCGATATAGGCCATCAGGGGCGGAATGCCCACTGTGACACCTACGTATAAGGGCGGCAGGTAGACTGGTTATCTGCGGCATCCGCGCAGCACGGCTTGCCCTCCGGCGACAAATTCGCCATGTGGAGGCCACAGAATTCAGCTCTGCAAGAAGGACCCTCCCTCGTGAAACAG
>DHQM01000044.1:857-5969 GCA_002408105.1 Gammaproteobacteria bacterium UBA5338 | reverse complement strand
CGCCTGCTGGCCTCCATGGACGAGGTGGCGGCCATGGAGTTCCTGCTCGAGCGCCTGCGCAACACCAAGAGCAACACCGAATTCTTCGCTTCCATGAAGGCCTGAGGCCTTTCCCGTCAACTCCTTCCCGTCGAGGATCCGACCCGTGAAGACGCCCGTTCGTATCGCTGTCACCGGCTGTGCCGGCCAGATCGGCTATGCCCTGCTGTTCCGCATCGCCGCCGGCGACATGCTCGGGCCGGACCAGCCGGTCGACCTGCAGCTGCTCGAAATCACCCCGGCCCTCGGCGCGCTTGAAGGCGTGATCATGGAGCTGAAAGACTGCGCCTTCCCGCTGCTGAACAACATCGTGGCCACCGACGATCCGAACGTTGCCTTCAAGGACGCGGACTTCTGCCTCCTCGTCGGCGCCATGCCGCGCAAGCAAGGCATGGAGCGCAAGGACCTCCTGTCCGCAAATGGCGGCATCTTCGGCCCGCAGGGCAAGGCGATCAACGACCACGCCTCGCGCGATGTAAAAGTGCTCGTCGTCGGCAACCCGGCCAACACCAACGCCCTCATCGCCCAGCAGAACGCACCGGACCTCGATCCGAAATGCTTCACCGCCATGGTCCGTCTCGACCATAACCGCGCGATGAGCCAGCTGGCCGAGAAGACCGGCACGCACAACACCGACATCAAGAACGTCATCATCTGGGGCAACCACTCGGCCACCCAGTACCCGGACATCGCCCACGCTTTGGTGAAGGGCAAACCGGCACCCGCGCAGGTGTCGGACAACTGGTATCGAGACACCATGATCCCAGTGGTACAGCAACGTGGCGCCGCCATCATTCAGGCCCGTGGAGCATCCAGTGCCGCCTCGGCCGCCAACGCGGCCATCTCCCACATGCGCGACTGGGCATTGGGCACGCCGGGCGACGACTGGGTCAGCATGGGGGTCTATAGTGACGGCAGTTACGGCATCACCGCCGGACTCATCTATTCGTACCCGACGCAGTGCAAGAACGGTGACTGGGAAATTGTGCAGGACCTGGACATCGCGGAATTCAGCCGCGAGAAAATGCGCGCCACCGAACAAGAACTGATCGAAGAACGCGACGCAGTCGCCGACCTCCTGCCCGACTGACCGAGGCCGCACGCCGCCTGCGCCCGAAAGCGGCGCAGGCCATAGGGGCAGGTCGAGTCAATGCGCGCCGCCCCACCATGCAACCCCAAAGCCGATGAACATGAAAGACTCACTTGTTGCCCTGCTCGTGGAATCGATGCGGACACTGCAGGCACGTGGCGACGTCCCCAGCGACCTGGACCTGACGCCTCAGCTCGAACGCGCTCGCGACCGTCAATTCGGCGATTTCGCCAGCAACCTCGCCATGGTGCTCGCCAAACCCAGCCGCCAAAGTCCGCGCAAGCTCGCCGAGCAACTGATCAACGCGCTACCGAGCGACCCACGCGTCGAGCGGGTCGAAGTGGCAGGCCCCGGCTTTATCAACTTCTATGTGCGCCCCGATGGCCACCACAGCACCATCGGCCAGGTGCTCGACCAAGCCGCAGCCTATGGCCACACCAACCTGGGTGCCGGCCAGCACATTCAGGTGGAGTTTGTCTCCGCCAACCCAACCGGGCCCCTGCACGTCGGCCATGGCCGGGGCGCCGCTTACGGTGCCTGTGTGGCCAATGTGCTCGCCGCGTGCGGCTATGAGGTCACCCGCGAATACTACGTCAACGACGCGGGGCGCCAGATGGACATTCTCGCCACCAGCGTGTGGCTGCGGTATCTGGAGGTGTGTGGAGAGGAGCTGTCGTTTCCCGACAACGGCTACCGTGGCGACTACGTCATCGATCTGGCCAAGAGCCTGCACCAGCAGTTGGGTAAGCGCCTGCACAAGAGCGCGGAGTCAGTATTCGACGAACTGCCCGCAGACGGTCGCGACGGCGGCGACAAAGAAGCCCACATTGATGCCCTGATCAAGCGCTGCCAACAGCTGCTTGGTAAGACCGAATACCGGCTGCTTTTCGACCACGGGCTTGACGGCATCCGCGCGGACATCGCAGCCGACCTCGAAGCCTTCGGCGTGCACTACGACCTGTGGTTTTCCGAACGCAGCCTGAGCGAAGCCGATGCGATTGAGAAGGCGATCGAAGCCTTGGTGGCAAAGGGCCTGGTCTACCAGGAGGCTGGCGCGCGCTGGTTTGCCTCCACCCGTTTTGGGGACGACAAGGATCGGGTCGTGCAGCGCGAAGACGGTCGCTACACGTATTTTGCCGCCGACATCGCCTACCACCACAACAAGTTTGAGCGGGGCTTCGACCGCATCGTCAATGTGTGGGGGGCGGACCACCACGGTTACATCCCCCGCGTCCGGGCGGCGGTCGAAGCACTCGGACACGACCCGGAACACTTGCAGGTTCGCTTGGTGCAGTTCGCCATCCTGTACCGCGGCTCTGAACGGGTGCAAATGTCAACCCGCAGTGGTTCGTTCATCACCTTGCGGGAGCTGCGAGAGGAGGTTGGCAACGATGCGGCACGGTTTTTCTATGTGCTGCGCAAGGCAGAGCAGCACATGGACTTTGACCTCGAACTCGCCAAGTCGCAGAGCAAAGACAACCCCGTGTACTACATCCAGTACGCCCACGCACGGATCGCGAGCATGCGGCGCAAACTCAACGCTGACGCAGCCACCACCTTCGACCCAGCATATGCGCTGGAACAGTTGCACCAGCTGACGGAAGAGCGTGAGCAGCAGTTGGTCGACGAGATCGCCCGCTACCCTGAAGTGGTCGAACATGCGGCGCGCACCCTGGAGCCGCACCTGATCGCCCACTACCTGCGCGACTTGGCCAGCCACTTTCACGTGTACTACAACGGCCACCGGGTTCTCGTCGAAGAGGCCAATTTGCGTGCCGCCCGGGTCGCCCTCTGTGTTGCGGTGCAGCAGGTTCTGCGCAATGGCCTTGACCTGTTGGGCGTACAGGCACCGGAGCGAATGTAACCGCGGTGGCCAACCGGAAGCGCCATGCCCGCCGCACGCCGCCCCCCGCGGCGTCCAACCGGCAAGCGGCCTCGTGGTTTTGCGGCGGTCTCGCCACTGGAGCCCTGGTCGCCAGCCTGGTGGCCCTCGCCAACTGGCCCAGCAGCGACGCGCCTCAGGGGGGGGTGGACGGGGGTGAGCCGAAAACCGCCGCGGACAGCAGCGCGCTGCCCGAATTCAAGTTCTATACCGTACTGCGAGACCGCGAGGTCAAGGTACCCGATGTGGAGACGGCCACCTCTGCGGGATCGGCACCGCAAACGGATGCGACCCCGAATCAACACACCCGCTACTTGATCCAGGCGGGGTCATTCAAGCAGGCCGAGGATGCAGACCGCCTGCGGGCCGAACTGCTGCTGTTGGGGCTGGACGCCAAAGTGCAGTCCATACGTCGGGGCGAGCAAACCTGGCACCGGGTTCAAATTGGACCCTTTGCATCCCAGCGCCGCGTGAATGCGGCGCGCAACCTGTTGCACCAGCACGAAATTGAGAACATCGTGCTCCGACTGCGGGACACGCCAGCGGGTTGAAAACCACCCCGAGCACCCCCATCACTCGCTTTTAGTCTTTCTAGGATCGATTGAGATTGGAGAGGTCATTGGAGCAGTTCCACGGCACCACCATTGTGTCTGTGCGTCGCGACGATGCGGTCGTGATCGCAGGGGACGGCCAGGTCACCCTTGGCAACACGGTACTCAAGGGCAACGCGCGTAAGGTGCGCCGGTTGTACAACGACCGGGTGCTTGCCGGGTTCGCCGGTGGAACCGCTGACGCGTTCACCCTGTTCGAGCGGTTCGAAGCACAGCTGGAAAAGTACCAGGGCAATCTGGTGCGCTCCGCGGTGGAGTTGGCCAAGGATTGGCGCACCGACCGCGCACTGCGCCGCCTTGAGGCGTTGCTCGCGGTTGCCGATGCCGAACACTCACTGATCATCACCGGCAATGGCGATGTCGTGGACCCCGAACGCAGCCTGATCGCCATCGGCTCAGGCGGGCCGTTCGCCCAGGCCGCCGCTCGGGCTTTGCTTGAGAACACCGACCTTGGCGCTCAAGAGATTGCCGAAAAGGCGCTGGGCATCGCTGCCGACATCTGCATTTACACCAACCACCAATTTACCGTCGAAACCATCCAGCTGACCGACTGAACCCGATCTTTTCATGCCAAATCTGACGCCCCGCGAAATCGTTCACGAACTCGACAAACACATCGTCGGCCAGTCCGCGGCCAAGCGCGCAGTGGCCATCGCCCTGCGAAACCGCTGGCGGCGCCTGCAACTGGACGACGCGCTGCGTGGCGAGGTCACACCCAAAAACATCCTCATGATCGGCCCGACCGGGGTCGGAAAGACCGAAATTGCCCGCCGACTCGCCAAACTCGCAGGCGCCCCCTTTATTAAGGTCGAAGCCACCAAGTTCACCGAAGTCGGCTACGTTGGACGGGATGTGGAGTCGATCATCCGGGACCTGGTCGATGTTTCCATCAACCTGCTGCGCGACACCAAGCTGCGCGAGGTGCGGCCCCAGGCGGAACTGGCAGCGGAAGAACGGATTTTGGACGCACTCTTGCCGGCACCCAGGTACGACAGCAACGACGCGGATGCCTCCAGGTCTTCCTCTACCCGGCAGATCTTCCGCAAGAAACTGCGCGAAGGTGACTTCGACGACAAGGAGATCGAAATCGAAGTCGCCAATCGCCCCGCCGGCGTTGAAATCATGGCGCCCCCGGGAATGGAGGAAATGACCAGTCAACTGCAGAGCATGTTCTCCAAGATGGGTGCGCAACAGAAGCGCAAGCGCCGGCTGTCGGTCCGGGACGCATGGCGCCAACTTTGCGAGGAAGAAGCCCTTCGACTGGTCAACGAAGAGGAGTTGAAAGCCGCGGCAATCGATGCGGTCGAGCAAACCGGAATCGTGTTTGTGGATGAAATCGACAAAGTCAGCAAACGGGCTGAATCCGGGGGCGCCGACGTGTCCCGGGAAGGGGTCCAGCGAGACCTGCTGCCCTTGATTGAAGGCTGCACGGTGACCACCAAATATGGCATGGTCCGTACCGACCACATCCTGTTCATCGCCTCGGGCGC
>DHQM01000044.1:439-656 GCA_002408105.1 Gammaproteobacteria bacterium UBA5338 | reverse complement strand
TGTTCATCGCCTCGGGCGCCTTTCACCTGACCCGCCCGTCCGATTTGATTCCAGAGTTGCAAGGACGCTTGCCAATCCGGGTGGAGCTTGAGGCGCTCACGCCCAGGGATTTTCAACGCATTCTCACCGAACCAGATGCCTCTCTCATTCGCCAGTACCGGGCATTGCTCGCCACCGAAGCGCTGCAGATCGAGTTCGAGGACGCCGCCATCGAAGC
>DHQM01000044.1:0-147 GCA_002408105.1 Gammaproteobacteria bacterium UBA5338 | reverse complement strand
TGATGGAACGGCTGCTTGAGCAACTGTCCTTTGAGGCTGCAGACCTGGCCGCAAGCCAACCTGAAGCCACTGTTCGAATCGATGCGGCCTATGTTGAGGAGCACCTGGGTGAGCTGGCCCACAATGAAGACCTCAGCCGGTACATCC
>DHQM01000172.1 GCA_002408105.1 Gammaproteobacteria bacterium UBA5338 | reverse complement strand
CGTTCGTACTGGGCTGACTGAAGGCGTTCTTCCGTCGGTGGAATCGTTGTAGAAGGTGTCAAGGCATGCGCACGCTTTTGTGGTGCCCAGCAGACACTGGCAGCGGATGGCGGACAAATCAGGTCGAAATCAATGAGTGAATGGGTACAGATCGTAGGTTTGACGCTGCTCGCTGGGGCTGCCATTCCAGTCGGCGCAGCCATCGCGGGGGTTGAGCGAATTCACCCGCACTGGCTAGAAACTGAAGTGCGCCATGGGGTGATTGCCTTTGGGGGTGGCGCGCTCTTGGCGGCGGTGGCATTGGTGCTGGTGCCCGAAGGGACCAAGAGTTTGAATCCACTGGTGGTCGCATTCTGTTTCGCAGGTGGTGGAATGGCCTTCATGTTTGTCGACATGCAGCTCTCCGCCCGCGCGACGCCCGCCAGTCAACTGGTCGCGATGCTGGCCGACTTCGTGCCGGAGGCTTTGGCGCTCGGGGCGGCTTTTGTTGTTTCTAAGGGATCCGGCCTGTTGCTTGCAGGGATCATCGCGCTGCAGAATCTTCCTGAAGGGTTCAACGCGTACCGGGAGCTCATGTCCGCCGCGCATTATTCGAAACGGCGAATATTGGGTGCGTTCTGTTTGATGGCCTTGTTGGGCCCAGCCGCAGGTCTGCTCGGTTACTTTGTGCTATCGAGCCATCCCCAGGTTGTTTCCGCCCTCATGCTGTTTGCTGCTGGCGGCATTCTCTACCTGATCTTTCAAGACATTGCGCCACAATCCAAGCTCAAAAATCACTGGGCGCCGCCATTCGGTGCCGTTGCTGGATTTCTCCTTGGAATGGTCGGGAAGCTCGTGGTTATCGGCTAGTTGCGGGAGGTCTTGTGCTGTTTCGGTGGGCGGCGGCGCATCACTGCTTGCTCCGATCGCGCAGCGGTTCGGGGCAGCGGGGCCATGCCACCCGCGCGCTCAAACCGCGGGCGCTTCGGGTGGGTGGCGCCGTCCAACCCCGTGACTTTGAACAGGAAGGGCCAACATGTCTGCTCGTTCGATTTGTGGAGTCATCATCGCGTCGAGCAATCCGGAAGGGTTGTCGGCATTTTACGAAAAGATCCTAGGCTTGAAGTTCGTGCGTGAGGATCACGGAGGCCTGCTGCCACACTACGGGGCAGACATCGGCGAGGTTCACTTTGGAATTCATCCAGCTGCAAACCTCAATCGCTCGGGTGTTGGCAACTCGGCGACCTCAATCGCTTTCAACGTACAAAGCCTGGAGAATACGTTGAACGTTCTTGCCGAATCGGGAGCAGTGGAAGTTGCGGCCCCTCATGATGAAGGGTTCGGACGGGTTGCCAGTTATCTGGATCCTGAGGGAAACCTGTTTGAGGTGGTAGAGCTGTGTTACGAGTTTCAACCGTGATCGTCGAAGGTGGTGCAGGTCAGATATCTCGGTGTGGAGCGCTGCTTTCGTGCGGGCCAATGTGGCCGTTCTGCCTCGTGTGTTCCTTGGTGGGCGTGCATCAAATTCCCAGGTGAAAAAAACGTTGTAGCCGATGCCGATGTGTTGGACAGGTTCGCGCTTCGGTCTGGATACAGGTGGAATTATGGAGACCGAACGGCTGCTTTTGAGAGGTTGGCAGGATGACGATTTCGGACCCTTTTCAAAGCTGAACGGCGATCCGGACGTCATGGAATTCTTCCCGGATGTGCTATCCAAGTCAGAAAGTGACAGGCTTGCGACAAGGCTGCGCGATGCACTCCAAAGAACTGGTTGGGGCATATGGGCGGTCGAGTTGAAGTCGTCTGGCGAGTTTATCGGCGCTGTCGGCTTGCAGCCCGTCGAAGAGGTGTTCGAGTTTTTTCCTGGAGTTGAGGTCGCTTGGCGGCTGGACAAACCCCATTGGGGTAAGGGATACGCGACGGAGGCTGCAGGGGCATGCCTGCACCACGCCAAACGCACCCTGAATCTTCGCCAGATTGTTTCATTTACAGCCGCGATCAACGTCCGATCGATTGCGGTGATGAAAAAGATTGGAATGTCCACAGATGGGTATGAGTTTGACCACCCCGCTGTCTGTGCGGGTAGCCCTTTGCGTCGTCACGTGCTGTACAGGATCGACCTCCGTTGAATCGGCCTGTCTGCTGTAGTGGGTGCACGGATGGGTCGGGCCAGTGCTTGGTTCAATCATGGCCTTTGGTGAATCTCAGAGAACGACCCCCGCCCCCCACACCACGAAGCCTGCCCAGCCGTTGCGATCGGGAAAAGAAGAGCCCCCACAATCCATGAGCATTCACGAGCAGCACCGTTCCCACCGCGTTGGCTGGCTGCGCGCCGCGGTGTTGGGCGCGAACGACGGAATCGTATCAACCGCAAGCCTCATCATCGGGGTTGCAGCGGCGGAGACGACCCAGAGCGCTGTTTTGCTGGCCGGGGTCGCCGGGTGGGTGGCAGGGGCGATCTCAATGGCGGCGGGCGAGTACGTCTCCGTGAGTTCTCAGTTGGATACTGAAAAGGCAGACCTCGCGCTGGAACGGCGTTCTCTTGCAGAGAATCCCGTCGAAGAGAAGCAAGAGCTTGCCGAAATTTACGTTCAGCGGGGGCTAACGCCCCAGCTCGCGGCTGAAGTCGCGGCCCAGCTGATGGCCACCAATGCACTGGAAACCCACGCGCGCGATGAGATCGGAATCACCGAGACCGTCAAAGCCCGCCCGCTCCAGGCGGCGCTGGCCTCAGCCGGCACCTTTACGGCGGGGGCAGCGCTCCCGCTGCTCACCGCTTGGACCATCCCCTACGACCGCCTCATCGTTGCGGTTGCACTGCTGTCGATTGTTTTTCTGGCGGTGCTGGGTGGAATCGCTGCCCGCACGGGTGGTGCGCCCGTGGCCCGGGGGGCCGTGCGGGTCAGCTTCTGGGGTGCCTTGGCCATGGCGATGACAGCAGCCGTGGGCTGGCTGTTTGGGGTGGTCGCCTGACCCGCGGCGGGGCTTGTTAGGTTGTGGCCGCATGCGGTGCGCTCAAGCGCGCCGTTACACCACGACTCAGGCAATGCTCGCGCGTGCGCCCTTACATTCCAAGCTCGCTCAGACCCGGGTAATCTCCAGGCCGGGGACCTTGGGGCCAAAGGAACTTGCGGTCTACCGCATCAATGGGAATGTCGTTGATGCTGGCCTCGCGCCGCTCCATCAGCCCTTGGGGGTCGAATTGCCACAGTTCGTTGCCCTGGGCGCGGTACCAGTTGCCGGAGTCGTCGCGCCATTCATACTTGAAGCGCACTGCGATGCGGTTTTCGGCGAAGCACCACAGCTCTTTGATGAGGCGGTAGTCGAGCTCCTGTTCCCATTTGCGGGTGAGAAAGGCGATGACCTGTTCGCGTCCGTTCAGGAACTCGGACCGGTTTCTCCAGTGGGTGTCCTCGGTGTAGGCAAGTGCGATTTTCTCTGGGTCGCGGCTGTTCCACGCATTTTCGGCTAGGCGCACCTTCTCCACCGCGGTTTTAGTGGTGAAGGGTGGTAGGGGCGGGCGCTTCGATTCAGTCATCGGGCTCGCACCGCTCACCAGGACCGATAGGGGAGAAACTTACCGTTCATTGTGACCACCACGCGATCGCCTGCCGGGTTTTCTTCTTTTTCGATGTGCATGGCGAAATCGATGGCACTCATGATGCCGTCGCCGAATTTCTCGTGGATGATCTCCTTGATGGTGTCCCCGTACACGCCAACGACTTCGTAAAAACGGTAGATGAGTGGGTCTTGTGGGATCGCTTGGTCCCAGGTTTTGTGGGGGAACACCTGCAGGGCAGCACTGACGGATCCAGGCAGGTCGAGTAGAGCGCATAGTTTGTCGGCAAGCGCACCCGGCATGCTGTTTTTACCGAAGCAGGCGGAGGTGAGCCAGATGTCGCCGACGCCGAGTTGTTCTGCGATGGCCTTCCAAGTGAGGCCTTTGGCCAGTTTGGCGGTGACGATGGCTTCGGTCATTGCCTCCTTGCTCATCATCGTTTCGGCCAAGGCGCTGGCGGGTGGTTGGGACACAAGGGCTGTGCTCATGTAAATCTCCTCAGTGGATCGGAGGCTAGTGGGATGGCTTTCTCAGCGTGCCCGCGGTCACTGCGGCCGAAGCCTTAGGCCCGGGGTCAGGTTCGGCACGCGGTGAAGCAGGGGTGTTCAGGGGGTCGACCTCCCTCGGGTAGCGCAGGCCCGTGCCCGGTTGGGGGGCGCTTTCCTGGTTGGCGCTCTGCCGGGTCAGCTCCTTCGAGCGGCGCACCAGGAATTCGACGATGTAGTTCCGAATCGGGTAGTAGTCCGGGTGATGGATGATTTCGCTGCGGTCGCGCGGGCGGGGCAAATTCACGGCCACGGATTCGGCGATGTGAGCCTTAGGTCCGTTGGTCATCAACAGGATCCGGTCGGACAGCAGAATCGCCTCGTCCACGTCGTGGGTGATCATGAACACGGTCTGGCTGGTCTGCTCCCAGATGCGAACCAGCTCCTCCTGAATCATGCCGCGGGTGAGGGCATCCAATGCCCCGAAGGGCTCGTCCAGCAGCAGGAGCTTTGGCTCTATGGCGAAAGCGCGGGCGATGCTCACCCGTTGGCGCATGCCACCAGACAGTTGTGCCGGGCGCCGCGCTTCGGCGCCGCCGCCGAGCCCCACCAGGTCGATGTACTTGCGGCTGTGGGCCAGTACCTGCTCGCGTGACCAGTCCGGCCAGCGTGAGCGCACCGCAAAGGTGATGTTCTTGAGCGCTGAGATCCATGGCAGCAGGCTGTAATTCTGGAACACAACCCCACGCTCCAGACTTGGCCCGCTGAGCTCCTGCCCCTCCATCAGCACCACGCCTTCAGTGGCATCGTCCAGGCCAGCGAGTATGTTCAGGATGGTGGACTTGCCGCAGCCGGAATGGCCAATGACGCAGACAAATTCGCTTTTGCTAAGGCCAAAACTCACGTTTTCGAACACGGTCAACGGCTGGCCACCGCGCGGTGCCGGGTAGCGTTTGGTCAGGCCCTGGGCATTGAGGAAATAGGGGCTCAAGGGGTGGTCATTCCTTGTATTGGACCAGGGTGGTGGCAGTGCCGAGGAGGGCATCCAGCGCCATGCCCACCAGCCCGATCATGAGGATCGAGAAGACCACCGCGGTGAGATCGAGGTTGTTCCATTCGTTCCACACGTAGTAGCCGATGCCGGTGCCGCCGACCAGCATTTCCGCTGCGACGATGACCAGCCAGGCGATGCCGATCGAGATGCGCATACCGGTGAGGATGGTGGGGGCCGCAGCCGGCAACACCACCAGCACTGCAGTGCGCAGGCGTCCGAGTTCATGCGTGCGGGCGACATTGAGGTAGTCCTGTTTGACCGAGCCGACACCAAAGGCGGTGTTGATCAACATCGGCCAGATGGAGCAGATGAAGATCACAAACACCGCGGAGACTTCCGAATCCTTCAGGATGAACAGTGCCAACGGCATCCAGGCCAAGGGCGAGATGGGTTTGAGCACCTGGATGAAAGGGTCCAGCGCCTTGTGCATGAGTGGCGACATGCCGACCAGAAAGCCAACCGGAATTGCGATCAGTGCGGCCAGCAGGTAGCCGGTCATCACCCGCTTCAACGAGTAGAGCATCTGCAGTCCGATGCCCTTGTCATTGGGTCCCTTGTCGTAGAAGGGGTCACTGAGTTCCTGCACGGCCAGCGCACCGACCTCCGATGGGGTGGGCACCCGCGCCTGGGGCGCGGCGCCGCCCATCAGCAGTTCATACTCGGTGAGGGCGGCTTCGACTTCCGGTGGGCGGTTCAGCCCTTCCCACAGAAGCAGCAGAACCGCCAGCAGAGCAAGCGACAACAACGCGGCGCGAACATTGAGCCCCAGCATGTTCAGGCCCGGGTGATGGCGAAGCTTTTGGCGTACTCGTCCGGCTTGGTGTAGTCGAACTCCTTGCCCATGATGGTGTAGTTCTCGTAAGTCCTGTCCGGTGGTGTGTAGCCAAGCTCTTTCATCACCGATCCGCAGTCCGCGGCCAGGTAGACCTGCTCGGCAATGGCCTGGTAGTTCACGTCGCCTTTGATGTATCCCCAGCGTTTCATCTGCGTCATGATCCAGACCGCCATGGAGTGCCAGGGGAAGGGGTCGAAGTCGATTCGATCCGGCTCGTCGCGCACATTGCCGAGCCCATCCGCAAAGCGGCCGGTCAGCACCTGTTCAAGAACCGGCACTGGCTGGTTGAGGTAATTCTTGGGCGCGATGGCGCTGGCGATCTCCTTGCGGTTTTCTTGCTTGGCAGAAAAATGGGTGGCGTCGACAATGGCCTTGAACAGTGCGCCATAGGTGTTCGGGTTCTCTTGGGCAAACTGGGCACTGGTCGCAAAGGCACAGCAGGGATGCCCCTGCCAGATTTCCTTGGTCAGCAGGTGAATGAAGCCGATCTTTTCCCACACGGCGCGTTGGTTGAAGGGGTCTGGCGACAGGTAGCCATCAAGGTTCTCTGCGCGCAGGTTGGCGACCATTTCCGGTGGTGGGACGACGCGGATCTGGATGTCCCGATCCGGGTCGATTCCATGCTCGGCGACGTAGTAGCGCAGCAGAAAGTTGTGCATGGAGTACTCGAAGGGCACCCCGAATTTGAAGCCTTTCCAATCCTTCGGGTCGCGTCTTTCCTTGTGCTTGTTGTGCAGCACGATGGCCTGACCGTTGATGTTCTCGACCGCCGGCATGATGAAGGGCATGGCGGTCGAGCCGGCGCCCATGGTCATGGCAATGGGCATGGGCGTGAGCATGTGGGCGGCGTCGTATTCCTTGTTGAGTGACTTGTCGCGAGACACCGCCCAGCCCGCGGTCTTGATCACATCCACATCAAGCCCGTATTTGGCGTAGAAGCCCATCGGGTGTGCCATGATGATGGGCGTGGCACAGGTGATCGGCACGAAGCCGACCATCAGTTTCTGTTTCTCCAGTGGCCCACTGCTTTCCTTGATGGCGGCCTTCGCAGCCTCCAGTGGAAAGATGCTGGCCAGCACGCCGGCAGCTGTCGTGCCCCCCAGCAGGCGCATGAAAATGCGCCGGGATAGCTCGTTGTGGCCGAACACCGCACGCACCACCGCACTCTCTACGGCCCGGTCGATGACCTGTTCGGTGGTGATCAGATCGGTGGCTTTGAGTTCGCCTTGGGCTGCCAGCCCGGGCGATGTGCCTTCGCCACTGGCGCTTTCATGCCGGTGAGGATGTCCGTGCTGGGGCGCATCGAGCGTCGCGCAGCCGCTGCAGGTGCATCCAGCGCCGTGGCTCAGATCGCTGGCGCTGTCGAAGGGGTCGCCCAGGCTTTTGGTGCTCATGCGCAGTCCTCGTGGGTTGCTTGGTGGTTGGCCGACTCGGTGTTGTGTCCCGATGCGCGCTGGTGGTGCATCCCTGGCTCGCGGTGTGAATGGGGGGCGCAGCGGAGCGACGGTTGTGGTGTGGTAAGGCAATGGCTGTGCCAGCCTGCGTAAATCGATCTAACCCGTTGTTTTTCAAATACTCAGTGCGCGCGGCGGGCCGCAGTGTTGGCTACGAGATCTCGTGGACTACGCAGTTTCGTTGCACCCACTCCGAAAATGCGTAGCAGTTGGTGTGATTGCTGCAAGCAAGCCCGCATGACTCGCCCCAACGACTCGGTGTCACTCGACCGGCTTCACGAAGCTGCCCTCATCATCGACCCGCGAGCGAACCGGGTGCTGTATGCGAACCCCGCCGCGCATGCCTTGCTGCAACGGGATGCGGGTGCACTTGGTGCGACCGCTGTATCTGCACTGTTCGGCGATGAGCTGCCCGAGCTGGTTGCCTTCACCCAGTCGGTGCTGGCATCCGGTCGGGCGTGGACCAACCGCCTCGGGTGCCAGCGCCAGGGGGGCGAACGGTTGTCCGTGGAGATCAGCGCGGCTCGGCTGGACGAACCGGACGACAGCCGGTTGCTGCTGATCCTGCACGACCGGGTGCAACTCGACCGGTTGCGGGAAGCTTCCGATGCCGATGACTACGTGCGCCGCGGCATTCTTGAATGGCGGCGCATCGAAGGCATCTTTCAGGACATTGAGCGCGAGAACCAGTTGCTGCTCAAAGCCGTGGGGGAGGGCATTTACGGTGTCAACGTGGATGGGCTCACGACCTTCGTCAATCCCGCTGCGGAGGCCATGCTGGGCTGGTCCGCAGAAGAGTTGGTGGGGCGCAACATACACAGCCTGATCCACCACAGCCATTCCAACGGAGATCCCTATCCGGCGGAGTCCTGCCCGATCTACGCGGCTTTCCACGATGGCCTTGTGCACAAGGTGCATGACGAGGTGTTTTTCCGCCGCGATGGCGCCGCGATCCATGTCGAATACACCTCCACCCCGGTCAAGGACCACGACCGACTGATTGGGGCGGTCGTCGTCTTCCGGGATGTCAGCGAGCGCCGTGAGGCGCAGGCACGGTTGGAAGAAGCGTTGCATGAAGTCGAGCGACTGAAGAAGCGGCTCGAAATGGAGAATGCCTACCTGTTGGAAGAGCTGAGCACGGACCACCACTGTGGTGAGATCGTCGGTCAGAGCGCCGCCACAGGCCGCATCGCGCATCAGGTTGAGGTGGTCGCACCCACCGATGCCAACGTGCTGATCAGCGGTGAATCCGGCACTGGGAAGGAGTTGATTGCCCGCGCGATCCACCAGAACAGCGCGCGCAGAGATCGGCCCCTGATTCGAGTGAACTGTGCTGCAATTCCGCGAGACTTGTTCGAAAGTGAATTTTTCGGCCACACCAGCGGCGCCTTCACCGGTGCAACCGCAGACCGGGTTGGTCGATTCGAGTTGGCGGACGGCGGCACCTTGTTTCTGGATGAGGTGGGGGAGATCCCACTGGAGCTGCAGGGCAAGCTGCTGCGTGTGCTGCAGGAGGGTCAGTTCGAGAAAGTCGGCGAATCGCGCACGCGCGCCGTCGATGTGCGCATCATCGCTGCGACCAACCGCAACCTCGTTGAGGCGGTGGAGCGGCGCGAATTCCGTGAGGACCTCTACTTCCGCCTGAACGTGTTTCCCATCGAGTCGTTGCCTCTGCGCCAGCGGCGTGAGGATATCCCGTTGCTGGCCATGCACTTCGTGAACAAGGCGGCTGGCGCCCAGAACCGCCCCGGCCTGCATTTGAGCCAGTCCGACATGCAACAGCTGGTGGACTACGACTGGCCCGGCAACGTCCGTGAACTCGAGAACATCATTGAACGGGCCATCATCCTGTCGCGGGGCGACCGATTGGTCATTGAGTTGCCGAAATCCTCAACGTCAAACCCAGCGTGCGGGCCAACTCCGGTTGCGGTCACTGCCAGCAGTCAGCTCCTCTCGGCCGAGCAGCTCAAGCGGGTGGAGGTGGACAGCATTCGGTACGCTCTGCACCGCACCGGCGGCAAGGTATTCGGCGCCGACGGTGCTGCAGCACTCCTCGGTCTTAAACCGACCACCTTGGCTTCCAGACTCAAGCGCCTGGACATCGACCGACGGGAATTTGCGCAGCCCTCCCGGACACAGACGGTGGATTGCCCAAAGCCGCTGTAAGCCGCCGGAATACGTCCAGGCACCCGGTCTCGGGTGGTGCTCGCCACCGCTTCCGGCCCACGCCAGCTCCATATCAATCAAAAATATCTAACAATAAAATACAAATAATCAATTGGATGAATTGATTGCGCCTCGCTACCTTAGTAGTCGATCGCGGCAACGCAGCGCCCGATGGTCGAGCGGGACGCCCCATCGCGTCCATTCAATGCAGTCCAACAAGACAGGGGAAACACAATGAATGACAGCAACGGGTGCCCCATGGCGGGCAGGAACAAACATCCAGTGGCGGGTCAGGGTACCTCGGCGCGCGAGTGGTGGCCCGACCAGCTCAACCTTGGAATTCTCCATCAGCACACGCCGGCATCGAACCCCCTGGGTGCAGGGTTCGACTACGCTGCGGAGTTCGAAAAGTTGGACTTGCCTGCCGTCAAGCAGGACCTGTACCGGTTGATGACGGATTCCCAGGACTGGTGGCCGGCCGATTGGGGGCACTATGGCGGGCTTTTTATCCGCATGGCCTGGCACAGCGCTGGAACCTACCGCGCGGCGGACGGCCGAGGCGGAGCGGCTACGGGAAACCAGCGGTTTGCCCCCCTCAACAGCTGGCCCGACAACGGCAACCTGGACAAAGCACGGCGGCTGCTTTGGCCGATCAAACAGAAGTACGGCAACCAAATTTCCTGGGCCGATCTGATGGTACTGGCGGGCAACTGCGCCCTGGAGTCCATGGGGTTTAAGACCTTTGGATTCGCGGGTGGGCGCGAGGATGTCTGGCAGCCAGAGGAAGACATCTATTGGGGGGCAGAGGGTGCATGGCTTGCGGAAGAGCGCTACAGAGGTGACCGCGAACTGGACAACCCCCTTGCGGCCGTGCAGATGGGGCTCATCTACGTGAACCCGGAGGGCCCGAATGGGGAGCCCGATCCCGTGGCCTCTGGCAAAGATGTGCGCGACACCTTCGCTCGCATGGCGATGAACGATGAAGAAACCGTCGCACTGGTCGCCGGCGGGCACACCTTCGGCAAGGCCCATGGCGCGGGCGACCCGGCGCTTGTTGGCCCGGAGCCTGAGGCTGCGCCAATGGAGGCCCAGGGGTTTGGCTGGATCAACGCCCTTGGCAGTGGCAACGGCGTGCACACCACCACCAGCGGGTTGGAAGGTGCCTGGAAACCCCACCCAACACGCTGGGACAACGGCTACTTTGACATGTTGTTCGGTTACGACTGGGAGCTGGTCAAGAGTCCAGCCGGTGCCTGGCAATGGCTGGCCAAGGATGTGAAGGACGCGCACATGATTCCAGACGCACACGACCCCAGCCGCAAACACCGGCCCATGATGAGCACTGCCGACCTGTCACTGCGCTTCGATCCAGGTTTCGAACCCATCGCCCGGCGGTTTCATGCGGATCCGGAGGCATTCGCCGATGCCTTTGCACGTGCCTGGTTCAAGTTGACCCACCGGGACATGGGCCCCAAGACCCTGTACCTCGGCAGTGAAGTGCCCGAAGAGGATCTGCTGTGGCAGGACCCCATCCCGCCGGTCACCCACCCATTGATCGACGCGCAGGACATCGCCCGACTCAAGGCCGATGTTCTGGAGTCAGGGCTTTCGGTGGCTGAGCTGGTCGGCGTGGCCTGGGCTTCGGCGTCCACCTACCGTGGCTCGGACAAACGCGGTGGGGCCAACGGCGCACGCATCCGACTGGCACCACAGATTGACTGGGAAGCGAACGAGCCGCCGCAATTGAAGCGGGTGCTCGACGAGTTAGAACGCATCCGCGCCACCTTCAACGCTGCCAAGACGGACGGCAGACAGGTTTCGATGGCCGACCTCATCGTGCTGGCGGGGTGCGCAGCGGTGGAGTCGGCAGCGCGGGCGGCTGGTCACCCGATCGAAGTCCCATTCACCCCGGGTCGGACCGACGCCACAGCAGAGCAAACCGATGTCGAGGGGCTCGCGGTGCTGGAACCGGAAGCCGATGGGTTCCGCAACTACCAGAAGCACCCGAACATGGTTCCGGCCGAGCAGTTGCTGGTCGACAAGGCCCAGTTGCTCACCCTCAGTGCACCGGAAATGACGGTGCTGGTCGGCGGGTTGCGGGTATTGGGGGCCAATGTGGGGCAGTCGGCGCAGGGGGTACTCACGCGCCGCCCGGGCGTGCTCAGCAATGACTTCTTCGTCAACCTGTTGAGCATGCAGACCCAATGGAGCCCCACATCAGAGGCCGCTTCCAGCTTCGAGGGGCGCGACCGCGCCACCGGAGCGCCGCTGTGGGCCGCCAGCCGAGTGGACCTGGTGTTCGGCTCGAACTCGCAACTGCGGGCCATCGCGGAGGTCTATGCCCAGGCCGATGGGTCCACCAGGTTCGTGCAGGACTTCGTCGCTGCCTGGACCAAGGTGATGAACCTGGATCGCTTCGACGTTCGTTGAGGCGTATAGGTGGGTTCAGAGCGGCCGGCTGCCCGGGGGACTCAATTCCCCGGGCAACCGGAATCCATCCAGCGCGCGGCGAGGGGCCGGTTCTACTGATGTGGGTCAGGCCATGGACTCTTCACGTCATGGCACCAGCCGTTTCCCAGTGACGACATCCAGCCGCACCCGATGCGCGACCACCGGCTGCTAGCGGCGTTTGCGCATCGCGACCCGTACAAACCCAGCGAGCGCGGATCCCAGCAACCAGCCTGCCGCGGGCACTGGTACAGGTGCTGGCTGCAGGCTGGACAGAGGCTGATCAAATCCGATCAGGATGAGCTCATTGTTGTCAGCGAGCCCAGCGGTTCGACCGTTTGCTGCGGGAAAGTTGTTGTCGTTGGCCACCAGGATGGTGTAGTCGTCGACCACGACGACGTCCTCGATGGTGACGAAAGGGAAGGTAAAGGTTGTCTCTCCATCGCCATTCAGGTCGTGTGGGTCTGGAATGTTCATCAGGTCCACCAGCATTTCTTTCAGAAGGTGACCTTCGGTGTCCGTTTGAGTGATGTCAGTCAGATAAATTTGCTTGAACACTGCGCTTTCGCCGTGTCCACCGTCCCGTTCGATGACCAGGTGAGTCTGGTCGGTAACCGGGGCAAAGTCTCCGATCGCGCTGGCTGATTCACTGAGTCCGTAGTGAAGGATGGTGCCGCTGTACGCGCCGCTTTGGGGATCGAATTCGTGGACCTCCAACACGCGATTTCCAGCGGCTTGGTCAGCGAGTGTCGGTTTTTCGAGCATGGCGAAGAACTTGCTGCCGTCCAGCGTTGAAGAGTTGCCTTCGAAACCGCCACTACCCGGGATGGTTGCAGGTGCACCGGTGGGGCTGTCTGGGCCCACTCGGCCTGCCGGAGCGACCGGTGCCGCGAGCAGTTCCCCCTGAGGACTGAACTTGGCAAGGAAAGGGCCGAACTCATCACCGATCCAGATGTTGCCGGCTGCGTCCTTGCGAATCGATTCCACGTCCATGTCCCAACCGGTGAGGTAGCGGTTGGTTCGGATCGCCTCTGCTACCGGGATCGAGCTGCCAGGGTAGTTGGCCATGTCCGCCACGACCAGGTGTCCGAACAGTTGGTTGGGGTCACTCAGCCGGACCACACCGTTGATTGCCACGGTTCCAGTTCCGCCGTGCGCTGTCTTGAAATCAGGGGTCAGGTCATAGATACCGAGCGCATAGTCCGCACTGTTGGCCTTGGCTCCGTAGCCGTTGTCAGAAAGAAACAGGTAGTCACCGTTGCCCTTGGCGAGTACGCCTGAGAGACCTTGAACGGGTTGGCTCGGAAAGGGTGACGGAAACTGTGAACTGCCACCAACAAAGTTTCCGGAAGACCAGGGTTCGCCCTCGAAGGTGCCTGCCGGCAGGGAGGCAAAGCCCTTGAGTTCGTAGTGAACACCTTCGATCGCGTGGCCGGGTGTGATCGAGCAAGCAAGCACCAGTCCGGAGATGACAGTGGCAGCGCCTGTGTGTCGGGGCATTTTTTGATCTCCTGTGTAGGGTGGGTCGAAACGGAAGGTCGACTGGCAGCGAGTCTAGAACGAAAGTTTGAACCTCCCGCAACGGTTTTGTTGCTGGACTGCGACAAACCAACGCAATGATGCGGTCAGGGTTTGTGTTGGGCCATGCGACGGATCATCGCGTGCCCGGCCTCTCAGTTCATTGTCTGGTGCGCCGTTCTATCTGAATCGGTGGTGGCTGCATGCGTGCGGCCGAGGGTTTGCAGGCGGATAGCTCGGTGTGTGAGAGGGCTGTTCCACCGAATTCAGGTGCACTGGTATGCCCATAAAGAAATTGTGGTAATTTGGCCGCGAGGTTGCGCTTGGCACCTCAGACGCACACCAGATCAACCGGGTTGGTTGAAGGAGCGCACAATGACAAGAAAGGTTTTTCTCCGCAGTTTCAAGGTATGACTGCGTGCAGGGGCAGTCCCTGCACGCGTTTTCACCTGTGCTCGATGCGGTTTCACCTCAACAGGGCGCTGTTCTGGGTGCCCATTGCCCTGAAGTTGCTGAACAGGCTGCAAATCGCGAGTCGGGACAAGTCCACAACAAGCCGATGGGCGCCTTGGGCGGGCGGCATCGTGCATAGACTGTCGGGACCGTGCTGGTCGCACCAGGCAGTGCGAACCGACCGGATTGGATGGGTGAAATCCCGATGGCCATCCCTGGTTGGGTTGCCTTAGCGCCTCCTTACTTCAGAGAGTGTTCGCGGGCAATTGGCGGCGGTCAGCGAAGGGGAGCCTTGGGCGGGATCCGTTTGCGCCCGGTCACCATCGCCCGCGCCAGGTTTTGTCTCTCGCGCCAGCTCTCGAACACGACCCCCAGGATGTGCACCGCGACCAACATCAGTGTCAGGTTCGCGAACAGTTCGTGGACTTCTTCGGCCGCTTCGGCCAGGGCGGATTCATGGTGTTCCGGTTCTGATTCCTCGTCGTATGAATCGTACTCCAGTTCCTCGAGTGCACCCGTTGAGGGTGCTGCGATCAGCCATCCGGACAGTGGCCCTTCGCCCTCTTCGGCCGCCAGCAACACGAGGCCGGCCCCAGTTGTTACCAAGAGTGAGAGCAGCAAAGCGACCACCATGGCGCCTCCGGCCGGGTTGTGACCCACGTACAGTTCGGCCTCGCCACGGCGGAGCGCGCGCAAGTAGGCAATCAGCGACCGCCAAGTGGGCACGAAATCACTGAACCTGGCGTGTGGGCTGCCAAAAAATCCCCACAGAATGCGGGCCAGTACAAGGGCGAGGATGCTGTAGCCAGAAGCAAGGTGCAGCCATTTAGGGTCGCCCTCGGTGATGTACGAGATGCAAAAGGCGACGACGAGAAGCCAATGAAACACACGCACAAACAGATCCCATACTGGAACGGTTGGCTCTTGGTTCAAAGTCTGCTCCTCAAGGTTTCAGGGGACGCGCCGGCCGGCGCAGTGAAGGTAGACTGTATATGATCGTGCATCTGCCCTCGGTAACCATTGACTGACGTCATGTGTTGATCGGATCCGCTTGGGGAGGCTCTGGAATTGGCATCGGTATCAGATGTTTTCGACCCAAACCCCCGAACCTGACGGCAAGAGCGCGGGTGAGTACCGACCACAAAAGGAGACAGACGCGTGATGTGGCAGCAATTGGGACTGGTGATCGGCGGCCTCGGGCTGTTCCTGTTGGCGGTTCGAATGATCACAGAGGGGCTCACTCTGGCAGCGGGGCAGGCCTTGCGCCGCCTGCTCGCAAGCTGGACGCAGACGATTCCGCGGGGGATCGGCGCCGGGTTGCTGTTCACGGCACTGGTGCAGTCCTCCAGTGCGGTCACCGTCGCCACCATCGGCTTTGTCAATGCAGGGCTGCTGACTTTGACTCAGGCCATGGGCGTGGTGTACGGGGCGAACATTGGCACCACCATGACCGGCTGGCTGGTCGCTGCGGTGGGATTCAAGATCAAGGTTGAAGCATTTGCCTTGCCGATGGTTGGGGTCGGTATGTTGCTGCGCCTGAGTGGGCCGCGGGAGCGGCGCGGTTATTTGGGCGAAGCGCTGGCTGGATTTGGTCTGTTCTTCATAGGCATCGACGTGCTGCAGTCCGCCTTTGCGGATGTGGCGACGCGGGTGGACCTTTCAATTTTGGCAGGGTCCGGCTGGCTGGGTGTGTTGATGGGGGTCGGGCTGGGTTTCGCCATGACCACCTTGATGCAATCCTCCAGCGCGGCCATTGCGGTGGTCTTGACGGCGGCGACCGGCGGCGTGATTCCGCTTTCCACAGCCGCTTCCATGGTGGTGGGCGCCAACATTGGCACCACGTCCACGGCGGGGATCGCGGTCATTGGTGCGACGGCCAACGCGAAGCGGGTGGCCAGTGCCCACATTCTATTCAACGTCATCACCGGATTGGTAGCACTCGCGGTGCTCCCCGTCATGCTTTGGGTGGTGCAGTGGGTCGGTCATCACCTAAAAGTCGCAGGGCAGCCAGCTGTTGTGCTCGCGCTCTTCCACACCCTGTTCAACCTGCTCGGGGTGGTGTTGCTGTATCCATTCACTGCACGCCTTGCAGCATTTCTTGGGCGCAAATTCGCAACCCAGGAAGAACGTGCCGGTACGCCGCAGTTTCTGGATCGCACACTGACGGCCACACCCGCGCTGGCGCGGGATGCACTCGTGCTTGAACTCGACCGCATTGGGGGCATGCTCACGAAGGTTGTGCCGGATGTCCTGCGCTGGGAATCGTCAAAAGTGGGTGCAGTGGACACTGAGTGTGAGGCGGTGCGACAGCTGGTGCGGGCCGTTGGAGAGTTCGTGGCGCAGATGCAGCGCACCTACGTCACCCGCGAGATGGCGGTGCAGCTTCCTGAAGTCCTGAGGGCGGCGCACCGGTATGCTGCCGCTGCCGAGGTGGCCCAACAGTTCAAGCACCATGCAGGTGCTTTGACCGAGGCGCCGGGCACGTTGCGCACGCAATTGCAGGCCTACAGGCAGGCCTTGACTGACAGCATCGGTGCGATTTTAAGTGCGCGGGCGGTCCAGGACGATGCGGGCCTTGAGCGCGCAATGCAACAGGTCGAACAGGCCTACCAATCCGCCAAGAGGCAGGTCTTGCAGTCTGGGTCCGAGGGTGAGCTTCCCATCGCGGTGCTTTACGACGTGCTGGAGCAAGTCAGCCGCGGAAGGCAGTTGGCGGAGCTCTTGATCAAAGCAGGGCGTGACCTGACGCAATTGGACTCTACCGCGCGTTCGATCAAGGTGGACGACACCACCGCGGCGCCCGTCAGCCCTGAGCTGTCCGTCAGCCGCGCGGATGCCCCGGTCGAGCCCTAGCCTCTCTGGCTCCTGGCCGCATAGGGGCTAGGAGGCGGCGGCTCGGCGGTGGGGGGGCGAGGGCTTGTGTTTGAACTTGGCCTTGGTCTCCTTCTTTCCCCTCGACTTCGGTGCTTCGCTGGAGCCACTCGGAGTCTGGCCCTCCCACACCGACAGGCGCAGCGGCTGCTGGCAGACCCGCGTGCGTTGGAGCGCCCGGAACACCTCATCAGGCATGCCGCTCGGCAAATCGACGGTGCTGTAGTGGTCGCGGATTCGAATGTGGCCGATGTGCTTGCCATCGATTCCGGCTTCATTGGCGATGGCTCCAACGATGTGCTTGGGCAGCACGCCATGTTCACGGCCGACCTCCAAGCGGTAGGTTTGGCGCTCCCCTGAGTGTTCGAGGTTGTGCCGAGCCCCTGGTTTTTCTCTGCCCTTGTGTTCGGTCCTGGCTTCGCTGGGGCGCACCTCCGGCGGAACCTGCAAGGGGCTCGATTCCTGCGCCAGGTAGAGCAGGGCAGCGGCAACCTGGTCTGGCGCCTTGCCGCTCGCCTGCTGAATTTCCGCGAGCAGTGCCTGAAAGGGGGCAAGGTCCTGGTCTTCAATGCTTGACCGAACCCGTTCCGCAAAGCGTTCCATGCGCTTGCGTTCGATGTCGGCCCCGCTTGGCAGCTGCATTGGTGTTATCTGCACGCCGAGAGCGCGTTCGAGTGACCGCAGTCTATGGCGCTCCTTGGGCATCACGAACAGCACGGCTTCACCGGTGCGCCCTGCCCGCCCTGTGCGGCCGATTCGGTGGACGTACGCTTCGGCGTCGTTCGGAATGTCGTAATTGAACACGTGGGTGATTCGGTCGACATCCAGCCCGCGGGCCGCGACGTCGGTTGCCACCAAGACATCCAGCCGGTTGCGCTTGAGTGCGTCTAGGGTGCGCTCACGCAGGTCTTGGGAAAGGTCACCGTTGAGTGCAGCGGCGCGGAGGCCGCGGCTGAGAAGCTGGTCGGTGAGCGTGGTTGAGGCCTGCTTGGTGCGCACGAACACAATGCTGGCATCGGCCGGCTCGACCTCAAGAATTCGGCCAAGGGCTTCGGCTTTGTTGATGCCCTGGACCACCCAATGGCGCTGACGCACCGTGGAAGCTGTCGACGATTTAGCGTCAACCTGCACCCGTTGAGGGTCGCGCAGGTAACTGCGCGCCAGGCGCTCGATGGCCTTGGGCATGGTCGCAGAAAACAGCGCCAGTTGCCGTGCCTCGGGGGTGTGGCCAAGGATCCATTCGACATCGTCCACAAACCCCATCCGCAGCATCTCGTCTGCCTCATCTAGGACCAGGGTTCGCAAGGATTCGAGCTGCAGCGTGCCACGGCGTATGTGGTCCATGACCCGCCCCGGTGTGCCCACCACCACTGAAACGCCACGTTTCAGCGCCTTGAGTTGGTGGTGGTAAGCTTGCCCGCCGTACAGGCAAACGACCTGGGTTGCAGGTGCGCTCTGGCCGAGCGCCGCGAAGGCCTCACTGACCTGCAAGGCCAACTCCCGGGTTGGCGTCAGCACAAGGGCCTGGGGGTGGGGCCCCGACGCATTGAGTTGTTGCAGGATGGGCAACACAAAGGCGGCGGTTTTTCCTGTGCCGGTTTGCGCTTGACCGATGAGGTCCTGACCACGCAACAGTGGAGGGATGCAGCGCTGCTGGATTTCGGTGGGCGAGTTGAACCCCAGTTGGTCGAGCGCGCGCAAGAGTGCATCGCCGAGGCCCAGCGAGGCAAAGGGAACCGTTTCGGACATCTGGCAAGCCTTCAAAGTGAGACGGCGGAACCGCCCTTCGCGGTCTCAGGGCAGCGAAGTGGAAGGCTAGGCCGAAAATCAGGGGGCGCGTAGTATACCGGGCCTTGCAGCCAATGTCTTTGGGGGGTGTGGCCCGCCAGTATCAGGGAGGCGAAAAACGATGCACATCTGGGTTGACGCCGACGCCTGTCCCAACCCCATCAAGGAGATCCTGTACCGGGTGGCTGTTCGGGTCAGTGTCCCGCTCACCCTGGTGGCCAATCAGGCCCTCTATCCACCGCGCTCGCAGTGGATCCGTGCGGTTCAGGTGCCGGCGGGTTTTGATGTGGCCGACAACCACATTGTTCAGGCGGTGTCTGCAGGCGACCTGGTGGTGACCGCCGACATTCCCTTGGCGGCGGAAGTGATCGAGCGCGGTGCCCTCGTCGTCAGTCCCCGCGGGGAGGAGCTGACGGCGAGCAACATCCGGCCCCGTCTCAACATGAGGGACTTCCTGGATCAGATGCGCAGCAGCGGTGAGGTGACTGGAGGCCCTCCGCCACTCTCCAATGCCGACCGCGGCGCATTTGCCAATGCAGTGGACCGCATCGTCACGAAACGCATGCGAGCCGACGGCGGCTAGCGCCCGAATACCCTGCTTCTCGTTCCCTCGCTCGCCTTTCCTGGATGCCGGCCCGCAAGAAAACGCCCGGGGCATGCGGAACTTTGGGCGGGATTTATCGGACAAAACCCGCAGACACACCCGGCGACCGGATATGCAAGGGGGCCGTGTGTGATCGTGCTGTCCAATAAATAGCAAACGGTGCACAGGCATCGAAAGCGGAGGAATTATGCACAAACGTATGCGGAGAACGTCGGTTGCTGCCTTGGTATCGGCTGTGGGTCTGTCGCTCACAGTGGCATCACCGATGGCCATGTCAAAGGAATCCATGAAGGACGACAGTTGGGTCACCCTGAGCGGTACCATCACCAAGGTGGATGACGAAGGGGAAGAGTTCACCCTAGATTACGGAAGCGGCTCCATCCGTGTCGAGGTCGAGGATTGGTCCTGGGGTGACCGCCCGGATCGAATCCGTCAAGGTGACCGGGTAACGGTGAATGGCCGAGTGGATGACGACCTGTTTCAAAGCAAAGAAATCGATGCCGAGTCTGTGTACGACGAGGGGCGCGGGGCTTTTTACTACCGCAGCGATTTCGGCAATGCAAAGGGGCCGAGGGTCAGTTACAGCGGGGCACCCGATCAACTTGAAGACGACTACTGGATCACCCTCACAGGGACCGTCAGTGAGATCGACAACCCCGTGTTCTATGTGCACGCGGGCGGCAAAAAAATTCGCATTGATACCTCGCACATGCGCAAAAGCCCCCTCAGAAAAGAGGCTGAACGTCCGCTAGAAGTCGGCGACCGGGTGCAGATTTCCGGAGTCTACGACGACGGCTTCTTCAAGCGTGGTGAACTCGATGCGGGGACAATCGTGCGGTTCGAAGCGAACCCCGGGAGCTACTGGAGCCGAGAAGACCGCTAGTTGATGACAGCGCCCGGTTCCCAGGCCGAAAACCTGGGTATCCGAGTGCGACAGCAACGAAACCGTGGGGCAGGTGCCAGATTCGGCGCGCGTTCCGCGGTTTTTTTTGCCCAGCAGTCGACGTATGATTCGCGACCAAATAATAAACAGCATGCTTGGAATTTCAGCCGGATGTGCACGCTGGGATGGCCAAGGTGCCGACGCTGGTCCTTGCTGATGACACAACCGCAGATGACACTCGATCCGATTCCAAGTACGGCAGCCAGCACCCTGGACGGCCTCTTTCGTTGCCGGGTTCTGAGCACCCCCGATGCGGTCGCGTACCACCAGTACGATCGAGATGCCAAAGCCTGGTGCACGCTGACCTGGGCAGACATGAGCGAGCGGGTGCGCCATTGGCAAGCGGCCCTCGAGGCCACCGGTTTGGTCCGGGGTGACCGGGTCGCGGTGGCCCTGCCCAACGGGGTGGACTGGATCAGTTTCGAGCAGGCAGCGCTGGGCCTGGGGTTGGTGGTGGTGCCTTTGTATGTGGACGATCGCCCCGCCAACAGCGCACACATTCTGGCCGATTCCGGCTCACGGCTGCTGGTGCTGCCAGACCTGCCGGCCTGGCAGTCATTGGCCAATGCGCTGTCGGATTTTGATGACTTGGTCTGGGTGGTTCTACTTCAGACTCCAGAGCGTCCGGTCACCGATCCGAGGGTCCACTCGGTTGAACACTGGTTGCCGGCGGAGCCCCGCGCCACTTTGGCGGCCTCTGCGGCCAAGACCGACGCACTGGCAACCCTGGTGTACACCTCGGGCACCACTGGCCGACCAAAAGGCGTGATGCTCAGCCATGCCAACATCCTGAGCAACGTGTATGGGGTGCTGGACTTGGTGGATGTCTATCAGGAAGACCTGTTGCTGTCGTTCCTGCCGATGGCCCACATGCTGGAGCGCACCGGAGACTACTACCTGACCATGGCGGCGGGCGCCCAGCTCGCGTTCGTTCGCACCGTGCAGATGCTGGCGAAGGACATGGAGGAGGTGCGCCCGACCGCGTTGATTTCGGTGCCCCGGGTCTACGAAACCGTGTACCAACGGGTCCACCGGCAGTTGAGCGAAAGTGCGGTGCGTCGGGCGCTTTTTTCGCTCGCGGTTTCAGTCGGCTGGCGTCGCCATCAGCGCAGCCAGGGCAAAGCACGCTGGCGGCCATCGGAACTCTTGTGGCCGATTCTCGAGCGCCTGGTGGCTGACAAAATCCTCGCGGCGATGGGTGGCCGGCTGCGGCTCGTCGTCAGTGGGGGGGCGGCGCTGGAGAGCCATGTCGCCCGCACTTTTGTTGGGCTGGGGCTGCCAGTGCTGCAGGGGTACGGGTTGACGGAAACCAGCCCGGTGATCGCAGTGAATCGGCTGGAGAGCAATGACATCCAGGGTGTGGGTACGGTGTTGCCCGGAACCGAAGTGCGTCTTGGCGACAAAGACGAGATCCTGGTTAAGGGGCCGGGCGTGATGCTCGGATACTGGCACCAACCCGACGAGACCGCTGCGGCATTCAGCGACGATGGCTGGCTGCGTACCGGCGACCAAGGCCGCCTGGAGGGGAGTCAACTCTACATCACCGGGCGCATCAAAGAGCTGATCGTGCTTTCCAATGGCGAGAACGTGCCCCCCGAGGAGGTCGAGATGGCGCTGCGACTTGACCCGCTGGTGGAGCAGGCCATGGTGGTTGGGAATGGTCGGCCTGTGCTCGGCGCGCTGCTGGTGTTGGACAAAGAAGTCTGGACCGAGACCGCAGGCGACCTGGGTTTGAACCCGGAGGCACCTGAAAGCCTGCACAGCCCGGTCTTCAAGCGACATCTGCTCGGTTGCCTCACGGCTCGGCTCGAAGAATTTCCGCGCTTCGCGAAGGTGCAACGGGTGCACTGTACGTTATCGCCCTGGAGCATCGAAAGCGGCCTGATGACGCCAACGCTGAAACTCAAGCGCAAACGCTTGCACGAGCGCTTCGCCAAGGAAATCGACGCAATGTACAACGGCAGCTCCAGGTCGAGTTGACCGCAGGTGCCGTGCGTCCGAAGGGGCAGGTTATGGTGGGGCAGTGGCCAGTGAGGCGCACCAGGCCAACCCCACCAGAGCGGACAGGCTGAGGACAGCCGCGCAGCGCAAGCGCAGCAACGGGTTACCCCAAACGCAAGCGATAACCGCTTTGGAGATGCAGTTCACCGAAGCGAGCACCAGCACGCCCATCACAGCGACTTCCTCGGCCATGCCCTGCTGGCGCATCTTGGCCAGTGACAAGGTCATGGCGTCAACATCCACGAGCCCCGCGACTGCGGCAACGGCCAACACCGCCTGCTCACCGATCCAGGCGCGAACCGCCTCCGAGGCCAGCAGGACAGCCGCAAGCACCGCCCCAAACTGCAGTGCCGCCTTCAATTCCAGCGGATTATTGATCGGTCCGGCGGTTGCGGAGTCGCTCGAAGGAGCGCGGTGCAGGTACAGCACCCCGACTACCACTGTGGGGATCGCCATGGCGCCGAGTGGCACGACCAGCACTGGCAGCAGCCCGGGCGCGGTGACCGCCATCAGCACGGCAAGGCGGGGAAACATGGTGGCGCAGGCAAGCAGAATGCCTCCAGAGAGCAAACGCGCTGCGTTTGGGTCTGCCTTGCGACTCGCCTTCGCGAAGTGAAAGCTGAGTGCAGTCGAAGAGGCCAGCCCCGCGAACAGTGAAGTCCAAATCATGCCGCGGCGTTGGCCCAACACCCGCACCGCAAAGTAGCCAACGAACGAGATGGTGGCGATGAGTACAACCATCCACCAGATTTCGTAGGGGTTGAGCGCACCCCAGGGGCCGAGGCTTTCATCGGGCAGCAAAGGCAGTGCAACCAGCGACATCAGCAAAAGCTGAGCGGCGGCTTTGAGTTCCGCAAACTCTAGCTTGCGCAGCCAGGAGTGCAGCGTTGGCTTGAGCCCGAGCAGCACCATGCTCACGACGGCGACGCTCGCAGCCACCTCTGGGTGTCCGAGTGTGCTCAGGGCGCCCAGGACAAAGGTAAGCTGCACGGCAACCAGGGTGGTGATTCCCCGGCCCCGGTCGTCCCGACCGGCGGAGCCTGCGTAGACCGTGGCGCACAGCGCAACCAGCGCCGCGAACGCCAGCCCCAGCACCAGGCTGCCGTTGGCGGCGGTCAGCAGTCCGACCAGCCCACCGAGCAGGCCGAGCAAACCAAAGGTACGGATACCGGCGATGCGCTCACCTTCAGGGGTCTCGCGCTCCTGCCAGCCGCGCTCGGTGCCGACCAGCAATCCGGCCCCCAGGGCGACAGCCAGCTCGGCGTACGGGGTAAGCAGGGAGGAGTCCACAAACACGCGGCGGCCTAGGCCTTGAGGCGCTCGGAGAAAAATTCAACGACCCGGTCGAGCGCCGCCTTGGTGGGGTGGCCGGCCGCGTTCACCAGGTCGTTGGTGACCACCGAATGGGCGCGCTTGGAGATGCCATGGGGGTTGCCCGGGCTTGAGTCGATTTCGATCGATTCGAAGCGGTTGCCGAGGGCGGTGCGCAGAAATTCGAAGCGCTCCGGGGTGCAGATGGGGTCTTCACTGAACCGCAGACCCAGCACGCTCAGGCCTTCGGTATCCAGGCGGGCCTTGACCTGAGCCAACTCGTTCGGTGCCAGGTCGATGTTGGCACGCCGGCCTTTGGTGATGGGAAACGGGAGGGAGGGTTGGCTCAAGACGGGCGCGCGCACCGCTGATTCCAGCATCATCCCCAACGCGAATCCCCCCGTAAAGCACATCCCGATCGCGCCCACTCCGGGCCCGCCAAGCTCGTTGTGAAGTCTGTGGGCAAGGCCCCGCAAGGGTGTGAGAATGGTGCTGGCTTGGCCGCGGGCAAATGCGGTGAATTCCTTGCGCACGCAGGCGCCCAGCATGCTGCGAAACAGATAGCCTGTCGTGGGTGGCTGGTTGGGCACACCAAAGAGCCAGGGCATGCAAACGGTGAAGCCGTGCTCGACCAAATGGTCCGCGAACCGACGCACCTGCGGCGTGATCCCGGGAATCTCGTGAATCACAATGACGCCCGGGCCCTGTCCGCGCCGGTAGTAGCGCAGCGCGCCGCCTTCGAACTCTTCATGGTGGTGGGTGTATCCGGGCAATTCAGGCGCTGGTGTCATGGCGTTTTTTCCATTTTCCCATGGGTGTGTTGGTGCGGCGCGCCGGTCGCCCAGGCGCGGTTACCCGCACCGGGTGAACTCGCCAAGCGGTCGGTGCAGTTCACCGCTCCTAAGGTATTGGTGCTTGGGATGTGGTGCAAACTGATACAGGCCAGGGGCTCAAGATGCGGTGGCGATCCAGCGGGCTGCGCCGTCCTCATGTACGCGGATTTCGACGCCGAAAGTGGCTTGCAGCAACGACGGGGTCAGGGTGGTCGCTGGCGGCCCGCAGGCCACCACCTGGCCCTGGCGCATGAGCACCACCCGGTCGGCAAAGCGGGTCCCGAGGTTGAGGTCATGCAGCACCCAGAAGACACCGACTCCAGTCGCGGCCAGGTCGCGCAGAAATCGCAGCACTCGGGGCTGGTGCGCCAGATCCAGATTGGCTGTGGGCTCGTCCAGCAGGACATAGCGCCGGCGGTCCGGTGTGCCCAACCACACCTGACAGGCTGCCCGTGCGAGCTGGACCCGCTGCTGCTCTCCGGCGGACAGTTCGGTGTATCGGGTGGTGGCGTTGAACCCGAGGTCCAGACGCTCGAGCACTTCAGCAATGACCGCCTGGACGGCGCGGCTGCTGCGCTGCTCTCCATGGGGAATTCGGCCGAGCGCCACGACTTGTTCGACGGTGTAAGGAAATTCGAGGTGGTGGCTCTGGGACATCACCGCGCGGCGTTGTGCCTGTTCGGTGCGGGTCCAGGCGGGCAGCCTGCGGCCGTTCAGCCAGACTTCACCGGCAGTGGGGCGCAAGGCTCCGGCAAGGGTCCGCAGGAGCGTGGTCTTGCCGGCGCCATTGGCCCCGGCCACAGCCAGAATCTCGCCCGGCTCGACCGCGATGCTGATGTCTTTCAGGCGCGGCCCGTGGCCACCGCCCAACGAGAGCCCCCTGGCCTCAAGCCCTGCGTCAACCATGGGGCCGGCGTTTCAAAAGCCAGACGAAGAAAGGCGTACCGACCGCTGCGGTAAAGATCCCCACGGGCAACTCCAGTGGCGCCGAGGCCGTGCGGGCGATCAGGTCGGCTGCCACCAACATGGCCGCGCCGAGGCATGCCGAAGCGGGCAGCAGCAGCCGGTGACTGGTGCCGACGAGCAGGCGAACCAGGTGCGGCACCATCAACCCCAAGAAGCCGATCACCCCGGCCAGCGCCACCCCGGCGCCGACCGCCATCGCCACCAGCAGGATCGTTCGCCGTTTGACGGATTCGACATCGATGCCGAGGAAGGCCGCTTCGGCCTCTCCGAGGAGCAGGGCGTCCAGCGCATCGCCCAAACGCAGCAGCAGCAGCAGCGGCAACGTCACCATCGGGGCCACAACCCACAGCAGTTGGTGGTCGATGTGGGCGAGGCTGCCGAGGGCCCAAAATGAGAAATCCTTGAGTTGATGGGGTTCGCTGACGGTGACGAAGAGTCCAAGCGCTGCACCGGAGAAGGTATTGATCGCGATGCCGGCGAGCAGCAGTGTCGCGATCGACGTCAAGCCAGCCGTGGTCGCCAGGCGGTAAATGAACCAGACCGCGATGGCGGCGCCGGCGAACGCGGCCAGCGGCTGCAGCCAGGGGAGCTGAGCAGCACTTAAAAACGGCAGGCCGGAACCGAACAAAATCACCGCCGCAGCACCGAGTGCAGCGCCACCGGAGATGCCGATCAGCTGAGGGTCGGCGAGGGGGTTGCGGAACAACCCCTGCAGAACGGCACCGGCGACACCGAGGCTGGCGCCGATCAAGAGCGCCGCAATCACCCGCGGCAGGCGCAATTGCACCACAATGGTCCATTCCTGCGGCGAGAACTGCGGATCCGTCATGCCGAGCGCGTGCCCCGCCATGGCGGCAATGTGTGGGACAGGGACATCGACGGCGCCCTGACTCACGGCGGTGAGTGCAAGGGCAGCCAAAGCGGCGCACGCCAATGCCCAGCCAATGGTTTCTGGTAGGCGCGGCCCGAGCTTCAGGGTGGCGCGGGCGGAAGGGGAACTGCTGTCGGTGTCGCCAAGGTGCCCGGTGCTTGGCTGGCGAGGCTGTGGTGCAGTTTGTTGGTGGCTTGGCGGATTCAAAGGCGATGGCCATGGGCAGCGAGGCGCAGGGGACGGGGACGTCTACACAGGGGCTGCGCCATCAGTCGCTTAAGCTGCGTTCAGCTTCCTGGATTTGGAGCTGCGCAGGTCGAGTCCGGTCAGATTTGCGACTGAAGGTAGTTGTGTTCGCCGACCCGGTCAAAGAGTGCGAGCTGGCTCTCCAGCCAGTCGATGTGTTCTTCTTCGCTTTCTAAAATTTCAACGAGCAGTTCCCGTGATACATAGTCGCGGACTTGCTCGCAGTATTCGATGCCGTCGCGCAACGTGGGCAGGGCATCCTGTTCGAGCGCGAGATCGCATTCGAGGATTTCTCGGACGGTCTCGCCGATGCGCAGCTTGCCCAGCTTCTGGAGGTTCGGTACTCCATCAAGAAATAAAATGCGCTCGATCAACCGGTCGGCGTGTTTCATCTCGTCGATGGATTCTTCGTATTCCTTCTCGCCAAGCTTGGGCAAGGCCCAGTCGTTGAGCATTCGGGAATGAAGAAAGTACTGGTTGATCGCGATCAACTCGTTGCCCAGGGCTTGGTTCAAGTAGTCCAAGACCTTAACGTCGCCTTGCATTTGGCGCGCTCCTTGAATGCTGAAGAAGGTATGGATGCAGTGGCCCGCGTGGAGTCTAGGCACACAGCGAAGTGGCTACTCTAGGCCAAGCGGGCGGGGTTGTGCAAAGTCGGTGGCGGGGCAGTGGTTGTTCGCAGGAAGTGGCTATGCCGATGCGGCGGGCGCGCTGCCTCCGGCGGCGGGGATCCAGACCCGGATGGGCGATGCGGTGTGTGGCTGTGCTTCTCGAAGCAGCTGTTTGCTGACCCTGGCGCATTGACCACAGTCGCGCGCGATGCCGAGCTGCACACTGAGGTCGCGCAGGTTTCGAGCGCCGGCTTTGATGGCGGTTTGGACGTCCCGATCGGTTACGCCCTTGCAGAGGCACACGTACATGGTTGTTCTCCTGATCGTGTTCGAATTATGGGTGCGAACGCGAATGGTTGTCAATAACAAACTCGATTGATTCTGGTTTTTCTGTAGCGAAATTACAGGATCCGCCGGTCCGTTGGGGTGTCTCTGAAGCTTGCCTACGTGGGCGCTATCGCCATGACGCCAAAGCCTTTTTCGGCTTGATCGGCCCACCGGAAGGCGGTAGATTGTCGCGGTTTTTTTGGTCCGTCAGGGCCGAAGAAGCCGAGCCATTCCACCAGGTTGCGTTGTGCTGCGGCATCGACGGGGACAACATGCCAGAATCTCTTGCCTCATCAGGACTCACCCTCATGCTGCTCGGCATGGGGACTGTCTTTGTCTTTCTGACCGCCTTGGTGTTTGCCACCCGATTGATGTCCCTGGCGGTGGGGCGTATCGCGCCGGAGGCTGCCCCTGGGCCCTCTGCTGATCCGGACTCCACAGCGCATTCAAAAATACTGGATTCAGAGATCCTCGCGGCCATCACCGCGGCGATCCACAGGCACCGTTCGCGCCACAAGTAGCGAGCGGATACACGCTGAGTGCCAGGACCTTTGGTGCTCACCAACGACGACTAAGGTCCCGCTTCCATGACCAAGGCCCCTCTTGGCATCACCGATGTGGTGCTCCGCGATGCCCACCAATCCCTGCTTGCGACCCGCATGCGACTCGATGACATGCTGCCGATTGCGTCCGAACTGGACCAAGTCGGATTCTGGTCATTGGAATCCTGGGGTGGGGCGACCTTTGATGCCTGCATCCGGTATTTGGGAGAAGACCCCTGGGAGCGGATTCGAGCACTCAAAAAGGCCATGCCGAACACACCGCAGCAGATGTTGCTGCGTGGCCAGAATTTGCTTGGATACCGCCACTACGCGGACGACGTGGTGGAAAAGTTTGTCGAGCGGGCCGCGTACAACGGCGTGGATGTATTTCGCGTGTTCGACGCCATGAACGACCCGCGCAACCTGCAGACTGCAATCCAGGCCGTCATCAAGCAAGACAGACACGCCCAGGGCACCATTTCGTATACGGTCAGCCCGGTCCACACGATTGATTCCTGGGTCAGCCTGGCGAAGGAAATCGAGGATATGGGCGCACATTCGCTGTGCATCAAGGACATGGCAGGCTTGTTAAAGCCCTATGTCGCCGGTGAGCTTGTGGGTCGACTCAAGGCCGCACTGAGCATTCCAATCCACATGCAATCCCATGCCACCACCGGGATGTCGACTGCCACCATCCTGAAGGCGGTGGAAGCCGGGATCGACAACGTCGATACCGCGATTTCCTCAATGAGCATGACCTACGGGCATTCGCCGACCGAGACGGTGGTGGCCATTTTGGAAGACACCGACCGGACCACAGGGCTGGACCTGAACCGGCTCGAGCGCATCGCCGCGTATTTCCGCGAGGTACGGAAGAAATACGCCGCCTTCGAGGGGGCACTGCGGGGTGTGGATTCACGCATTCTGGTCGCTCAGGTGCCTGGCGGCATGCTCACGAACCTTGAGAACCAGCTCAAGGAGCAGGGCGCCGCCGACCAGCTCGACGCTGTGCTTGGGGAGATTCCGAAGGTGCGCAAGGACCTTGGCTTCATTCCGTTGGTGACCCCCACCTCACAGATCGTGGGGACCCAGGCGGTCCTCAACGTCATGACCGGAGAACGCTACAAGAGCATTTCCCGAGAAACGGCCGGCGTACTCAAGGGCGAGTACGGCGCGACCCCGGCACCTGTGGACACCGAGCTGCAAGCGCGTGTCCTGGCCGAAGGCGGCGAAGTCATCACCGGTCGTCCGGCGGATCGGCTTGCCCCAGAGATGGGCGACCTCTCGGATGAGTTGGATGCCTTGGTTGCAGAGCATGGCCTGAAGTTGGCTGACGATCGGGTTGACGACGTGTTGACCTATGCACTGTTCCCTCAAGTCGGCTTGAAGTTCATCAAGAACCGCGGCAACCCTGCTGCCTTTGAAGCAGTGCCAACCGGAGAGCCCAAACAGTCCGCTCCGGCACAGCCCGCTGTCGCCCCGACCGGCACCGTGGTCTACACCGTTCGGGTGAATGGGCGTGACCACGTGGTGGAGGTCAGCGAAGGTGGCGATGTCCAAGCGGTGACGCCAACGGCGGCCCCCAGCGCTCCAGCTGCCCCATCGGCGTCTGGTGATGCGATTACGGTGAAGGCCCCGCTCGCTGGCAACATCGTCAAGGTGCTGGTTTCGCCTGGCAGTGCGGTTGCCGCAGGCGACGTGGTGCTGATTCTTGAGGCCATGAAAATGGAAACCGAGGTGCGTGCCCCCCAAGGTGGAACGGTCGCCGGCATCCAGGTTTCTGCTGGCGACTCGGTCAGCGTCGGTCAAAGTCTGTTGACCCTCGCGTAGGTACCTGTCATGGAATCAATGCTCAAGCTGGCCGGAGAATCTGGCCTGTACCTCATGACCCCTGGAGAGGCGGTCATGATCGCCGTGGGCCTGGCCCTGCTTTACTTGGCGATCGCCAAGGAATTCGAGCCGTTGCTGCTGGTGCCGATTGGTTTCGGCGGCATCCTGGCCAACATTCCAGGGGCGGGGCTTGCGGTGGGCGATGGCATCCTGCATTTGTTCTATGAAGTCGGCATCGACAGCGGCGCGTTTCCGCTGATCATCTTCATGGGGGTTGGCGCCATGACGGATTTCGGTGCTCTCCTTGCGAACCCCAAAACACTGTTTCTTGGCGCTGCGGCGCAGTTCGGTATCTTTGCAACGGTCGTTGGTGCGATCGCCTTGACCTATGGCGGGTTCATGGAGTTCAGCCTGGCCCAGGCGGCAGCGATTGGCATCATTGGCGGCGCCGATGGACCGACGGCGATCTATGTGTCGAGCATATTGGCGCCGGAACTCCTTGGCGCCATCGCAGTGGCCGCCTACTCCTACATGGCGCTGGTGCCGCTGATTCAGCCACCGATCATGCGTTTGCTGACGAGTGAGGAGGAGCGCCGCATCGAGATGAGGCAATTGCGCCACGTATCCAAGGGCGAAAAAATCGTCTTTCCACTGTTGTTGCTGCTGATGGTGGCGCTGTTGCTTCCAAGCGCCGCGCCTCTACTTGGGATGTTTTGTTTTGGCAACCTGATGCGTGAATGCGGAGTGGTCGAACGGCTGAGCAACACCACCCAGAACGCCTTGATCAACATCGTGACGATTTTTCTTGGTCTCGCGGTGGGCTCTAAGCTCCAGGCAGACCAGTTCCTGGATGTACAGACCTTGGGAATCCTGGTGTTGGGAATGGTTGCCTTCAGCATTGGCACCGCAAGCGGAGTGGTGATGGCCAAGCTGATGAACCGCCTCAGCAAAGAGCCGATCAACCCGCTGATTGGCGCGGCCGGGGTCTCGGCGGTGCCGATGGCCGCCCGCGTCGCCAACAAGGTGGGATTGGAGTCCAACCCCCACAACTTTTTGCTCATGCACGCCATGGGGCCTAACGTCGCGGGCGTCATTGGCTCTGCGGTCGCGGCAGGTGTGATGATCAGTTTTGTGGGCGGCTAAAGCTGGGTGGCGGCCGGCCCGGTCAACAGGGCGGGGACAGTGGAACCCCACTGCCGGGTGAGGGCAGTTGCATCCCATCCCCTGTCGAATGCCCTTCACCCATGCGGTATTGGTTGAGGTACGCAAACAGTTGGGCTTCCGCCAAGGGTTCGCTGTAGAAAAATCCTTGGACGCCGTAGCACTCGTGGTCGCGCAGAAAACGCACCTGGTCGCCGCGCTCGACGCCCTCAGCAATCAGTTTGAGCCCCAAACTCCTGCCCATCGCGATGATGGCCGCGACGATCGCGCCGCTTTCAGGCTCGCGGTCCGCGTCCTGCATGAACAGCCGATCGATCTTGAGTGTGTCGACCTTGAACTGTCGTAGGTAGCTCAACGAAGAGTAGCCGGTACCGAAATCATCCACCGAGATGCGCAGCCCGCGCTTGCGGAGATCCGCAAGCAACGTCAGCGACTGCTGAACATTTCGAACCAGCACGCTCTCGGTGAGCTCCAGCTCGATCAGTTCCGCGGGAATCTGATGGAGTTCCATGGTGCTCACGAGGTTCTCGGTGAACCCATGGTGGCTGAACTGAACCGCTGAGATGTTGATCGCGATCGGGATCTGGATGCCCTGCGCGATCAAACGGGATTGGACAGCGCAGACTTCACGGATGACCCAGTTGCCGATCGGAATGATTTGGCCGGTTTCTTCCGCCAGTGGCACGAAGTGATCGGGCGGAACGCGGTTGCCGTGCTCGTCAGTCCAGCGCAGCAGGGCCTCCAGGCCGATCACGTTGTGCGTGCGAACGTCGAGCTGGGGTTGAAAGACCAGGCTGAATTCGTTGCGGTCGAGGGCCTCATGGAGTTTGCTGCCGAGGGACATCTGGGTTTGGGACAGCGCTTTCATCGCGGGGTGGTAGCTGAGGTGTCGATTGCGCCCCTGCCGCTTCGCTTCGTGCAGCGCGATCTCCGCGTGTTGCAGCAGCGTCTCGGCGCTGTCGGCGTCTTGCGGAAACCGCGCGATTCCGGCACTGAACCCCAGTGAAATGCGATGCCCTGCGACCCGCACCGGGTGGGCGAGCGCTGCGATCAGCCGGTTGAGCAGCGGCTCCATCTGGTCGGCCGCTTCGTCGGTCAACAGCACACCGAACTCATCGCCACCCAGGTGGCACACGCACGATTGTTCCTGGTGTCCGACCAGACGGGCCAGGGCGTCGTAATCGCGCAGGTTGGCTGTGAGCCGCCTGGCGACTTTCTGAAGGATCTGGTCGCCGACCGCGTGGCCGAAACTCTCGTTGACGCGCTTGAAGTAGTCGAGGTCCAGAAGGATCAGCGCCACACCTCCGTTGAGGCGTTGGCTTCGGAGGATGTCGCGGTGGATCTCGTGCTGAAACTGTTTGCGGGTGGGCAGGTTGGTTAGCACATCGTGGGTGATCGCATGGTGCAATTGCTGGTTGCGTTGTTCCAGCATCCCCTCTAAGTAGCGGTTCTGCTCCTCCAAGCGCTGATACAAGGCGCTGTTGTGAATGGCATAGGCGAGTTGACTCAACATTGCGCTCAGCAGCCGTTGCGCCCGCTTCGGCAGCAACTCGGCGCTGGTGACCTCTGCCACCAGCATGCCCAGGACTTCCTTGCCGACAGCAATTCGAGCCAAGACCCGGACCCGATCCCCGATGGCGTCCAGCACAGGAGTTGCTTGTTTGAGTGCCCACGCAAAACGACCGGACTCGATCAGGGCATCGCGGTCCTTGCGCACCTGCATGGACCTGTGGGGGGGATCGCAGAGGCTGAGTTCGAAGGCGAGCTGGTCTTCCGTGGTCAGCAGCACCCCGATGGAATTGAACGCAGCGATTCGTTGCAGGTACGGCAGCGTCAGTTCGACGAGCGCGGCGGCATCGCTCGAAGGGGGGCAGCGCTGGTAGGACGCACCCAAGCTGGCGAGAGACTCGAGCTCGTGGGTGTGCCAGCGATTGAGTTCTTCAAGAAATTCAACCCGCGAGCGCAGGTGGCTGCGGTCGTCGACTCCGACGGATGGTCGCGACGAGGTCACGGTTGTGGACCCAGTAGCACTTGGTCGATATCGGCCAATTGGAGGGTTAGGTCCTTCACAATGCGGGGCATGGCGCTCGGCAGGATCTGCAGCTGCTCCCAGGCAGACGCGGTCAGCGGTGGCACCCAACGGTCACCTGAGTCACCCATGCCAAGGCTGCGGGCAATCCACCGCCCGCAATGGACCAGCGCAGCACCCCGTGGCATCGCGGCGGCTTCTTCGCCGGCAGCGCAGTGTCGGACGCTGTCCTGATGGAACGCCGACAGCTGCCACTGACGCAGTAGGTGAAAGCCGATCTCGTAGTCTGTAAACCCGAACAGTTTCAGCTCTGCTTCCCGCACAGACAGCATTGAGGATTCCGCGAGGCGCAAGGCTTCGGTCGCCTGCTCAGGATAGTCAACGAACAGCACCAAGCGACCCACGTCGTGCAGCAGTCCGGCCAGATAAAACCGCTCGACGTCTTCCGCGGAGCAGTGGATTGCGAGCACGCGTGTTGCCACTGCGGTTGCGAGGCTGTGGCGCCAAAACGCCCGCATCGACATGTAGCGCAGTTCAATGCCCTCGAACATGTCGATGATCAGGGTGGCGAGCGCCAGTTCGCTCAGTTGGCGCGTGCCGATCAGGCACAGGGCGCGGGAAATGGTTTCGACGTTGCCGGGAAACTGATAGAGCGCGCTGTTCGCCAATCGCAATAGGCGAGCCGAAAGGCCGGGATCGGAACTGATGACTGCTGCGATGTCGTCCACCGTGCTGGTGGTTGAACGAATCTCCAACTGCAGTCGGTTGAACACATCAGGCAAGGTCGCCAGGGTGCGGGTGGTGCTGGCGATCTGTTCAGCGCTGGGTATTTGCACCGCGCTGCTCCAGCTGTCGGGAGAGGTGGTCGATTGCAATCTCACGCATGGCCTCCACGGCTGGAATGTTCATGTCCTGCAAGGCAAAGCGTTCGGCAATCGCCGATTCGGCAGCACTGCGGTATTGCTCCGGCACTGTGCTGGGTGCCCTGTCATCCGGCAGTTGGATGTCCGCGGCGATTGCGATTTCGTCCACACCCCAGGCCTTCAGGGCGTGCAGTTTGCGTTGATCCAGCACGGTATGGGCTTTCAGCAACACACGGCCCTGGGG
>DHQM01000021.1 GCA_002408105.1 Gammaproteobacteria bacterium UBA5338 | reverse complement strand
GGGTCCACTCGCATAGACGCGACAGGGGCACCCGCCACCGGCATACCCCGCACCCAGTCCCGCAATGCCGAGACGGGCAACCGCCAGCCCGTGGCGGTTTCGACCAAGGACTCAGGGTCGGCTGCGCGCACTGGCCCCGCCTCCAGGCCCCGCAACTCCACGGATTCGGCGTCGCCAGACAGCATCAGCGCGCCACTGCCAAAGGGCCCGGTCAGCGCCAGACGGTAGTGACTGGCGGTCTCGAGCCAATCGAAATAGCCGGAAAGCCGTTCCGGACCACGGCGCAGGCCGAGCTTGCCCGCGGCCTGCCAATGGTCCAGCTTCACGAGGGCGCGAGTGCGCACTTCCAGGGCGGCGGCCGCGCCACCATCCATCGGTGGCCGCGAGACACAGCCAACCAACAGGCCCGCAACCAGAGCCGCACCCAGCCCTCGGAGCAACGCCCGGCTCACAGCGTCAATCCGTCGCGTCATCGAAGGCCAGCCCAAGCTTGTCGCGCACGTCCGTAAGGTACTCGCTTTGCGGGTGCTCGCGCAGCGCGGCCTGGAGACGAGCCCGCGCGCTGTCGGTGCGACCCATCGCCCACAGCACTTCAACCAAGTGGGCGATGACTTCAGGCTCCGGGAGGGCATCCGCCGCTGCTTGCAGGTGGCTGAGGGCTTCAGAATAGCGGCCGAGTTTGTACAGCGCCCAACCCATGCTGTCCATGATGGCAGGCTCGCCCGGCGCAAGCGCCAGCGCACGCTCGATCAGCGCCAAGGCTTCCTGGTGGCGTTCGGTCCGCAGCAGCAAAGTGTACCCATAGGCATTGAGGGCGCTCGCATCTTGGGGGTGCGCCAAGGCCAAGCCCTCAAGCTCACGCAATGCAGCCTCGATTCGCCCGGTCTGCTCCAGAAACATGGCCCACCCATAGCGCAGCTGCAAATGCTCGGGGTGGACCTCAATCGCCTCGGTGTAGACATGCTCGGCGCGGTGCAACGCGCCGAGGCGGGTCAGCAACTCAGCCTCCAGGCGAAAGATGTCCGCCGCGATGTCCGGGTGTTTGGAGCGCGCCGCGGCAAGCTCCTCATGCAGGCCCTTGAGGGCACCGGTCTCCGCCAGTATCCGGGCACGTTGCCCCAGCGCCGTGAGGTACAGCGGCCCGCCATCGATTGCACGCAGATAGGTGAGCGCCTGTTCTGGCTGGCGCCTCGCCAGCGCAACGCCGGCGAGGCGCAGGTAACCTTCGTCCACCTGGTAACCCACCCGCAACTGGTGCACCAGCAGGCGCTCCGCAGCGTCAAGCAAACCCAAGCGCAGCGCCAACTGGGCCACGTTGGCGGCCAACTCTGGGTTGGCGACCGGGCCGGCGGCAAAGCGTTCAATTTCTGCCGCCACGGCCTCCTGCTCCCCCGCCCCAGCCAGCAAATGGATGTATTGGGCCCGCAGTCGAGCATCCTCGGGGTGGGCATCAACGGCTTCACGCATCAGGGCCAGGGCGGCATCCGCATGCCCCTGGCTGTTGAGCAGTTCTGCCTGGAGCACTGTGACCTTGGCACTTGGTGTCAGGCGCTCGGCCTTGCGCACGGCCTTCAGCGCCTCGTCGCTGCGCCCCAGACCACGGAGCAACAGCGCCTCGCCTATGCGCAAATCCGCCTGCTGAGGGAATTCCAGCGAGAGGGCTCGCAGGCGCGCTAGCAGCGGTTCGAGGTCTGCGCCGTCGCTGCGGGCCGCCTGCAGGGCCAGGTAATCGAAGTCAGTGGGTGCACCCTGGCGTTCCAGGCGTGCCATGGCCTCGACGGCTGGTTCAAACCGACCGAGCCGCGCCCACTCCAGCGCGACCACCCGCCATGCGTGGGGGTCGTTCGGGCGCAGTTCAATCAGCCACTGTGCGGATTGCAACATGGCATCGTGGTCACCGAGAAACCGCGCAACCTGCAGCGCCCGCTCGGTGACGGCGGGATCCTGGGTTCGCCGCGCCTGATCCAGGTAAGTCGCCAGCGCGAAATCATACTGCCGGGCTTTGCCCGCAAGCTCCGCCACAAGCAGGGCATAGAGTGTATCGGCAGCAAAGGGCCGGGTCGGGGGCGCTTCGACCTGTGCCACCGGCGCAGGGCGCGCGTCCGGTTGGCTTGGAGGGCGCAGGGCACCGGTGGTGCAGCCCGTCAAACTCGCCAGCGCCGCAAGCGCGATGGCAGGTGCGCACAGGCGCCCAAGCGGGGTGGGCCTCATGTCCAAACGTCCTGGGTCATGCAGAGATCAAAGCCTCAAGAGTCGGGCTCGGTCGAGTGGGTGCAAGAAACGGGCGACCCGAATCCACACCGGTTTGGGTATAATTGTACCTTTGTCGACAGCCCAAAGCGTCTCGACTCTGCCGCCGCACACACACTGGGCAACCGCCACGGAGGCTGGGGACGCTGGCGCCGCCACCGGTAACGAACTTCTACACCCATGTCTCGGCCTGATACAGCGAACCGCATCGCGCCTTCCCAGGAGCTCGTGGTGGTGGGCATCAACCACCAAACCGCAGACATCAGCGTGCGTGAGCGGGTCGCCTTTTCCCCGGCGAATCTGGAGGGCGCGCTGCAAGAGGCCTGCCAGGCGGCCGGACTCGATGAGGTCGCGATTCTCTCGACCTGCAACCGCACCGAGGTCTTCGCCGTCGGCCCCGCCGAGGAGCCTGTGGCCCATCAGGTTCTGGCCTGGCTGGCTGCGTACCACCACATCTCACCCGACCAGCTGGAAAGCTGCCACTACAGCCACCACGGGCGCCTGGCCATTCAGCACATGATGCGGGTCGCTGCCGGGCTCGACTCAATGATTCTGGGTGAGCCACAAATTCTCGGCCAAATGAAAGACGCCTACCAACACACCCAATCCAGCCAGACCTCTGGCCCGCTGTTGCACCGTGCATTCCAGCATGCGTTCCAGACAGCCAAGCAGGTGCGCACCGAGACGGAAATCGGCCAGCATCCGGTGTCTGTCGCCTATGCCGCGGTCCATCTCGCGCGGCAGATCTTCGCACAAATGGAAAACACGCGGGTGCTCCTGGTGGGCGCGGGAGAGACCATCGAACTGGTGGGGCGGCACCTAAAAGAACAAGGCATCCGCTCGATCACGGTGGTGAACCGGACCTTCTCGCGCGCCCAGGCAGTGGCCAACCCGCTGCACGGCACAGCCGCAATGCTGAGCGAACTGCCAAGCCACTTGCCCTCAGCCGACATGGTCATCTCATCGACCGCCAGCACCCTGCCGATTCTGGGCAAAGGCACCGTTGAACGGGCGCTCAAGCAACGCAAGCACCGCCCGATCCTGATGATCGATCTGGCCGTGCCGCGCGATGTCGAGCCGGAAGTGGCCGATTTGGACGACGTCTACCTCTATACAGTGGACGACCTGCAGGAGGTGGTGGCCGACAATCAGCGCCACCGCGCCAACGCCGCGCGCGAAGCCGAACGCATCATCGAGGCCGCGGTGGACGCCTTCGCACAGTCGCAGCAGACCCGCTCGGCAGGTCACCTCATTCGCGATTACCGCAGCCAAGCCCTTGCGATACAGGGCGCGGAACTGGAGCGCGCAAAGCAGCTACTGGCGCAAGGGAAAGACCCTGAGGAAGTGTTGCAACGGCTCGCCCGCAACCTCACCAACAAGCTCATCCATGGACCCAGCATGATGCTGAAGGAGATGAGCGTCGACGGCCGTGAAGAACTGTTCTCATTGTGCAGTGGCTTGCTCACCAACGCCGAACCCAAGCCGCCCCCCGGAACAAAACGTGACCCCTAGTATTCTCCACAAGCTCGAACGGATCCAGCAGCGCCACGCCGAACTTGGAGGCCTGCTGAGCGACCCTGAAGTGATTGCAGTGCAAGACCAGTTCCGCGCCTACTCCCAGGAGTTTGCCGAGCTGGACGAAGTGGTGCAGTGCTTTCAGGCGTACCAACGCCTGGAAACTGAGCTCGGTGACGCAGAAACACTGCTTGAAGAAGACGACGATGACATCCGGGAAATGGCCGCCGCGGAGGTGGAGTCCGCTCGCCAAGGAATCATGCGACTGGAAAGCGATCTCCAGCGGCTGCTGCTACCTCGTGACCCGCACGACCGCAGCAATGTGTTTTTGGAAATCCGTGCCGGCACCGGCGGAGACGAGGCCGCCCTCTTTGCCGGCGATCTGTTTCGCATGTACGCCCGCTACGCGGAACTGCAAGGCTGGCGCATCGAGGTGCTCAGTGAGCGACCCGGTGAACACGGCGGGTTTAAGGAACTCATCAGCCGCATCGAGGGCGACCAGGTGTACGCGCGCCTGAAGTTTGAATCGGGCGCTCACCGGGTACAGCGGGTGCCGGAGACGGAGTCGCAGGGGCGCATCCACACCTCGGCCTGTACGGTCGCGGTGATGCCGGAGCCCGATGCCGTCGAAGTCGAAGCCATCAACAAAGCGGACCTTCGCATCGACACCTTTCGTGCATCCGGCGCCGGCGGCCAGCACGTCAACAAAACCGATTCGGCCGTGCGCATCACCCACCTACCCAGTGGCCTGGTGGTCGAGTGTCAAGAAGAACGCTCACAACACAAAAACCGGGCGAAAGCCCTGGCACTGCTGCAGGCACGACTTGCGGACGTGGCACAGCATGCACAGCAGCAGCAGCAAAGCGAGTCCCGCCGGCAGCTGGTAGGCTCTGGGGATCGGTCCGAGCGAATCCGGACGTACAACTTTCCCCAAGGCCGGATCACCGATCACCGCATCAACCTGACCCTATACAAGCTTGACGAAGTGCTTGGCGGCGACCTGGAGCTGATCATCGAGCCGTTGTCGCAAGAGCACCAGACCGACCAGTTGGCTGCCCTGGCTGCAGCCTCCTGAGGCGCCGCATGACGACCCTCGCCGAGTTGCTGCGCCGCGCACCCGAGGCGGCCAACCTGAGCGACCGGCCCGAGCAGGAATTGCGCATCCTTGCTGGCGCTGCCACCGGCTGGAACCCCACAGCGTTCTATACGGCGCCGGAACGCTGCCTGAACACTGCACAGTTGCACCGGTTCGAGGGCTTATGGAACCGCCGCCTGCAGGGCGAACCGATCGCCTACCTGCTGGGTGAACAGGGGTTTTGGAGTCTGTTGCTGGAAGTCACACCGGACACCCTGGTGCCCCGACCAGAAACCGAGCGCCTGGTGGAGCTGGCGCTGGAGCTGCTTCCCGCAGGCCACTGCCGAGTGGCGGACCTCGGCACCGGCAGCGGCGCCATCGCGCTGGCGCTGGCCACCGAGCGCCCCGCCTGGCAACTGGTGGCGACCGACCGGAGCGAGCCGGCGCTCAAGGTGGCAGCCCGCAACCGCGATCGCCATCGACTGTCCCAGGTCGAGCTGCGCCACGGCGATTGGTGCACAGCGCTGGGCATAGGCCGTTTCGATGCCGTGCTCAGCAACCCGCCCTACGTTGCGCCACAGGATCCCCATCTTGGCGGGCCCGGTGTCTGCTTCGAACCCAGATCCGCGCTGGTTGCAGGCAATGACGGCATGGCCGACCTCGCCGCGCTGATCGACCAGAGCCCTGTTCACCTCAACCCCGGCGGCTGGCTGCTGCTTGAGCATGGGTGCCAGCAGGCTGCGCAGGTGCGCACCGGCCTGTCGGCCCGCGGTTTCGTGGGCGTGTGCACACACCAGGATCTGGCCGGACAGGACCGGGTGACCCTGGGACGCTGGCCTGGAGGCCGGCCATGAACGACGAACAGCTGCTGAGATACAGCCGCCACCTATTGCTCAAAGAGGTCGACATCGACGGGCAGGAGCGCCTATTGGCCGCCAAGGTGGCCATCGTCGGCATGGGCGGCCTCGGCAGCGCGGCCGCCATCTACCTGGCAGCAAGTGGTGTGGGCGAGCTGCGATTGATCGACGACGACCAGGTCGACCTGAGCAACCTGCAGCGCCAAATCGTCCACAGCGAGTCTGACCTTGGACGTCCCAAGGTGGCGTCGGCCGCCGACCACCTGCGCGCCCTGAACAGCACCACCCGGACCACCACACACGCCCAGCGCTTTTCCGCCGAGTCCGGTGGCCAGCTGCTCGAAGGCGTGGACCTGGCGCTCGACTGCAGCGACAACTTTGCCACCCGATTCACCCTCAACCGGGTCAGCCATGCCCAGCGCACTCCCCTGCTCAGCGCCGCCGCCGTGGGGATGGATGGACAGTTGACCATGTTTGACCCGCGCGATGCTGCCAGCCCTTGCTACCACTGCCTATACGGCGAACGCGCAACCGAGGAAGAGCAGAGCTGCGCACGCAGCGGCGTACTGGCCCCCCTGGTCGGGGTGATGGGCACCCTGCAGGCCTTGGAAGCGATCAAGTGGTTGGCGGGTGTGGGCGAAAAGCTGGTGGGCCGCCTCTTGGTGTTCGACGCCCGCGACCTTGAATGGCGCAGCCTCAAGTTGCCAAAGGACCCGCGGTGCCCGGTCTGCGGCGCGGCAGGAAAGTAGCGCAAGCGACTGGCATTGACTTGGTCACTGAGCGCCGTAGAGTCTGGGCCTGCAACAGCCACTCGAACGGAGAGCACCGCCATGCTCGGCCAAATGATGCAACACCCACTGACCACGACCGACCTGCTCCGCCACGCGGCGCGCAACCATGGCGACGTCGAAATCGTATCCCGCACCACCGAGGGGCCGCTGCATCGCTACAGCTACTTCGACGCGTGGCACCGAACCCAGCAACTGGCCCATGCCCTGACCCAACTTGGGATCGGCCAAGGCGACCGGGTGGCCACGCTGGCATGGAACAACCACCGACACTTTGAGCTGTATTTCTCGATTTCCGGCATCGGGGCCATTACACATACGATCAATCCGCGGCTTTTCCCAGAACAAATTCGTTACATTTTGCGCCATGCAAACGACCGCCTGGTGTTCGCCGACCTGAGTTTCATTCCATTGCTCGAGGCACTCGGCGATGGCGCATTGGACGCCGTTGAGGACATCGTGGTCATGACGGACCGTGGCCACATGCCGAAGACCACCCTGCCGCGGGTGCACTGCTACGAAGACCTGATTCACCGTCAGCGCAACCAGTTCGCATTTCCTCTGCTGCCCGACGACTCAGCAGCATCGCTCTGCTATACCTCCGGGACAACCGGCAATCCCAAGGGTGTACTGTACAGCCACCGCTCAACTGTCCTGCATGCGCTTGCCGCTAGCCAACGCCAGGCGCTCGACATCAGCAACGACACGGTGGTGCTGCCCGTGGTACCGATGTTCCACGTGTGCGCCTGGGGCACCCCGTACGCAGCAGCAATGTCTGGAGCCAAGCTGGTGCTTCCGGGGCCGCGTCTTGATGGCCCCTCATTGACCGAGCTGGCCAACCTTGAACGCGTCACCCTTATGCTGGGTGTACCAACGGTCTGGCAAGGGCTCCTCGACCACCTGCGTGACACCGAGTCGAACCTGGAGACCGTCGAAAAGGTCGTAGTCGGTGGGTCAGCGGCATCGTACGCCATGATCAGGGAGTTCGATGAACAACACGACATCTTCTTACTCCACGCCTGGGGCATGACCGAAACCAGCCCCCTGGGCACCACCAATCCACTTACCCCAAAGATGCGCGACATGGACAAAGAAGCCCGCTACCAACTGCAATTGAAGCAGGGCAAGCCAGTGTTCGGTGTCGAAATCAAAATCGTAGACGACGACGGTGCGACCTTGCCCCAAAACGGCACAGACTTCGGCAGGTTGCTGGTGCGCGGCCCCTGGATCGCGTCGAGCTACTTTGAGACCGAGGAGCGCAGCGCTTTTGTGGATGGATGGTTCGATACTGGGGATGTGGCCACCATCGACGCCGACGGGTACATGCAAATCGTCGACCGCGCCAAGGATGTGATCAAGTCTGGCGGTGAATGGATCAGTTCAATCGAGTTGGAAAACCTGGCCCAGGGCCACCCATCGGTCAAGGAAGCCTGCGTGGTGGGGGTGCGCCACCCGAAATGGGAAGAGCGGCCACTGCTTCTCCTGGTCCTACACCCAGGGGCAGCCCTTGCAGAAACGGAGCTTCTAGAATTCCTGGCGGACAAGGTGGCCAAATGGTGGCTCCCGGATCGGGTCTTGGTGGTGGACGAACTGCCACACACAGCAACTGGGAAACTGCTGAAAACGGAACTGCGTGAGCGGTATCAGGACGTTCTCACCCAATAACCCAGCGTTGGCAACCACCGGACGCAAGGGGTACAGTTTGCGCCCGACTTTCGATAACCCTAAACCCATACGGGAGCGATCCATGTCTGACACCCTTGAAACCCTGCGCGCGCAAATTGGCCAAGTCTCTGGACCTTCTGAATGGTTCACCGTCGACCAGGACCGCATCAACGCTTTCGCCGATGCCACCGGCGACCATCAGTTCATCCATGTGGATCCTGAGAAAGCCAAGCACACCCCCTTTGGTGGCACCATTGCCCACGGCTATCTGTCCCTGTCGCTGCTTCCCTTTCTCCAGCAGGACATCTCGATTCGCCCGGAAGGCGTGAAGATGGGCGTCAACTACGGACTCGACAAAGTGCGCTTTCTTACCCCGGTTCCTGCCGGAGGCCGGGTGCGCGTCCACTCCAAGCTGGTGTCCGTAGATGAAAAACGGCCCGGCCAGTACCTCATGAAGTCCGAGGTGACCATGGAAGTCGAAGGCGCCGACAAGCCCGCCTTGATTGCAGAAACCCTTGGCTTGATTTACGTGTAGTTACAGGGCCTGGCGTGGTGCGATCCCGCGCCGGCGCCCCTCTACTTACTGTCCCTTCTCTCCATACCGCTCGCTGGCCGTGCCCCTGCCCCTCGGGGACGCGGCACGCCGCCGAGCTTCATCACAGGCCACCTCAGAGGTTACCGAGTCCAAGGGCCGAGCTGCACGCACTGGATTGGTGCAATATTGACTTTCATTGCGCCACCGCATAACGTGCGCCCGCCGGAATTCGATGCAGTTGACGTACCATTCGAGGAGTTTCCCCCATGCGCACGCTTTCTTTCCGCCATGCCCTCATGGCCACTTCCTTAGCACTTCCACTTTCCGCTGTCGCCGAGACCGGCGTCCAGTTCTACTACGGCCTTCAACTCGGACAAGCGAGCGTCGAAGCCACTGGCCTCGACGACAGCTACAGCTTCACCTCCGGCCGGGCGGGCTTCCAGTTCCACCCGAACCTCGGCGTCGAAGCGCGGGTGGGCGTTGGGCTCGACAACGAAGAAACCATGGTCGGTGCCGTTCGCGGTGAGAGTGAGGTCGACCAAATCTACAGCCTGTACGGTGTCGCCACCTACCCGGCCAACGAGCGCCTCGACCTCTACGCCCTGGTCGGTATGACCGAAGCCGGCGTGACGGTTCGTGCCGGTGGCGTTTCCATGTCCGAAGACGAATCAGGTCTTTCCTACGGGGTCGGCGCGGCTGTTGCACTGACACCAAACATCGACATCACCGCCGAATACCTCAACCTGCTCGATGAAGATGCCATCGAGGCGCAGGGTGTGACCCTGGGCCTACAGTTCCACTACTGAGCACTGCCCGAAGCGCTTGGGTCCGCTCCGTCGGAGTCGGGCTCGACGCCCCTCCGGCGTTGGGCCCACCAGCGCCAAACCGCACCGCCCGGCACGTCACAGCCTGTGCGGACATAGTCCAACACATTGCGGTTGTGCAGCGACAATGCCTGGCGTTCGCGTGCTCCCGGCGAGCCTGCAAACAACAGTTCGTCACCAAGTTGCAGCGGGCTTTGGTCATCGGGCAAGTCAACCAGTTCGTGCCCACGAATGCGGAACAGCACGAGGGCGGGTAGCCTCTCCCCAGCGTCAGCCGGATCCCGCAGCAGGTGGTCCAGCAGCACCAGCGGATTCCCGTTCCGAACCAACTCTGTCACCGCCGGGGCATCGGCATGACCGACGCGCAAGCCCCAAACCTCCGGAACCTGCTCGCCGACCACCGACTCCAGGTGTTCGATGACTTTGAGGGACCAGGCGTTGCCGCGGGTTTTGATCCGGTGCAAAAACGCCGGCAACAAGGGCGTGGTCAGGTTCGCGAGGCACTCCTGAGCAATGATCTGACTCGGAACCATCATGGAGTCAGATGGAAACGCCTTGAACAAAGGCGCGTTGGTCTGCAGGTTTTGCCGAATGACCACATACACATCCGGGTTGAGATCCCTCGCGGTGACCACAATGGAGAGGTTGTTGACATCATCCTCGGTGCCCGCGACGATCCCCACGGCGCGGCGAATGCCTGCCTCCTGTAGCGTTGGGGCCTCGGTTCCCAAACCCCGCACCCAGGGCAGCCCGACATCCCAGGGATCATGCGGGTCGACAATGGTGATCTCCAAACCCTCTTCCCGCGCAGCCTCGACGACAGCCCGACCAAATCGGCCGTAACCACACATCACCCAGTGGCCTTTTGGGGGCCGATGGGTGCGCGGAACCTCCGAGCCCGGGAGCGCGGTCAACCAGCGCGCCAATTGGTAGGCGGCCGGCGCCCGGATCGACAGGGCGAGGTAGTCCGCAAAGGTGTCAAACGGGTTGATCACGAATGCGGTGTCGAACGAACGCATGTTGTCCGCGACTTCGCGGCGTTCGGCCCGACACAGGGCGGGCACCTTATCATTCAATAGACGCGCCGAGATGGCGACTGCCAGATTGGCACCGTCATCGTTGGTGAGGGTGACCACGCCACGGCAGTCACGGTGAGTCAGCCCTGCGGCGATGAGGTTTTCCGGGTTCCGCGCATCCCCCGCAAGACCTGGGACATCGGACAGGTGGTCCATCAGCAACAGCTCGTCGACCCGTGCTGGGTCAATGTCGACCACGACATAGCGCATGTTGGCGCGCTCGAAGAACCGGCCGAGCAATTGGCCGGTCTCGCCGAACCCGCAGATGATGAAGAAAGGCTCGCGCAGGTGACGCACGCCACGCTGAAACCTTTGCCGAACCCGAATGGCTTTGAAGTTGGGGTCCTGAAGCAGGGCGAACATCGACCCGATGGCATAGGTCCAGCCGATCACCAGTGCGTAGATGGACACCATCACCCACATCCGCTGCGCGTCGCTGAAGGTGCGCGGCAATTCCCCGAATCCCGTGGTGGTGGCGGTGTAGCTCATGAAGTAGAGCGCGTGAAAAAACCCCATGTGCCAGGGCTCGCCATGCTCGGTCTCTCCAGGAATGAGCACCAGCCCAAGCATCGACACCGCGTGCAGCAGGATCACGGTGATCAGCGGCGCCCGCAGGCGCCGCAGGGCAATGAAAAACGGCCCGCTCATCGGCGCAGAAGAAACGTCTCGATCATGAGGATGACCACCGACACCACGTTGGCGAACAATGCACCACCAGACAAGGAGACGACACTCGACATCGCCGCGGCGTCGAGCCCAGCAGGAGAGACATAGACCGCGTGGCCCCAGACGGCGGCGGCACCGAGCAAATGCAGATCAGCCACAAGGCTGGTGGCCAAGTGAATGGCGCCCAGCTGGGTGCGGTCACCGAACTTGAGCACCGAAGCAATCAAGCTGATGACGATCGCCAGGAATAACTCGGTTACGTGGTGGTGGGCAGGGTCATCGATGTCACCAAGGAAAAAGCCGAAATTGAGGGTGGCGGCCAGCACGATCACAAAGGCAAAAACGACTTTCTCCAGGTTCATCGCCGACTCCTTGAGCATGGGGTGGCGGGCATGGTAACCCGATCCCAGGGTGGAGACGAACCGGAAAAGCTCGGGTTGGACCGCCTTTGCGTTAGGCGTCGAGTTGGTGTGAGACTCCGGCGCCGCGGGGCACCCGAATGTCATCGACAAAATCCTGAATGTGATCAGGGGGTGGAGGGGTGCAAAGCGCGACCCCGACTGCCACGGCAGCATTCAGCACCATGCCGATGGTTCCAGCGCCTTCGGGAGAAACCCCCCACCACCAGTGCGCGGGGCTGTTCAACTCTGGCGCGAAAAACTTGAAGTAGCCGATGTATGCCAGCGTGAAGCCGAGGCCGATCAGCATACCGCTGATGGCACCTTCCCGGTTCATGCGTTTCCAGAAAATGCCGAACATCAGCACCGGGAAAAAGGACGCAGCCGCAAGGCCGAACGCGAGGGCCACCACCTCCGCAACGAATCCGGGCGGATTGATGCCAAAGTACCCTGCGATCAACACCGCGACACCGGCGGCCACCCGCGCCGTTCGCAGCTCGGTGCGCTCACTGACATCGGGGCGAAAAGTCTTCTTAAGCAGGTCATGCGCCACGCCCGTCGAAATCACCAGCAACAACCCAGCGGCGGTCGACAGCGCGGCGGCGAGCCCTCCGGCCGCCACCAGCCCAATCACCCAGTTGGGCAATTGGGCGATTTCTGGATTGGCCAACACCATGATGTCCTTGTCGATCCAGAGCTCGTTGGTTCCTTCTGCATTGGGTCCCAGGTATTGCACGCGCCCGTCGCCGTTGTGGTCGTCAAAGCGAATCAGACCGGTGGCCTCCCAGGTGCTAAACCAAGTCGGCGCCTGGTCGTAGGGCATGTCCGCCACGGTGCTGAGCAGGTTGGTTCGGGCAAACGCCGACACCGCCGGCGCTGTGGCGTACAGCAGGACAATGAACAGCAATGCCCAACCGGCCGAAGTGCGCGCTGCGGACACCCTGGGCACAGTGTAAAACCGAACCAGTACATGGGGCAGGCCCGCAGTGCCCACCATCAGCGCGGCGGTCATGCAGAACAGGTCGAAGGTGCCTTTCTGGCCCGCGGTATAGCGGTGGAAGCCAAGCTCCACGCTCAGTTGGTTGAGCCGCTCCAACAGAAAGGTGTCGCCTCCCGCAACCGGGGAGCCGAACCCAAGCTGTGGTATCGGCGTGCCCGCCACCATCAAGGAAATGAAGATGACCGGCACCAAGTACGCAAAGATCAGCACACAGTACTGCGCCACCTGGGTGTAGGTGATCCCCTTCATGCCGCCAAGCACTGCATAAAAAAACACGATTCCCATGCCGATCAGCACGCCGTAGGTGATGTCGACATCGAGAAACCGGGAAAACACGATGCCTACGCCACGCATTTGCCCCGCTACATAGGTGAAAGACACGAAGATGGCGCAGACCACCGCAACCACGCGGGCAGTCTGGGAGTAGTAGCGGTCACCGACGAAATCCGGAACCGTGTACTTGCCGAACTTGCGCAAGTAGGGCGCAAGGCACAATGCCAGCAACACATAACCACCGGTCCAGCCCATCAGATAAACCGAGCCATCTCTCCCCATGAATGAGATCAACCCGGCCATCGAGATAAAGGACGCCGCGCTCATCCAGTCGGCGGCGGTGGCCAAGCCGTTGACCGTCGGATGAACCTGGCCCCCTGCAACATAAAATTCGCCCGTCGAACCCGCCCGCGACCAAATGGCAACACCGATGTAGAGGGCGAACGACAGCCCCACCATCACGAAGGTCCAGGCCTGCACGCTCATTCGCTGCCCCCCCGCTCATCCACATCAAAGCGGCGGTCCAGCCGGTTCATCAGCACAACGTAAACCCAAATGATCAGCAGAAAAACATACATGGCGCCCTGCTGGGCAAACCAAAACCCGAGGGGAAATCCGGAAAAGCTGTAGCGGTCCAGTTGATCGACAAACAAAATGCCGCAGCCAAAGGAGACCAAGAACCAAGCGGCGAGCAAAATGGCCAGGTAACTGAGGTTGGTGCGCCAGTAGCGGCGCCGGCGTTCGCGGTGCATGCCCAAATCCGCCCTTGTTATTGTTGTTGCTGGGGGTGGGCGGCAAGCATAGCAGAGCCGAACCGGTTCCCGAAAAGTTTCAGCGCAGGCCCAGCACGTCCTGCATGTCGAACACGCCGGCGGGTTTATCCTTCAGCCAGCGGGCCGCCCGCAACGCACCTTGGGCGTAAGTCGCGCGGCTGCTCGATCGGTGGGTGACTTCGATCCGTTCCCCAGCCCCGGCAAACAGCACCGTGTGGTCACCGACAATGTCGCCCGCACGCACGGTCGAAAAACCAATGGTTTGCCGATCCCGGGGGCCGGTGTGCCCCTCGCGTCCATAAACCGCACAGTCGGCAAGATTGCGCCCGAGCGTCTCTGCCACCACCTCTCCCATGCGCAGTGCCGTGCCTGAAGGGGCATCCACTTTGTTTCGGTGGTGCGCCTCGATCACCTCAATGTCCACCTCGTCGCCCAGCACCTGCGCCGCCGTCTCAAGAAGCTTGAAGCACAGATTGACCCCGACACTCATATTGGGTGCACACACAATGGCCACACTCTGTCCGGCCTCAACGATCCGTGCCTTTTGGGAAGAATCGAACCCCGTGGTTCCGATCACCAATTTTTTTTTGGCTCGAAGGCAGAGGTCCAGGTATTGCAACGTATAATCAGGGCGGGTGAAGTCAATGAGCACATCGAACTGATCAACGAGCGCCGACAAGTCATCGCCCAAGGGAACACCCAGGGAGCCAGCCCCAATCAGCTCGCCCGCATCGCAGCCGACCAGGCTGCTCCCCGTGCGCACTGTCGCAGCACCCAGCACCACGTCATCGGCAGCAAAGACCGCCTCCAGCAGTGCCCGACCCATGCGTCCACCGGCGCCGCCAATCGCCACCCGCGTCACAGTCGTGCGATCACCCGAATCAGCCGCACCGCTCATTGGGTCATCTCATCGAAAAACTTCTTCACGCCGTCGAACCAGCTGTGTTTCTTTGGCGAGTGGCTGTGGCCCGCTTCACCCAAACTGTCTTGAAACTGGCGCAGCAACTCCTTCTGCGTCTTGGTGAGGTTGACCGGCGTCTCCACCACCACGCGACACATCAGGTCACCCGCGGGTCCGCCCCGTACGGGGGTGACCCCTTTGCCCCGCAACCGGAATAGACGACCCGACTGAGTTTCAGGCGGGATTTTGAGGCTCACACGGCCATCCAGTGTGGGCACCTCTAGCTCACCGCCGAGGGCCGCATCCACGAAGCAGATGGGCACTTCGCAATACAGGTTGCGCCCCTCACGGGTAAAGATGCTGTGCTCGCGCACCGACACTTGCACGTACAGGTCGCCTGCCGGCGCCCCTTTGGTGCCCGCCTCGCCTTCTCCCGCCAGCCGGATGCGGTCGCCCACGTCCACACCAGGCGGCACCTTCACCGACAAGGTCTTGGTTTCTTCCCGCCGGCCCGCACCCTGGCAGCGTGGACAGGGGTCGGAGATCATTTGTCCGGCACCACGGCAACGCGGACAGGTTTGCTGCACAGAAAAAATGCCCTGCTGCATCCGCACCTGGCCGCTGCCAGCGCAGGTCGTGCAGGTCACAGGACTCGAGCCCTTGCGCGCGCCGCCACCGCCACATTCGTCGCACTCCACGAGTGTCGGCACCTGAATTCGAACGGTGGTGCCACGCACCGCCTCCTCCAGGTCAAGCTCTAGCATGTACTTGAGGTCAGCGCCGCGTTGGCCACGGCTGCGGCGCCCGCTGGCGGCCCCCCCAAAGATGTCGCCAAACACGTCACCAAAGATGTCGGAGAAACTGGCGCCGCCGTCAAACCCACCGCCGCCGAAGCCAGCGTTGCCCTCGACGCCAGCGTGACCGAACTGATCGTAGGCAGAGCGTTTTTCAGCGTCCGAGAGGACTTCGAATGCCCGGCTCGCCTCCTTGAATTTCTGCTCCGCGCCGGCGTCATCCGGGTTGCGGTCGGGATGGTGCTTCATCGCCAGACGCCGGTACGCCTTTTTGATCTCCTGGTCCGAGGCGTCGCGGGCAACCCCCAACACTTCGTAGTAGTCGCGTTTGGCCATGTTGTTTCGATGTTCCCCTTGACTCTGCGGAGGCACACAACACACAGACACAGGGCACACCACCGGTGAACCCAGGCCCTGCGCTGCTCAAGCCCCCTTCTCATTGCCGTCGCCACCACGGGCGATCACAACGCAAAAACGCGGAGGTGCAGCTCCGCGTCTATGTCAGCGCTTGTGCGCGGGCCGACCGGCCCGCACACACCGTCTTACTGCTTGTCGTCTTTGACTTCCTCGAACTCGGCATCAACCGTGTCGTCATCCTGGCTGGCACCGGAGCCGGGCGCCTCACCGGCCTCCGCTTCGGAGGAATACAATTTTTGCGCAAGGGACGAGGACAATTCGGTCAGCGCATTCATTTTGGCCTCGATCTCGTCCTTGTCATCGCCCTTCAATGCTGTTTCCAGCGCGCTGATCGCTGCCTCCAGGGCGGATTTTTCGTCCGCATCGATTTTGTCTCCAGCCTCTTCGAGGCTTTTGCGTGTTGCATGGATGATGCCATCGGCCGTGTTGCGGGTGGTGACCAACTCCTCGAACTTGCGGTCCTCCTCGGCATGGGCTTCGGCATCGCGGACCATGCGGTCGATGTCGGCATCGTCAAGACCTCCAGAGGCCTTGATCTCAATCGATTGCTCTTTGCCCGTCGCCTTGTCCTTGGCAGACACATTCAGGATGCCGTTCGCATCGATGTCGAAACTCACCTCGATCTGGGGCATTCCGCGCGGCGCCGGTGGAATATCGGTGAGGTCGAACCGCCCGAGGGACTTGTTCTGCGATGCCTGCTTGCGCTCACCTTGAACCACGTGGATGGTCACTGCCGTTTGGTTGTCATCGGCCGTACTGAACACCTGGGACTTGTGGGTCGGAATGGTGGTGTTCTTCTCGATCAACACCGTGCTGACCCCACCCATGGTCTCAATGCCGAGCGACAGCGGTGTCACGTCGAGCAGGAGCACGTCCTTCACATCTCCTGAGAGCACACCGGCTTGAATCGCAGCGCCCAAAGCCACGGCCTCGTCGGGGTTCACGTCCTTGCGCGGATCACGGCCAAAAAACTCCTTCACCTTTTCCTGTACCAAGGGCATGCGGGTCTGGCCGCCCACCAGAATCACCTCATTGATGTCGCCGGGCTTGTGGCCCGCGTCTTCAAGCGCCACTCGGCAAGGCTCCAGGGTGCGGCGCACCAGGTCTTCGACCAGGGACTCGAGCTTGGCGCGGGTCAGCTTTTGCACCAGGTGTTTGGGTCCCGAAGCGTCGGCCGTGATGTAGGGAAGGTTGACCTCTGTCTGCTGGCTGCTCGACAGCTCGATCTTGGCCTTTTCCGCCGCCTCTTTCAGCCGCTGAAGCGCGAGTGGATCGTTGTGCAAATCGATCCCGGAATCCTTTTTGAACTCGCCTGCCAGGTACTCGATGATCTTGAGGTCGAAGTCTTCACCACCAAGGAAGGTGTCGCCGTTGGTGGAAAGCACTTCGAACTGGTGCTCACCATCGACTGCCGCGATTTCAATAATCGAAATGTCGAAGGTTCCACCACCCAGGTCATACACCGCGATCACCGAGTCACCGCGCTTTTTGTCGAGGCCATAGGCAAGCGCCGCCGCGGTCGGCTCGTTGATGATCCGCTTCACCTCGAGGCCTGCGATTCGCCCCGCGTCCTTGGTGGCCTGGCGCTGGGAATCGTTGAAGTACGCCGGCACCGTGATCACCGCCTCCGTGACGGGCTCGCCAAGGTAGTCTTCGGCGGTCTTCTTCATCTTTTTCAGGACTTGGGCAGAGACCTCCGGGGGCGCCATTTTTTTGCCCTTGACCTCAACCCAGGCATCGCCATTGTCCGCCTTGGCAATCCTGTAGGGCACCATCTTGGCGTCCTTTTGCACCACCGCGTCGTCGTGGCGGCGACCGATCAGCCGCTTGATCGCAAACAGGGTGTTCTGCGGATTGGTGACCGCCTGGCGCTTGGCCGCTTGACCGACCAGGACTTCTCCATCCTCGGTGTACGCGATGATGGATGGCGTGGTGCGGTCCCCTTCAGCGTTCTCAATCACTTTGGGGGTGGTGCCTTCCATCACGGCGACACAGGAGTTGGTGGTCCCGAGGTCTATACCTATGATCTTGCCCATCGACTCATTCTCCAATTGTTCGGGTGTTCACGGGGCTCATGCCCGATGCGCTTGCTTGTGTCTCGGATATTGGCCTGAAAGCGGCCATTTCAAGGGACTAGGCGGTCTCGTTGACCCCAGTCACCCCTGGCGCTTTGGCCACTGCAACCCGCGCCGGGCGAAGCAGGCGGCCATTGAGCGTGTAGCCTTTTTGCACCACATCCAGCACCGACCCCGGTTCGGCGTGGGTGCTCTCGACCATGGCAATGGCCTCGTGCAACTGTGGGTCGAATGGCTCGCCGGTAGGATCAACCGCCTCGACTGAGAACTTGGCGAGCACGTCCAAAAACGACCGCAGACTCAATTCCAAGCCCTCCACAAAGGGCGCAAGTTCGGTGTTTTCACGGTCCACCGCCGAGAGCCCACGCTCCATGCCATCGACGACCGGAAGAAGCGCCTCAGTGAACTTGTCCAGGGCAAACTTGTGGGCCTTCTCGACATCAAGCTGCGCCCGCCGCCGCACGTTCTGCAGTTCGGCCTGAACCCGCAGCACCCGGTCTTCCGCGTCCGCCAGTTTGGCCTCCAGGTCAGCGACGTTGGCCTGCTCGTCGGCGTCCTGCCCCGCTGCCTGTTCGTCCGACCGCTCCGGGGCGGTCTCGGCTGCGTCGCTCTCGATCGCATCCGGCCGTTGCTGTTCCGACATGGATTCGGGCTCCTTCTTAAACAAAAAACAGGGACAAACCCCAGCGAGAGCACCAGGGTACGGGCTATATGGGGCCGCCGATCAGTGATTCAAGGAGTCGTCGAGCAATTGGGCAGCGGCATCCACCAAAGGGATGATCCGCTGGTAGGGCATGCGGGCGGGGCCGATCACACCCACCACCCCGGCTTGCACGCCGGCTCGGGTGTAGGGCGCGGTCAGCACCGCGCATTCGGCGAAGGCGCGGTGACCTGCTTCCCGGCCGATGTGCAGTTGAATTCCCGGCGCATCCAGCGACCGGTCCAGCAGGTAGAGAATTTGCCGCTTGCGGTGCACAGCATCAAACAGCTCCCGCGCACGCTCCACAGAATCCAGGTGATCGCCCGACAACAGGTGCGCCTCTCCAGCCACCACGTAGTCCAGATCCGGCGGTTCCGGATCGACAAAGGCGTGCACCATGCCCAGCAGCAGCGCGCGCTGCAACCGGTCGATGGAACGCTGGTCGTCATCCAGGCTGGAGCGCAACCGCTGGCGAATCTGCTCCAGTGGTGTGCCCAGAAAATGGTGGTTGAGGTAATTGGCCGCTTGCTGCAGCTCCTGCGCGCTGTGGTCCCGCTCGGTGGAAATGACACGGTTTTGCACCTCGCGCTCACCGAGCACCAGAATCACCAACACCCGCTGGTCACTCAGCGGCAAAAACTCCACGTGGCGAAGGGTCGTTTCGCGGGTGCGCGGCAAGGTCACCAGACCCGCCAGCCGGGCCTCGTCGGACAACAACTTGCCAACCGCTTGAACCAGACGGTCGGCGGGCATGTCCATATCGAGGGCACGACGCAGGCGGCCCAGGGCGCTGCTTGGCACAGCGCCCTGGGCAAGCAGCTCATCCACGTAGAGCCGGTATGCCTGTTCGGTCGGCACCCGACCGGCAGAGGTGTGGGGCGCACGCAGGTAGCCCTCCGCCTCCAAGTCGGAGAGCACCGACCGCACCGTGGCCGGGCTGACATCCAAACTGCCGGTCTCCACCAGGGTACGCGAACCCACCGGCTTGCCGCTCGCAATGTGGCGCTCGACCAGCAACCGCAACACCTCACGCGCCCGGGGCGAGAGTGTCTCGCCAACGGGCATTTGCAAAGCGTTCGGCTGTCTTCTATCGCGCATGGTTCGCTGTCGCCGGACCGCATACAATCAGCGGTGGTGTCGGATTACCGTTCGATTTCTGACCTCAATTTATCAATATATGCTCACGCACCTGAAAATTTCAAACTATGCCCTGGCCGATGCGGTCGACATCCATTGGCCAAGCGGCATGACCGCTGTTACAGGGGAAACCGGGGCCGGCAAGTCGATTTTGCTCAAGGCCCTCGGCCTGGCGCTGGGAGAACGGGCCGACCGAGACGCGGTTCGCACGGGCGCACCCCGCGCCGAGGTCGAAGCCGCATTCGATTTGGAACGCCAACCCGAGGCGGCCCTCTGGCTCCAACAGCAGGAGCTCGACGACCACGACACCTTGGTCCTGCGCCGCACCCTGTCTGCGGACGGGCGCTCCAAGGCCTACATCAATGGCCGCCAAGTGGGGCTTGGCGTGTTGCGGGAACTGGGTGAGCGGCTGGTGGACATCCAGGGCCAACACGCCCACCACGCCCTGACCCGGCGGACCGAACAGTTGCGCCGGCTGGACGATTTTGGCGGGCACCAGCCGCTGTGTACGCAGGTCGCCGGGCATGCACGCGCGTTGGAGTCCGTCCGCCGGGAGCTCGAACGGGCCGAAGCCAGCCGCGAACAACTGAACGACCGCCGCAACCTACTGCAGTATCAACTTGAGGAGCTTGAGTTGCTGGCCATTGGCGCAACCGAATGGCAGGCCCTTGAGACGGAGCAGCGGGCTCTGGCACAGGCCGAGACCACCCTCCAAACCGGCCAACAGGCGCTCGATGCCCTGGCGGGCGACAGCGGCATTGAACCGACACTCGCGCAGCTGCGCACCTGGCTGTCGGAACTGGCCACCCACGAGCCGAGCCTTAAGGACGCCGCAGAACTCGTGGACAGTGCAGCGATTCAACTGGCCGAGGCGGGTTCAGACCTGCGCCGCACCCTGAGCGACGTGCAAATCGACGATGTACGTCTTGCGGAAGTGGACGCACGCATTGCCCAGGTGCTGGCGCTGGCGCGCAAGCACCGAGTCGACCCCAGTGAGCTGCACAGCCTGACGAGCACCCTGCAGCTGGAGCTCGCCGGCGCAGATGCCGAGGAGACCGCCATCGACAAGGAGTGTCAGCATGAT
>DHQM01000231.1:5255-6674 GCA_002408105.1 Gammaproteobacteria bacterium UBA5338 | reverse complement strand
TGATCGTGATCGACTACCTGCAGTTGATGCGCGTTGCCGGCACGGCCGAAAACCGCACCCACGAGATTTCCGAAATTTCTCGGTCCCTCAAGGCGCTGGCGAAGGAAATCGGCTGTCCGGTCATCGCGCTCTCACAGTTGAATCGCGGCCTGGAGCAGCGCACCAACAAGCGCCCAATCATGTCTGACCTGCGCGAATCCGGTGCCATCGAGCAGGACGCCGACCTCATCATGTTCATCTACCGGGATGAGGTGTACAACCCGGAGTCCAAAGACACGGGCCGTGCTGAAATCATCATCGGCAAACAGCGCAACGGACCCATCGGCGTGTGCCACCTGGCGTTCATTGGCAAGTACACGCGCTTTGACGACCTGGCGCCATCCAGTTACGAAGATTTTGGCTGACCCCAGCGCATGACGCGACCGGTTTGGGCGGAAGTCGACCGCAGCGCGCTGCGCCACAACCTCAAGGTGGCACGGCGGCTCGGCCAAGGGCGTCAAGTGGTTGCGGCGGTGAAGGCCAATGCCTACGGCCACGGGCTTGCCGAAGTTGCAAGGGCGCTGGCCCCGGACACCGACCTGCTTGGTGTCGCGGCATTGGACGAGGCCTGCGAGCTGCGCGCCGCGGGTGTCGAGGCACCGGTGCTGCTCTTCGAGGGGCCCTTCGATGCGGACGAGATCGAGCCCGCCGACCGGCTTGGGTGTGAGCTCTGTGTCCATTCTTCCTGGCAGTTGCAGCTGCTGGAGTCGGTGGCTCCACGTCGTCCTCAGCGCCTATGGATCAAACTGGACACTGGCATGCACCGCCTCGGGTTCGCGCCCGAGCAAGCGAGCGAGCTGGCCCGGACCCTGGCACGCTGGCCTTGGGTCAAGCAACTCGTGTGGACAACCCACCTGGCCCAAGCCGATACGCCGGAGCGCGGCTACACGCAGCGCCAGCTTGCAGCTTTTCATGGCGCGGTCGCGTCCTTGCCCGGGCAATCCAGCATCTTCGCATCGGCGGGGATTCTGTCCGCCCCAACACAGGGGCCTGCTGACCACTACGTGCGCCCGGGAATCATGCTGTATGGCGCGACCCCTTTTCGCGCCAGCTTGGGCGCCCTCTGGGGGCTGCGCCCAGCAATGCGCTTGTGCAGCCGAATCATTGCGGTGCGCACCCTGGGGGCCGGAGAACCTGTCGGCTATGGCGGGGATTTTGTCACCGCCCGTCCGAGTCGCATCGCCGTCGTGGCTGCAGGCTATGGGGATGGCTATCCACGCCACGCGCCGAGCGGAACCCCGGTTGGGGTGGCTGGGCGCACGGCGGTTTTGGTGGGGCGGGTGTCCATGGACATGCTCACCATCGACATCACCGACCTGCCTTGGGTCGACCGCGGCGCCGAGGTCGAACTCTGGGGACCGCAGGTGCCGGCAGAGCGGG
>DHQM01000231.1:0-5019 GCA_002408105.1 Gammaproteobacteria bacterium UBA5338 | reverse complement strand
CCGGCAGAGCGGCTCGCCCAGGGCGCGGGGACCATTCCCTACGCGCTCTTTACGGGCGTGACCCGGCGCGTGGCCGTGCGGTATAAGTAACGGCCACGAGGCCCGCACAGTCCAGCAGACGCTCCCGATGCCCAAAGCCAAGACCGTATTCGCCTGCACCGACTGTGGTGCTGAGTACCCCAAGTGGCAGGGCCAATGCACCGCCTGCGGGGCTTGGAATGCCATTGAAGAAGCGCCCCTGGGCACGGCCTCGACCGGCTATGCCGGCGCAGCAGCAGGTCCAAGCCGGGTGCAGGCCATGGCGGATGTGGAGTGGTCGACAAGCCCGCGCCTGCTCACGGGCATCGCCGAACTCGATCGGGTTCTGGGTGGCGGGCTCGTCGCGGGATCGGCGGTGCTTCTCGGCGGACACCCGGGGGCAGGCAAAAGCACACTGCTGCTGCAGGCGCTCGGTGCGATTGCGGCAAAGGCGCCGGTGCTGTACGTAAGCGGCGAGGAGTCGCCGCAACAGGTCGCCATGCGCGCTGCGCGGCTCGGGCTCGATCAAGCGCCGCTGCACCTTCTGGCGGAGACTGAGGTGGGCGCTGTGCTGGCCGCGGCGGTTCAGCACCGCCCGCGCGTGCTGGTGATCGACTCGATCCAGGTGATGCAGGTCGAAGGCGTCGCATCGGCACCTGGAAGCGTGACGCAGGTGCGCGAGAGCGCCGCCCGCCTGGTGCGCTACGCCAAAGAAAGCGCGACTGTGTTGTTGCTTGTTGGGCATGTCACCAAGGAAGGGCACCTCGCTGGGCCCAAGGTGCTTGAGCACATGATCGACACGTCCATGATGCTCGAAAGCTCCGACGACAGCCGCTACCGCACCCTGCGAACCCACAAAAACCGCTTCGGTGCGGTCAACGAGTTGGGTGTTTTTGCCATGCTGGAGCAGGGCCTGCGTGAGGTAAAAAATCCTTCGGCGTTGTTTTTGTCAGGTCGGTCGACCCCGGTTCCCGGCACCCTTGTGACCGCGCTGTGGGAAGGCACCCGACCGCTGTTGGTGGAGCTGCAGGTGCTCCTGGACGACAGCCACCATGGTCAACCGCGCCGCCTGGCCGTGGGCATGGACAACAACCGCTTGGCACTGTTGCTGGCGGTGCTGCACCGCCACGGCGGGATTTTTCTCGGCGACCAGGATGTCTTCGTCAATGTGGTCGGCGGGGTTCGGGTTGAGGAAACCAGCGCTGACCTTGCGCTGTTGTTGGCGCTGGTCTCGAGCATGCGGAACCGCGCCTTGCCCACAGGGCTGGTGGTGTTGGGAGAGGTGGGGCTTTCGGGAGAGATTCGCCCGGTTGCCCATGGTGTGGATCGCTTGCAAGAGGCCACCAAACATGGGTTCTCGCGGGCAGTTGTCCCGGCAGGCAACCGCCCAAGGGGCGGCTTGACCGGAATGCAGGTGGAGGCGGTGGGCAATGTCGCCGAGGCCATCGCGGCCTGCGAAGCACTGTGGGACTAGAGGTGTTGCTCGATGCGGTGGGCCTTGAGCCCCCAGGCAAACAGTGAACTGACTTTTGAATTGGCCGCACGCATGCGTTCGACCAAGCTGGTGGCGAGGGCTTTCATCATTGGGTAACCGAGTTCCGGGTGCTCGTCCAGAAACGCCAGCAGCGCCGCACTGTCGATTTCCGTAAGCCGGGTGTCGGTGAGGGTGATGACCGAAGCCGTGTGGCGGCCGCCATCCACCATCGCGAGTTCACCCACCATCTCGCCCGGGCCCAGGTCAGCGATGCCCGGTTGAATGTGGCGCTCGTTCGCCAGCGGTACGGCCGTTGTCACCCGCACCCGCCCTTGTTCGATCACGTACAGCTTGCCGCAATGCTCACCCTCGCAGAACAGCCGCTGGTTGGCACTCAACTGGACAGTTCGCGAGGCGCCCCGGTGCAAAAATTCGGGGTGTTCAAGCAGTCTTGCCACCGCTTGTTGCATGCTGTGGCCAGGTGCTTGCAATTTAGCGGGTGCCATAAATCACCATGGTTTTTCCATGGGCGCTGAGCAGCCCTTGGGTTTCCAGTTCTTTGAGTACCCGTCCGACCATTTCCCGAGAGCAGCCTGCCATCCGTCCGATTTCCTGGCGGGTGATCTTGATCTGCATGCCGTCGGGGTGGGTCATTGCATCGGGCTGCTTGCACAGGTCGAGCAACGTGCTGGCAATGCGCCCAGTGACGTCCACGAACGCGAGGTCGGTGACCTTGCGGGTGGTGGTTTTCAGGCGGGCCGCGATCTGGCCCGACAGGGCGAACAGCACCGCTGGATACTGGGGCATCAACTGCAGAAACCGCGCGTAGCTGATTTCGGCGACCTCGCAGTCTGTTCGGGAGCGGACCACAGCCGATCGTGTCGGTGCGCTTTCAAACAAACCCATTTCGCCAAAGAAGTCCCCACGGTTGAGGTAGGAGAGAATCATTTCCTTGCCGCCTGGCTCCTCCACGGACACGCGGACGGAGCCGCGCAGGATGAAAAACAACGAACTGCAGTCTGCGTTCCGGTCCAGAATGCTGGCATTCTTGCTGTACCTGCGCTTGTGGCAGTGGCCGAGGAAGCTTTCCAGCCCTTCAATGGGCGGCAGCAGTGAATAGGCTTTCGAACGCCCCGGCACAGGCAGCGGCTTTGCCTCCAACCGGTCGGCAGGGTCTGGGGTTGAGGTCGGCATCAAGTGAGGGCTCCACTGGGGCAGCTGGCGTCTGCAACAAGTATGGTTGCCCCTCTGGTCCTTCGCCACTGCTAAACCTCCGTCCTGGATGAGCGGTCGAAGTGCTGCTTTGGGCGGTACGCTGGGCTGATCGCCCGGGCGCGCTGTGGTAGGCTTTGCGCCCGCCCGAGGCAGGGGCAGCGGGTGCTTGCAAGTGTGTCGGAGAGGTCATGAAAGCGCGGGTCAAGTGGGTTGAGAACGCACTGTTTGTGGCGCAGTCCGAGAGTGGCCACAGCGTCGTCATTGATGGGCCGGAGAGCGCCGGTGGCGCAAACCTCGGGGTGCGCCCCATGGAACTGATGCTCATGGGCGCGGGTGGTTGTTCGGCATTTGATGTCGTGTCGATCTTACGCAAATCGCGCCAGCCGGTGACTGACTGTGTGGCTGAGTTGACCGCTGAACGCGCAGACGCGGTACCGGCTGTGTTTACCCGCATTCACTTCCATTTCGTGGTCTCTGGCAGGGCTCTCAAGGAGCCGTCCGTCAAGCGCGCTGTGGAATTATCGGCGGAAAAGTATTGCTCGGCCTCAATCATGTTGGCAGCGGCAGGGGTCGAGGTATCCCACGATTATGAAATCGTCGACGTCTCGGAACCGGTCCCCCATGGCAGCGACTGAGCGGCCGGTGCCGCACCAGGGGCTGCGTCACGTCGCCCTCTTCGTTGCGGCCTTCGAGGCCTGTGAGCGCTTTTATGTCGAGGTGTTGGGCATGGCGGTCGAGTGGCGTCCGGACGCCGACAACCTGTACCTGTGCAGTGGAGCCGACAACCTGGCCCTGCACCGCCGCCAGGGTGCGTTGGACCCGGCGCAGCGTTTGGACCACATCGGGTTTATACTCGCGCGCCCCGAAGACGTGGATGCATGGCACGACTGGGTGTGTCAGCACGGCGTTGAAGTTGCGCAACTGCCGCGGACCCACCGCGATGGTGCGCGCAGCTTTTACTGTCGGGACCCTGATGGCACCTTGGTGCAAATGATCCACCATCCGCCCATTTGTGGGTAGCACGGACCCACTTCACCTTTCGCACTGACTTGAACGGCACGCTGAACAGCGGCTGGAGGTAGCATCGTTGGTCAACAATAAACTGCGGTTGCATGGCTTCAACAACCTGACCAAATCCTTGGCATTCAACATCTACGACATCTGCTACGCCCAGTCTGAGGGGCAGCAGCGAGAGTACATTGAGTACATTGACGAGCTGTACAACGCCGATCGACTGACCCACATCCTCCAGGATGTCAGCGACATCATCGGCGCCACTGTGCTGAATGTGTCCCGAGAGGACTACGATCCCCAGGGTGCCAGCGTGACCATGCTGGTTGCCGACCCGGTGACCCCACCAGCCGAGCACCAGCTGGCCGAAGGGCCGGGTCCACTGCCCGATGCGGTGGTGGCGCACCTCGACAAAAGCCACCTGACCGTGCACACCTATCCGGAGAGTCACCCAGACAAGGGCATCAGTACGTTTCGGGCCGACATCGACGTCTCGACTTGTGGGCTCATTTCACCACTTAAGGCGCTCAACTACCTGATCCATTCTTTCGACTCCGATATTGTCACCGTGGACTACCGCGTGCGGGGCTTTACGCGTGACGTGGATGGCAATAAGCACTACATCGACCATGAGATCGACTCGATCCAGAACTACCTGTCGCAGGACACCAAAGACCGCTACCAAATGATCGATGTGAACGTGTATCAAGAGAACATCTTTCACACCAAAATGCTGCTGAAGGAGTTCTCGCTGGACAACTACCTGTTCGGCAGCGTTTCGACTTCCCTGGACACGGAGACTGCGGGAGAGATTGAGCAGCGCCTGCGGCGTGAGATGCAGGAGATCTTTTACGGCCGGAACCTCGGGTAGGCTGACCGACGGGTGGCGCTGCCTGCGGCGTTAGACCCGGTAGCTCAGGTGGGTCATCACCTTGGAGGTCAAGGCCATCGCCTGCTTGATTGGTCGAGGAAAGTCGGCCCCGCCAGCTTCCAACGCTGCCCGCGCGTGCTGCAGTTCGTCTCTGAGCATCTGTTCCACGACGGCGCGGCTGCGCGCATCCCGTTCTGGGAGCGACCGCAGGTGTGATTCCAGGTGAGCGCCGACCTGTTCCTCGGTGGCCGCGACGAAGCCCAGGCTCATACGGTCGCCAAGGGCCGCGGCCCCGGCACCGAGTGTGAGGGACAGCGCATACCAGAGCGGGTCAAGCCGGCTGGGGGCGCTGCCCAACTCTTCGAGGCGCTCCTTGCACCAAGCGAGGTGATCGGCCTCTTCGGCCGCTGCCCGCTGCATGCGCCGTTCG
>DHQM01000136.1 GCA_002408105.1 Gammaproteobacteria bacterium UBA5338 | reverse complement strand
GTCTCATCCAGTGTGGATTGGGACATTGCCCCCAGCACCTTGCTCAACGTCAACCTGTACTACCAAAACGACCCTGAAGCGGGGGTTTATAACTCGTTGCCCGCGGCGGGGACTGCGTTGTCCAACCCGAATGGAGCGCTGCCGGAGGATGCCTTCGCCGGCGATCGAAATTGGGACCACTATGAGCGCGAGGTGCTGCTCGCCGGGTACAAATTCAGCCATGAGTTCGCTGGCGCCTGGAATTTTCTGCACCAGGCACGCTACATGCTGGCCGATGCCTACCAGGAAAACACCTACAACATTGGGCTCTCGCCGCTGGATGAGCGCACCCTCGGGCGCCGTGCCTACCTCACGGATGAGGCGTCCAGGGGCATCACCGTTGACAACCAGTTGGGGGGCTTGGTTAGCAGCGGCGAGGTTGTGCATCAACTGCTGCTCGGGGTCGACTACCTGCGCCTGGACTCTGAGATTAAGTATGAGGATGCGTCTGCGCCCCCGATTGACCTGTTCGCCCCGAACCACGCCCAGATTGTTCCGGTCACCTTGGATTTTGCCGCAAGCGGCCTGAGTTCTGACTTTGGCATCGACGTGCAGCAACTCGGCGTGTACGTGCAGGACCAATTGGAGTGGGATGCCCTCGTGGTGGTCGCAGGCTTGCGGTGGGACGACTACCAAAGCGACGAAAAGGGCCGAAAGTACGGCGCAGCGAGCAATACAAAGGTCGATCAGGAACAAGTCTCCGGTAGGCTTGGCGCGTTGTTCCAATTGCCTGGGGGTATCGCCCCATTTGCGAGCTACGCGGAGAGCTTCGAGCCGGTGCCCGGCACCGATCGCAACCTGAACCCTTTCGAGCCGGCCACTGCCCACCAGTGGGAGGCCGGTGTCAAATACCGTGACGAGGCTTCGCGCACGGACATGACCGTTTCGGCCTTCCGCATCACCAAGGAGAACGTAGTGACCCGCGACCCGAGCGGTGGGCCTCTGGATCAGATCCAGGCAGGTGAGGTGCGCTCTCAGGGGCTTGAGCTCGAGCTGACGGCGCAGCCGACACCCGCACTCAGCCTGCACGCCAGCGCCACGTTGCTGGACATGGAGGTCACCAAGGACAACAACGGCCTGGAAGGCAAAACCCCGGTGTGGGTTGCAGAGCGTACAGCGTCGTTGTGGGCGAACTACCTGTTTCTGTCCGGCCCAATGCGGGGGGCTAACCTCGGAGTGGGTGTGCGCCATGTTGGGGAGACCCAATTGGATTCGCTCAACAGCGATACCCTTCCGTCACACACCCTGTACGATTTGGGGCTCGGCTTTGACCTGGGCAACAGCGAGTTCGGCCTGCTTGGTTGGTCCCTGGAACTGGTTGCGACCAACCTGTTCGACCGCAGAACTGTCAGTTGCTACGACCAATTCAACTGTTGGTTTGGCGCCGAACGAAGCCTTGAAGCCCGTTTGCGCTACCGCCACTGATGCTGGCCAACCAACACGGCCTGGCTGGATTCGTGGCTGCAGCGGCGATCACCTCTCTTGCTGTCGGCGTTCTGTACGGCGCCTGGCGGCAGGCGGGCCCCTGGCGGGTGGTTTCGGTGCTTGCCGGGGCTTCGCTTTGGTTGGTGGCAAGCCATCAGTGGTGCCGATCCCAGGGGGTTGAGTTCGGTGTGGTCCTGGTGTTGCTGTGGACGGCGGTGAGTGCCTGGGGTGTGGCAATGGCGACCGCCAGCCACCGCCCGTCCAAGGCGCGCCGGATCGCGGTGCCGGGGGATAAGGCCCCAGCGACGGGTTCGAATCGCACTGTACTGAGGGGGCTGGCCGCGATGCTCGTGCTCGGTCCGCTCGCCGCCACAGCTTGTGTTCTGGTCGGTGCGCTGGCGACGCAGGCCTTGCCGTGGGATCCGGCCAACCGGGCGCTGTCCGGCATCGCTCTGATGCTGGTCGGTTGGGTGTGCCTTGGACTCTGGGTGAGCACTGCTGCGCAACTGCGCCGTCCAGCGGGCTGGTGCACCGCGGTCGGTCTCGGCGCAGCACTGCTGTGGGCGGTGGGTTGACGATGCGGAAGTTGCAGTTTAGGCGGCGGATTCAATACTGGCTCGCAGGCCATGCCTGGCTCGGCATCGGCGTGGGCGCGCTCTTGTACTTGCTTTGTGTCACTGGGACCCTGGCTGTGTTTGGTGACACCTTGAGGCGCTGGGAGCACCCTGACGTCCCCGAGTACAGAGCGCTGCCTCCGGTCGTGATGGGTGATGTCGAACAGGAGTTCATTCGCCGTGCAGGTGTTCCGGAAACCCTGTGGCTTTTGCTCCCGACCCCGTCACTGCCGCGTGCGCATGTGTCGGACGGGGAGCACGAATGGTATCTGGATGTGCAGGGTCAGTTTGTGGTGCCGCCCACCGAACCCTGGGTCGAACTTCTCACTGACCTGCACATCCATCTGCAGCTACCGCAGACCCTAGGGCTGGTGGTGGTCGGTGTTCTGGGCGTTCTCATGGCCTCTCTGATCATTTCCGGTTTGCTGGCCCATCCTGCCATCCTGCGCAACGCGTTTCAGTTGCGGTGGGGCGGTTCACAGCGTGTGCAGCACGCAGACATCCACAATCGAATCGGTGTTTGGGCCACCCCGTTCTTGCTGATGGTGTCGCTCACGGGGGCCTTTATCGGCTTGGCCAGCCTGTACCTCGCGGTTTGGGCGGAACTGGATTACGGGGGTGACCGGAGCGCTGCCATCGAGGCGGTGTATGGCGCGGACCCAATGGTCGATGCCAGCCCGTCGAGGGTGGATTATCCAGCGGTGATGGCACAGATGGCCCGCGTGGCCCCCGCAGCCACGCCCATTTACCTGGCGGTTCAGGGGCTCGGTACCGAGAACCAGGTGGTAGAAGTAGCGGCAACCCTGCCGCAACGGTTGGCGTACTCTGAAATCTACCGTTTTTCCGTGGACGGTCGGCCCTTGGGTGATCAGGGGCTGACCAGTGGTCCCTGGGGGCGGCAACTGGCGTACTCGGTGTATCGGTTGCACTTCGGCCATTTTGGGGGCGCCGCGGTCCGTTGGCTGTATCTGGTGTTTGGTGCTGCCGCCATTGTCCTGGTTGCCACGGGCATGCGCCTGTGGCTCGTCAAGCGCGCCCCGCCGGGGTGGATTGGCGGAGCCTGGACCGCCGTGCAGTGGGGGACACCCGCGGGCCTCGCCTGCGCTGCCGCGTCGGCCCTCGTCGGCGGGCCGGTCAAGGCGGTGTTTTGGTTGGTGTTCGCGGGTGCTGCGGTGGTGGGTGTCGTCTCTGGTCGCGCGCAACTGCTCAGGCAGGCCCTGTTGGGGCTGTGTGCTGCCGCCAGCGCTGCCGTCGCGGCGCTGCACCTGCTCCAGCATGGCCTCGCCCCCTCTGGAGCGGCGTTGCTGGCCCAATTGGCTTGGGTTGTCCTGGCGATGGGCTCGGGCTGGGCGCTGATCAGGCGCCACCGCGAGACGGGTCTGCGCGCGCGCCCGCGCCAATCTGCGGTACCCTAGCGCCCATTGAACCTCAGCGGGTGGCCCCGCGGTCCTTCGCAGGTGTATGGCCATGGCGCTCGCCTTGAGCGGGGAGCATGGTTCGTTTATCCGCGTTAAGGGCCGAAACTGGCCCA
>DHQM01000080.1:4769-5537 GCA_002408105.1 Gammaproteobacteria bacterium UBA5338 | reverse complement strand
GACCATCGCTGGGTTGAAGCGCGACGCAGTGGCTGCCCGGCAACCTCGATGGCATCACCGCCGCCACCGCACTGGACGCCCTCAAGCACAACAGCGGACTGACCGCCACTGAGCTGTATGCACAACACCCGTCCTTCGGCGCATGGGGGGGCTCGGGTTGGGAGTGGGTCAACGGTGCTTTTCTATTGGGCGGACTGGTTCTGCTGTACTTGCGTGTCATCGATTGGCGGCTGCCGGCAGGCATGCTGTTCGGGCTCGCCGCCATGGCGCTTCTTTTTTGGGGTGGCAGCGGATCGGACACCCGAGGCGCGCCGCTCATGCACCTGACCTCCGGGGGCACCATGCTTGCCGCCTTTTTCATTGTGACCGACCCGGTCACCGCCTCAACCACACCGCTCGGCCGGCTGGTCTACAGCACAGGGGTCGGAGTCCTGGCCTACGTCATTCGGGCCTGGGGGGGGTACCCCGACGGCATTGCATTTGCTGTCTTGCTCATGAACTTTGCCGCCCCGCTCATCGACCACTACACACCGCCACGCACCTACGGACACCCTGGCACCGGTGCCGGCCAGGGGAGGCCTTGAGCCGTGATCTCTCCCGCCGTGTCACGCAATGCCCTTGTCCTTACTGTGTTCGCTGCGGCCATTGCCGCAGGCGTTTCCGTCACGTTTCTGGGCACCAAGGCGCGAATTGCCGAGCAAAAACGGCACCAGCAGGAGCAGGTGCTGAGCGGACTCGCGCCCACCGAGGGCCTGGATCTACCACTGC
>DHQM01000080.1:0-4519 GCA_002408105.1 Gammaproteobacteria bacterium UBA5338 | reverse complement strand
AAGCCGCGTTTCCCGTACGGGACACACGCATTAACCCGCTCGGTGCGCCGCTGCAGGGGTTTCGCGCCATTCGCGGCGGTCGCACGGTTGGCATCATCCTTCCGGCGGTCACGACGGCCGGTTACAACGGCCGCATCGAGTTGCTCGTGGGCTTGGATGCAGCCGGCACACTCGTCGGAGTGCAGGTCCTTGAGCACCAGGAAACACCTGGACTCGGCGACGCCATCGAAGCGCGAAAATCCGACTGGCTCCGCGGCTTCGACGCCCGCTCGCTGAACAACCCGCCACCGGCAGGATGGCGCGTGCGCAAGGATGGCGGGGTCTTCGATCAACTCACCGGCGCCACCATCACTCCACGGGCAGTGGTGGCGGCAGTCCGGGCAGCGCTAGAGTACTTTGCTGACCACCGGGACGAACTGCTGTCCCCCGACCCAAGCGAAGGCCCGTGATGACTGAACCCATCGACTTTAAAACCATTGCCCGCACCGGGCTCTGGGACAAAAACCCGGCGCTCGCCCAATTGCTGGGGCTCTGTCCGCTGCTTGCGGTGTCCGGCTCCGTGGTCAATGCGCTGGGCTTGGGACTTGCCACACTGCTGGTACTGGTCGGCTCCAACATCACGGTATCCCTGGCGCGCAACCAGGTGCCCGACGCCATCCGGCTGCCCGTGTTTGTGCTGGTGATTGCAGGGTTCACCACCTGCGCAGAGTTGTTGATGCAGGCCTATGCGTACGCGCTATACCAAATCCTGGGGATCTTCATCCCGCTGATTGTCACCAACTGCGCCATTCTCGGGCGGGCAGATGCTTTCGCGAGCAAGCACGGCGTGTGGGCTTCGGCTGCAGATGGCCTGGCAATGGGTAGCGGCTTCGCGGCGGTTCTGATCGTGCTTGGCGCCTTGCGGGAAGCCCTGGGCCAAGGCACGCTATTTGCTAACATGGAACTGTTGGTGCCGGGCACTGCGCATTGGCAAATCACACTGGTCGACAACTACCGGGGTTTCTTGCTCGCGGTGTTGCCACCGGGGGCATTTATCGGCTTGGGCCTGTTGGTGGCACTGAAGAACTCCATCGACCGGCAGATTGATCTGCGGCGCAAGGCCCGTGGCCCTGCAGCCACCCCCGGCAGCCGACGGGTGCGGGTCACAGGCCCGCTCTGAACGACGCGACACCACCCGACGATAAATACCGCGAAATACCGCAACATCTGAATACAAAAAGGCACCCATGAGCGCATCCGACCTCCAATCCGCCACACCGGTCCACGCCAGCTTCGAGCGACTCAGCGAACACCGTTTGGCTGCGCTGGAGATGGAGATGGTGAGCTACCGCCACCGCGCAACCGGGGCACGGCACTACCACATCCAGGCGGACAGCCAGGAAAATGCGTTTCTGGTGGCCTTTCCCACTGTCCCCATGGATTCCACTGGCGTCGCCCACATCTTGGAACACACCGCCCTCTGCGGCAGCGAGCGCTATCCAGTGCGCGACCCCTTCTTCATGATGATCCGCCGCTCGCTGAACACCTTCATGAACGCCATGACCAGCAGCGACTGGACGGCCTACCCCTTCGCGAGCCAGAACCGCAAAGACTACTTCAACCTGCTTGATGTCTACCTCGACGCAGTCTTTTTCTCGCGACTGGATCCGCTGGACTTCGCCCAGGAAGGCCATCGGCTCGAGTTCGAACGCCCTGGCGATCCGGACACACCATTGGTGTACCGGGGTGTGGTCTACAACGAAATGAAAGGGGCCATGAGCTCGGTAACCAGCCAGCTCTGGCAGGGCCTGTGCCGCCACCTGTACCCGACCACCACCTACCACTTCAACAGCGGCGGGGAACCGGACTGCATTCCTCAGCTGACCTACGCGCAGCTGCAGCGCTTCTACCGTTCGCACTACCACCCAAGCAACGCGATCTTCATGACCTTCGGCGACCTGCCCGCACACGCGCTGCAGGCCCGCTTTGAGGCCAATGCGCTGCACCGCTTCGAAGCCCGGGAAATCGACCTGGCGCTGCACGACGAACAGCGCTATTTCGCCCCAATTGAGGTGCTGGAACACTACCCGGTGGATGAGCGGACGGAAGCGCCCCAAGCGCACGTTGTGGTGGGCTGGCTGCTGGGCCGCTGCACCCACCTCGATGATGTTCTGGAGGCACGCCTGCTCGCCACCGTGCTGTTGGACCACAGCGCATCGCCCCTGACTCGCCTCCTGGAAACCTCCACCCTCGGCAACTCGCCATCGCCACTGTGTGGGGTCGAAGATTCGCATCGAGAGATCGTCTTCGTGTGTGGACTTGAAGGCGCCGAGGCGCACAACGCCGCTGCCATCGAGGCCGAGGTTCTGGGCCTACTGCGCGACCTCGCGGATCAGGGCGTCGAACCAAGCACACTTGAAGCGGCCCTGCACCAATTGGAGATCAGCCAGCGGGAAATCGGCGGAGACGGCTACCCTTTTGGCTTGCAGCTGCTGCTCTCCAGCCTTTCGGCAGCCGTGCACGGAGGCGATCCTGGGGAACGACTCGATCTGGACCCTGCCCTGGAACGCCTGCGCAAGCAGATTCAAGACCCAGCGTATTTCCCTGGCCTGGTCCGCAAGCTATTGCTCGACAACCAGCACCGGGTCCGGCTCACGTTCGCGCCCGAACCACAGATTTCAGCGCGCCGCGACGCCGCCCAGCAGGCACAGCTGGAGCACATCAAGTCCGCCCTCGGGGCCGCAGAGATTGAGCAACTGGTCCGCCAGGCCGCGGCGCTCGAAGCCCGCCAGGCCCAGACGGACGACCCGGACATTTTGCCCAAGGTGACCCTTGAGGACGTACCGGAACAGGTGATACAGCCCTCCCCGGAGCAGGTCTTTACCGGTCCTTCTGGGGTGCGCTCAACCCTGTACCAGACCGGCACCAACGGACTGGTGTATGCGCAGTGGATCCTGTCGCTGCCTGAATTGGACGACGACCTTGTCGAGCTTCTGCCCCTGTACACGCTGCTGCTGAGCGAAGTCGGCCTCGGTGAAGACGACTACCTGGAGGTCCAGCGGCTGCAGAGCCAGCACACCGGCGGACTCTCAGTGTTCACCTCGATGCGATCCAGCGTCGATGATGAGCAACACCTCGGCGCCTACCTTGTCGTGTCCGGCAAGTCCCTCGGTCGCAACAGCAACGCCCTCGCAGCACTGCTCGACCGCACCCTGGAAGAACCGCGGTTCGACGAGCAGGCGCGCATCCTGGACCTGATCAGTCAGGCTCGGGCCAGCCGTGAACGCAGCGTCACGGGACAAGGCCACAGCCTGGCCATGATGGCCGCGGTTGGCGGCATGAGCCCGTTGGCTCGCCTGCACCACGAGCAGACCGGGCTGGAAGGCATCCGCCGCCTCAAGTCACTCGACCAGTTGCTCAAGCACGACGCGCAGGCCGCCAGCGACCTCACCGAGCGGTTGCAGCGGCTGCACCAGTGCATCGCCGGCGCCCCACGCCAACGCCTCTGCGTCTGCGACGCGGAATCCGCCGACCGGGTCCTTGGCCAGTGGCACCAGTTGTCTAGTTCCTCCGCCCACACACCGACTGACGCGCCGTTTGCAGCGTTTGATCCCGTGGCCATTCGCGAAGCGCGCAACGAGCTCTGGGTCGCCAACACCCAAGTGAACTTCTGCGCGAGGGCCTACCCCACTGTTCCGGTCGGCCACCCGGACAGTGCCGCCCTGACCGTTCTGGGCGGTTTTTTGCGCAATGGCTTTCTCCACAGTGCCATCCGTGAACGGGGTGGCGCCTACGGCGCCGGCGCCGGCCAAGATGCGAATGTGGCGGCGTTTCGACTGTTTTCCTACCGCGACCCCCGACTGGAAGAGACCCTCCGCGACTTTGACCGCGCAATCGACTGGGTGCTTTCGGACCGTCACGCCTGGCAGCCGGTCGAAGAGGCCATCCTTGGAGCCATCGGCGGGGTCGACAAGCCGGGAAGCCCCGCGGGCGAAGCCAAGCGCGATTTTTTCAACCGCCTGCACGGCCGCGAGCAAGACCACATCCAACGGGTGCGGGCGAGCATTCTCGCCGTCAAGCTCGCCGATCTCCAGCGGGTGACCGAAACCTACTTGCAACCCAAGAACGCCAGCACCGCGGTCCTGAGCTACGGTGACACGGCAGCCCGCGCCGCAGACTCGTTGCGCCTGAGGCTGCAACGTTTGTGACCATGGGGGTTCAACACTGGGGGGAACTGAAAACCCCAGGTCATCGAAGCATGTCAGAATTGCGCCGTTGTCCCATGGCGCGCCACAATTCCTTCACGTACCGGAAGAAGAGCCGATGAACCCAGACCACAAGCTGACCCACTTAAAGCAGTTGGAAGCCGAAAGCATTCACATCATTCGCGAAGTGGCTGCCGAATTCCGCAACCCTGTCATGCTTTACTCCATCGGCAAGGACTCCGCAGTCATGCTGCACCTGGCGATGAAGGCGTTCGCACCTGGCAAGCCCCCCTTTCCGCTGCTTCACGTGGACACCACCTGGAAATTCCGGGAAA
>DHQM01000086.1:11274-19448 GCA_002408105.1 Gammaproteobacteria bacterium UBA5338 | reverse complement strand
CATCTGCGGCCAGGGAATCACCTCCAGTTCAAAGAATTTGTGCAGGAATCCGTGACGATGCACCCTGCCGGTCCCGCCGCGGATGCCATAGACCTGATCGCCCTCGCGCACATAGCCGTGGGCGATGGTGGGATAGCAGTCCAGGCGGTGGGGATCCACCAGCCAGATGCAATGGATGCTCGTGTCGTCGCTGAAGTTTGCGTTCATCCAGCAAAAATGCTTCAGCGAGCGCTCGTCGCGCAGTCCCCAGCTGTGGTCCATGCTGGCGACGCAGTCGATCTCATAGGTCTCGCCGCGCAGCTCGAGCGTGCCGCGCACCCGACCGCTCTGGTCCCAGTGTCCGGCGTAGGCGTGGGCGCTCACGGTGTCCCCCTCCAGCTGGGCGCCGGCGAGCGGGTCCATCTCCGGGTCATGGATGTCGTAGGGGGGCATCAGCCCCGCATAGGTGACGTCGAAGCTGACGCCCTGCCCGCCGTCGAAGCGGATGTGGTAATCCATTACCGGTTTGGTACAGCGGATCGCCAAGCCGTTGGCCAGTTCGAAGTCGTCGAGGTTGCCCTCGGGCATCGGCAGGTGTACATGGCAGTCGGAATAAAGAATCTCGTGAGGTGTGTTGGATATACCGTCAAAGATAGTCACGCTGGACAACACTGCGCCGAGGTTGGGTTTGGCCTGAACGTAAGCGCCCACATGTAGGTTTTCCTCTGGCACATAGAAACCGAAGTAATTGGTTTCCGCCCAGGTGTAGTGATCGGACGTGGGGGCATGGAAATAGACATCTTGCTCGGTAATCATTGTGTAACCCTCCCTCGGGAAAATGGTTCTATTTATTGTCGGTGGAACAAGCGATGTGGTTGCCGTGCTTAAGTTACGTCAACTCGCGATTGCCCGCCCGCGCATACATCCTCAAGGTATGGCGATTGGTCGACCTTGGTGCGCCTCGCCCATTCTGACCGATTCAATTAGGGTATTATCGGATAAAGTGTCGGTCGAGCTTTTTGTAGCAGGGAAGTCGGTCGCTGGTCAAGCTGGATCGATCGAGGCATGATGCCCGACTTTCGGGCCGGGACACCCGGTGCTGTCACTTTTGTATCTGGAGACCAATCGTAATGGAGCGATTTCTGTCATTGGGTAAAACCATGAAACTGCGCCATATGGGGGGTTACCGCACGGGCTCCGGTCGGCATACACGGAGTGATCGTTTGTACCGTTCGGGGTTTCTCAATCTAGCTGATAACGCCGACCAGGCGGATTTTGCAGAACTCGGGGTGAATACGATCTACGACTTTCGCAGTCCGCTGGAACGGCGCAAGAACGTATTGCAGGTCGGGAAGCATGTCGAAGTGATTGAGTTGGGTATGCTGGTCGCCAGTGTTGAGAACTTGTGGTCCATGTTGCTCGAAGAAGGTCTGACCCCCGCCGGGGCGGAAAAAATAATGGGCGAGCGCTATCGGGAGTTAACCGAAGAGGAAATACCTGGTTACCGGACCATGTTTCAGCACATGCTCGATACCGATGGCGGCGTTCTGGTGATGTGTTCCTTTGGCAAAGACCGGGCTGGTATTGCTTCCGCATTGATTCTGTCGGCCCTGGGTGTGGGCGACAGTCTGGTGCGCGAGGACTACTTGCTTTCATCAAATGCCTATGCCGACAAAAATGCCGCCATCGCCCAGTTCGAGCAGTTTTTCAACGAGGAGGGCATGTCGGTAGATGAGGAAATTGTGTTGCCGATTCTGGATGCTCGCGTTCCATATCTGGAGCGGGCCTGGCAGGTAATGTTGGACACCTCCGGTTCGCGAGAGGCCTTTATGCGCGAACAATTGGGTCTGGACGAAGCCGCGCGCCTACGCCTGGAGGCGCGCTTTAGCCGCTAAGGCCGTTCGCCAAAGCTATGCCTGGAAGATCCGTGCGATCCCACGCTTCGCAGAGTTGGTTCGGACTAAATATTGTAGGCCTACACAATAACCATTCTAGAGTAACGGGCTGGAAGAGCCGGGATTGATTCTCTTGTAAATCGGGGCGCTCGCTGCTACATTACGCGCCCCTTTCTGGCCGTGAAAGTGGGGGCCAAAGCTAGGCACGTAGCTCAGTTGGTTAGAGCACCACCTTGACATGGTGGGGGTCGGTAGTTCGAATCTACTCGCGCCTACCATTTCTCTTTGGCATCGGTTTGCCGGTCTTGGCGCTTGCAAGCCTGCCCAGCCACCCCCATATCCACTTTCGCGCAGTCCTGCTTCCGGTGGAAGCAGGTGCATACCTTGGCCTGACCAGTTCCGGTATGCTGTCGCCGACTTTTGCAGACCCTCTCGGAGGAGACGTTTTCAATGAAGCGCATTTTGCTGTTCGTGGGCACCAACCTGGCAGTCATCGTGGTACTGAGCATCGTGCTGCGGTTGTTGGGTGTGGACCGTTTGCTCGACGAAACAGGTGGTCTCGATTACAACGCGCTGCTCATCTTCGCAAGCGTGTTTGGGTTTGGTGGCGCCTTTATTTCGCTCGCCATTTCCAAATGGATGGCCAAGATGAGCACCGGGGCGCAAGTCATCACCCAAGCGCGATCGAGTACTGAACAGTGGCTTTTGGACACCGTGCGGCGCCAGGCCCAGCAAGCTGGAATTGGCATGCCTGAAGTGGCCATCTTCAACTCGCCGACACCCAACGCCTTTGCGACCGGTGCTTCACGCAACAACGCGCTGGTGGCGGTGAGCACTGGGCTGCTGCAGCACATGAGCGGCGACGAAGTCGAGGCTGTACTGGGGCACGAGATCAGCCACATCGCCAACGGAGACATGGTGACCCTGACGCTCATCCAGGGCGTGTTGAATACCTTCGTCATTTTTCTTGCTCGGATCATCGGACATTTTGTTGACCGCAACATCCTGCGCAATGAACAGGGCATGGGCATTGGGTACTTTGTGTCTGTACTGGTGGCGGAGATTTGCCTTGGCGTGCTCGCCACCATCGTTGTGATGTGGTTCAGCCGGCGCCGGGAATACCGCGCCGATGCGGGTGGTGCACGGCTCGCGGGACGAGACAAAATGATCAATGCGCTCCAGGCATTGCAGCGGGGCAGCGAACCGAGCCATTTGCCTGATCAGTTGACGGCATTCGGCATTCTGGGGCGCAAGGGCGGCTTTGCTGGGTTGTTTATGAGCCACCCTCCGCTGGAGGCGCGCATTGCAGCACTGCGCAATTCGGTTTCTTAAGGGCGCCGGCGGCCTTTAATTTGAGCCAGGCGGTGTTGCTGGCTATAGTTCTCCCACGGTCGGCGGGTCGCCAGTCCGCCGGCCGCCGACACCGCTTTTCCTTTCAGAGTGGTTGCCCGTTCGACAAGACTCCACCGGTGGCCTTTGGGTCCGGCTCGTTTCCCCTGCGCTTCACCCGGGGTGGGTAAGCGCCAACCGATGCATTCAAACGAGGTTCTCGTGACTGCTTCAAATAAACCCCCGTTCATTTGGGTCAACGTTTTGGTTTTTTCCCTCACCGCGCTTGGTGCGGTCTTGGCCGTGCCACTCTATGGAATCCTGGTGAACGGCTACGATGGATTCGAGTGGGCCATGTTCGCGGTGTTCGGTGCGGCGTCAGGCACTGCGATTACCGGTGGGTTTCATCGGTTGTGGGCGCACCGCGCGTACGAAGCGCACCCGGTCGTGCGGGTTTGGTTCGCGCTTTGGGGTGCCGCGGCACTGCAAAACAGTGTGTTGAACTGGTGTGCTGACCACCGGCGCCACCATCGTCACGTGGACGATGTCGAGCGCGACCCCTATGCGGCGCCTAAGGGGTTCTGGTTCTCCCATCTGGGTTGGATGCTGCGAGAGTACCGGCGAACCACCGAGGACTTCAGCAACGTGCGGGACTTGCAGCGCGACCCGGTGGTGATGTGGCAAGAGCGCCATTACCTGGTGCTGGTTTTGGTCATGAATCTGGGGTTGCCAGCGCTGCTTGGGTGGCTCAATGGGGACCTCCTGGGCATGGTCCTTATGGCGGGGTTGTTGCGCCTCGTGGTCGTTCACCACTTCACGTTCTTCATCAACTCGCTGGCGCACATGTGGGGCAAGCGACCGTATTCTGATCAGACCACGGCGCGTGACAACCCGTGGGTGGCCTTTCTCACCTTTGGTGAGGGGTACCACAACTACCACCACAGCTTTCAGTGGGACTACCGCAACGGCATCCGCTGGTGGCACTTCGACCCGACCAAGTGGATGATTCGGGGACTCTCAGCGGTTCGGTTGACACACGGCCTGAAGCGCTGTTCTGAGGCAAAGATCGAACGGGCAAAGGCCGAACAGCAGCTTGCGCGCTCATTGCATAAAGCCAAGGGGCTGAGCGACTTTGAAATCTGGAGCCAGCGCCTGCACCATGAGTACGAGCACTTGGTCGAGGTGATCAATGCCTGGTCCGAGAGCCGCCAGCGCTGGACCGAGGCGAAGGCCGACCAGCTGATGCACCAATGGGAGCTGGTGCAGATCAAACGGGTGTACGTGGGTTGGAAGGCGAATTTGCTGGAGAAGAAAAGAAGCTGGACGGAACTCACCGAGCAGCTTGCAGGCCTCTCTCGCGCCGCGGCCTGAGGGCCGCGGCTGGAGGGGGCAAGCGCTAGGCTTCGGTTTCGGTACTCCCCATCGCGGTGATGTTGAAGCCGCCGTCCACATACATCACTTCACCGGTCACCCCACTGGCCAAATCAGAGCACAAGAAGGCGGCGGCGTTGCCGACTTCTGCGGTGGTGACATTGCGCTGCAGCGGTGTGCGTGCCTCGTTGTACGACAACATTTTCTTGAAATCTTTGATGCCGGATGCCGCCAAAGTGCGAATGGGTCCCGCCGAAACGGCGTTGACCCGGATGCCTTTGGGCCCAAGGCTGGTGGCCATATAGCGGACAGATGCCTCAAGGCTGGCTTTGGCCAGACCCATCACGTTGTAGTTGGGCATGGTGCGTTCAGCGCCCAGGTAAGTGAGCGTGAGCAGGGCACCGTTGCGGCCGGCCATCAGGGGCTGGGCTGCCTTCGCCAGGGCGATAAAGCTGTACGAACTGATGTCGTGCGCCACCTGGAAGCCTGCCCGCGTGGTTGCCTCCACAAAATCCCCGTCAAGCTGGTCGCGGGGTGCAAAACCGACAGCGTGGACGACGATGTCGACGCCGTCCCAGTGTTTCGCGAGTTCGGTGAACACCTCGGCGATTTCTTGATCGCTGGCCACATCGCAGGGAAAGCATAGGTTCGAACCCCAGCCCGCGGCGAATTCGGTGACCCTGTCTTTGAGCTTGTCGTTCTGGTAGGTGAACGCCAGTTCTGCGCCTTCGCGGTGCATGGCTTCGGCGATTCCGTAAGCGATGGAAAGCTTGCTCGCCACACCGACGATCAGTGCGCGCTTGCCTTGTAGAAAGGCCATAGTTGTAGTCCTTATGTAGCAGGCGGTCTCACTTTGTTTCGCAGATCATACCGCGAATCCCGGCTTGAACCGCGCAGTCGAACTGTTATTTTAGCAACACCTGAGCTCGACTTGAATGCAATAAACCGTTGCGAGGTTAGACCAAGTGACTGAATTAAAAGCAGAAAAATGCGAGGTCTGCAGGGTCGGTGCGCCCCGGGTCGAAGCGCCGGTGGCGAGGCAAATGCTGGAAGAGATCCCGGGCTGGGAGTTGCTTGAAGACGACGGGGTGCTGCAACTGTGTCGCCGGTACGCCTTTGCCGATTTCGCCGCAGCCCTTAGGTTTACCAACCGTGTGGGCGCGCTGGCCGAGGACGAAGGCCACCACCCGGCCCTGCTGACGGAGTGGGGGGCGGTGACGGTGCGCTGGTGGACCCATAAGATCGATGGGTTGCACCGCAATGACTTTGTGATGGCAGCCAAAACCGACGCCGTGGCCAGTGCCGATTGAGTCACCCCCGTTCCGGGCGGGGCACCATTGCTTGCGGAGTTCGATATGGCCGATCGATTGATCAATGAAGGCTACATCAAGGCAGGAGGGCATCGACTCAGGTGGCGAACCCTCGGAGCGCTGACACCAACGGCCCCGACCTTGGTTTTTCTGCACGAGGGGCTGGGCTCCATCCGCATGTGGAAGGACTTTCCCGACCAACTGGTTGAGGCAACGGGTCTTCCGGCATTGGTGTATGACCGGTGGGGCCACGGCGAGTCCGATGCCTTGACCGAGCCGAGGCAGCGCTCCTATCGGCGGGTCGAGGCACTTGAGGTGTTGCCCGAAGTGTTGAGTCAATTTGACCATGGTCCGCTGGTTCTGATTGGCCACAGCGACGGCGGAGCCATGAGTTTGTTGTTTGCTGCAGCGCACCCGGACGCCGTGCTTGGCATCATTGGTTTGGCTCCACAAGTGGAAGCCCCGAGCAACGCATCGGTCGATACCGGTGAGCAAAGGCCTGGCGCCGGCGGTGCGATGCGGGCGGTCATCGAAGCCTTTGAGGCCGGCGGGTTGCGCGAACGCCTCGAACGCTACCATGGTGACAACACCGACTCGATGTTTTATGGCTGGGCCAATGCGTGGAGTTCACCCGAGTTCGCGGGCTGGGAGATGCACGAGGACCTGTTGCGGGTGCGCTGCCCGGTCACCGTGATTCAAGGCGACCGCGACCCCTACGGGTACCGGCACAACATTCAGGCGTTGGAGCGTGACCTTGCGAGCGCACCAGAGGTTTGTATTCACCCCGAAGCCGGCCACATTCCTCACCACGAAGCCCGGGCCTTTACCCTGGAGCATGCCACTGCAGCGGTGCGCCGCTTCTTGTCCAGGCACTGAGGCCAGGCACTGCTAGACTCAAAGCAATCGAAATGTGATCCATTGCGTGTTCTTGGGCCATTCCGCTAATGGATGGCTTCCACTTGAAGCTGTCCGAACCGCGGCGTCATCTGCACAGAAGCGAACGACAGTTGCCAACCGACAGCACCCCCGTTAAACCCACGCCGCTTGGGCCCATGCAGCTTGCAGACTGGCTCGGTCGGATCGACGGCATGGACCTGCCGCTGCTCGGCAGTGTGCTCGGCGAGCTGCGCGCCCTTGCCGCCGACGCGGACACCTCGACCTACCAACTCGCAGAGGTGATTCTCAAAGACCCCAACCTGACCGCGCTGGTGCTGCGAATGGCAAACAGCGCCTACTACAACCCTGGGGCCTTGGCCATCACCACGGTGAGTCGAGCCATCATCCTGCTCGGTGTGAGCGGGGTCCTTTCGATCGCCGTGTCCGCGATGGTCATCGAATCCCTTGCCGATGAGCAGCCGCGCCCACGGCTGCTCGAGGCCTTGGCCCGCTCGTTCCATGCTGCGGTGCAGGCCCGCAACCTCGCGAGCCGCCTGACGCATGCGCAACGCGAAGAGGTTTTTATCGCTGCGCTGCTCTTCAATGTGGGTGAACTGGTGCTCTGGTCCATGGACGATCCGCGGGTGGCGGAGTTGGATCGCCGCATGACCGAAACTGGTGGCGACTTGGCGGATCTGTCCAAGGAACTTCTCGGCATCAGTTTCTCTGCGTTGAACAAGAGCCTGGCCCAGCAGTGGGAGCTTGGTGAGGTGCTGCAGAGCGCCCAGCGAGCTGGCCAGAGCGCAACCGCTTCTCAACCCGTTCGCGCGGTGGTTCTGGGCGAACAGATCGCGCAGGCACTGGCCGACCCCGAGGCCCACGACCTGGAACAGCTGCTTGAGGCCGCCGCCGAGCTGATGGGGCTTTCGGAAGCTGACGCGAAGGAGCAGGTGCGCCGAACCGCCGACGAAGCGGTGCGGGTCGCCGAGGGGTTTGGGCTGCACCCGCTGTCCGATGGCCTCGCCTACCTTGACCCAGGCACTGAAGCGTCCGACGACGCAGCCTTTGACCCCAGGTTGCAATTGGAGATACTGCGTGAGGCCAGCACCATGGTTGTGGAGCGCGCAGACCTCAACGCGCTGCTGCAGGTGATGACAGAAGGGGTGCAGCGGGGGTTGAAGATGGACCGCGTTGCTTTGCTGCTTGTGGACGAGCGTTCCCAACGGCTGCGAGCCCAGCAGGTCGTGGGGCGGCGCGGCACCCAGATGACTGCTTGGCGCAATCGGCTCTCTGTTCCCCTCGATGCCGACCACAACCTCTTCACGGCGCTGCTGGCGCAGCCCGATCTGTTTTGCTTCGATCGTCACAACGCCGAGCACCAGCGGCTGTGTCGGGGGCTGTTGGGCCAGCCCTT
>DHQM01000086.1:0-11035 GCA_002408105.1 Gammaproteobacteria bacterium UBA5338 | reverse complement strand
GCTGTGCCGGGGGCTGGTGGGCCACCCCTTGGCGCGCAGCGGTTTTCTCGTGGCGCCGCTGGCGGCAGCGCACAGGGTGATCGGTTTCTTCTACGCCGATCGCAGTCTGGGACGGCGCAGTTTGGATGACGAGGTGGTGGCCAGTTTTCGCCACTTCGCTGAATACACCACGCTCTGTCTTACGCGCCTGGTGGTGCGTCGCTAGCCATAGCGTCTAGCTTGAGGCTAGTTTCAGGAGGACGTTTGCGCGACGTCCACGTATAGGGTGAGGCGGTCACCTGGGTGAATGTACTTGCGGCTGCGCAAATCATTGTTCCACTCCAGGATGTCACGCACGTTGACGTTGAACTTGGACGCAATGGTTGCGAGTGATTCCCCGCTGCGGACCCGATAACCAAGCTTGCGGATCTGCTGTGGCAGTCCGGCCTGTGTGGCTGTGGTCGTCGCGCGCTGCCATACCACCAGGGTCTGGCCGGGCCTGAGCGTGTCCTTGATGGCCAGCCCGTTCCAGCGCGCGAGTTGGTGCATGTCGACCTCGTACTTCCTCGCCACGGACCAGAAGCTCTCTCCGCCCGCCACCCGGTGATCAAGCCGCACCTGCCCACGCTGACCAGATCGCGCGCGCAGCTGGGCGAGGCGCTGTTCCTGGCTGAGTGCATAGGCACTCGGGATCTGCTTTGCCACGGGGATCATCAATTGGTCCCCAGGGTGAATCAGGTGCCCTTGGATGGCGTTGGCCGCGCGCAGCGCCTCCACCGAGGTGCGGTGCGCCAGTGCAATGGAGCGCAGGGAATCGCCTCGGGCCACCCGATAACGCACCCATTCCAGGCGGGTTTCAGGGGGGTGGTTCAGCAATCCGGCTTGCAGTCGTGCCGCGGCGGCGAGTGGTACCAGCAGCTCGTGGCCGCCATCGGGATCCGTCGCCCAGCGGTTGTATCCGGGGTTGAGCAGGTATAGCTCTTCCACGGAAATTCCGGCGAGCTCGGCTGCCAAGCTCAGATCGATTTGAGAGCCGCAGTCCACCACTTCGAAGTAGGGGGCGTTGGGGATGGCCGGTAAATTGAGCCCGTAGCCCAAGGGCGTGCGCACCAGCTGCGCCACCGCCAGCAGCTTGGGCACGTAGGCCTGGGTCTCCGACGGCAGGTCAAGGTCCCAGAATGCGGTGCCGAGGCCGCGTTGTCGGTTGCGGCGCATGGCTCGGTCCACCGTACCCATGCCGGAGTTGTATGCGGCCAACGCGAGGAGCCAATCGCCATCGTAGCGACGATGCAGCTGCTGGAGGTAATCGAGTGCGGCTTGGGTCGAGGTGCGGAGGTCACGGCGTCCGTCGTACCACCAGTTCTGTCGCAGGCCGAGGTGCGCCGCTGTGCTCGGGATGAATTGCCACAGTCCGGACGCGCGTCCATGGGAGTAAGCGAACGGGTCATAGCTGGACTCTACCACTGGCAGCAGCGCCAACTCGGCCGGCAAGTCGCGGGACTCGATTTCCTCAAGGATAAAGTACAGGTACCGGGAGGCTCGTGCGCTGATGTAGGCCCAAGGCGCGGCGTGCTCGCTGTACCAGTTGGCCGCGGTGACGATCCGGGGGTTTTCTCCGTCGATCTCAAGCCTGAAGCCGGCGCGCAGCCGGTCCCATAGGTCGGTTGGCGGTACTGGCGTCGACGCAGAATCACCGAGCGCGCTGTCCCAGTCGACGCGTGAACCGAAGTGGGGATGCTGCGCGTCAGAGAACATGAGATGGCTGGCAGGCCCTGGTTGCAAGGTCTGTGCGTCGCTTGGGGGCACCCTCGGTTCGGTCGATTGGCACCCAGTCAGTACAATGGTGCCAAGGCCAATACAAAGGATGTAAGGGAGCTGGCGTTTCCCGCGGAGGGCGGTGGTGAGGCTCAAGGTGGCAGATTCCGTCTGTTGGCTTGATTCGAAGCGGTGTGGCTCGGTAAGGTGCAGCCCATCTTTTGTCGGGTGCGGTTCCGGTGAAGTACCAAGGCGCCGAGCGCAAAGCACATATTTTAGCCGCCTTTTTTGGATGACAGAATCCCGGTGCGACGGACGGCGCACTGGGCCCGAGTTGAGGCAGTGACCATGCCGATATTTCGCCACCACCAATTGACACGCAGGCTGTCCGCAGAGCGCATCGACGACTGGTTCGCCACTCCGGTGGGCCGCGACGTCATCAGCGCCGAGCAAGCCTTGATTGATGAAGTATTGCCCGACTGCTGGGGCCGTGCGCTGGTTGAGCTCAGTGTCTTGCGCAACGGCCTGAGCTACGCGGCGGCTCCGGTGCAGCAGCGGCTGCGCGCGGTTGCCGTCAGTGACCCCGGCCCTGGACCGCGGCTGTTGGTGGACCCGGAGTCGCTGCCCTTTGCCCCGGATTCAGTGGATCACCTGGTGCTTCACCACGTGCTGGAATATGCGGACAGTCCCCACCAGGTTTTGCGTGAGGCCGTACAGGCATTGGTGCCCGGCGGGCGGCTGTTGGTCCTGGGCTTCAATCCAATGTCGCTGTGGGGACTCTCCAAGTGGTTTGCCCGCAACCGCAGCATTCCCTGGTCAGGACGTTTTCTCCCTGCCCACACACTGGCAGATTGGACCTCCCTGCTGGGTTGTCCGCTCGAAGGGGTGGTCTATGGGCTCTACAAGCCGCCGCTGCGGAACCGCCAATGGCTGCCCAAGTCGACGCTGCTCAGGGCCATGGCGCAGCGCAACAACTGGCCAGTCGGTGGGGTCTATTTGGCAGTGGTGCGCAAGCAGCGCGCCGCCCTAACTCTGGAACGACGCCGGCGCAAGCGGCCCCGCCTAGCGGTGATCAATTTCCCGGAGCCGGCGCTTGGTCGAGTCGAGCGAGAACCAGGTCCGCATGGTTCCTGACCCAAACCCGCCGCAAGTGGAGATCTTCACGGATGGTGCCTGCCGGGGCAATCCCGGCCCTGGTGGCTGGGGCGCGGTGCTGCGCGCGGGAGCACATGAGCGGGAAATGTTTGGCTACGAGCCCCACACCACCAACAACCGCATGGAAATGATGGCCGCGCTTCAGGCCCTCGCTGCCCTGAAGCGCCCGAGCGATGTGCTCATCACCACAGATTCACAGTACCTGCACAAGGGTTTGACCGAGTGGCTGCCCGGTTGGAAAAAACGCGGATGGCGCACTGCAAGCCGTCAGCCGGTCAAAAACGCGGACCTGTGGCAGGACCTCGAGGCCGAGGTGGCGCGCCACACGGTACGCTGGGCCTGGGTTCGGGGACACAGCGGACACCCGGAAAATGAGCGTGCGGACCGGCTCGCAAACCGGGCGATTGACGAAGCCCTGGGGTTAGCGCAGTCCCAAGGGGGGCGAACATGAGTCGGCGGCAAGTGGTGCTCGACACTGAGACCACTGGCCTTGAGACCAGTGACGGGCACCGAATCATCGAGATCGGCTGCGTTGAGCTGCTTGATCGGCGTTTGACGGGCCGGCACTACCACCGCTACCTCAACCCTGAGCGTGATATCGACGAGGGTGCGCGCGCGGTGCACGGGATCAGCCTTGAGGACCTGGCCGACAAACCGCGGTTTGCAGAGGTCGCCGAAGAGTTCATCGAGTTCATCGCGGGTGCCGATCTGGTCATTCACAACGCTGCCTTCGACGTGGGCTTCATCGACCACGAGCTGGCGCTGCTGGGCAGCGAACACCGCCGCGTCGCCGATCTCTGCACCGTGATCGATAGCCTCGCACTGGCTCGACACAAGCACCCGGGCCAGAAGAACAGCCTGGATGCTTTGTGTTCGCGCTACGGTGTCGACAATTCCGAGCGCACACTCCACGGAGCACTGCTGGACGCAGAAATTCTGGCGGATGTGTATTTGCTGCTGACCGGCGGCCAGACCAGCCTGTTGTTTGATCCGGCAGCGGAGGGTTCCTCGGCGTTGCCCGCCGACGGGGAGGCCCATGCTACGGCGCTGACGGTGCCCCGGGGTGTGCTGCCCGTGGTGCGCGCCGATGCCGCCGAGCTGCAGCGCCACGCCGCGGTGTTGGAATCGATCGGGCAGGACCGTGGTGCGCCGGCGTGCTGGCCGGTTGCCCCAGACCCTGGCTCTTAGTGAAACTTGCACAGGGTGCGCCGGCGGTTGCGTGCTGTGTTGGGGCGTGATGTGACCGGTGGGGCTTGAAAATGCGCAAGATCCGCAATGTTTTCCTGCAGGGGCTGGTTGCCGCGCTGCCGGCCGCGATTACGCTGTATCTGGTGTATTGGCTCGCGCTCACTGCAGAGCGCTTTTTCGGTAGCCTGATCCGCTGGTTCATTCCGGATGCCTGGTACCTGCCAGGTCTTGGCATTGCTTGTGGCATCGGGGCGGTGTTCCTGCTCGGCCTGCTCCTGAACGCCTGGGCGGTGCGTCAGCTGTTCGATTTTGGCGAGCGGGTGATGGCGCGGATTCCACTGCTGAAGAGCGTGTACCTGGGTGTGCGGGACTTGATGGAATTCGTGTCTGGCCAAAAACCAGCCAGCGAACCCCAGCAGGTGGTGGCGTTTGAGGTTGGGGCTGGCGCCCATGTGATTGGTTTGGTGACGCGCCGCAACCTGGAGCTGTCCGGCATGGGGGACAACAACCTGGTCGCTGTGTATTTCCCCATGAGCTACCAGGTTGGGGGGTATACCCTGTACCTGCCAGCTGACCGGCTCAAGGCGCTGGACATGGGGGTTGAGGATGCCATGCGCATGATCCTGACGGGCGGCATGGTGCGCGAGCAGCCGGGCACCACCGTTGCACCGCGGTCGGCCGAGGAGAAGTCATAGCCAACCGCGCTTTTTAAAACCGATCAGCATCCCTGCGGCAACCGACGCCATCAAGACCCACAACGCGGGATAGGCGTACTTCCAGCGCAATTCGGGCATTGCCCAGGGGCTGTCACCGATATTAAAGTTCATGCCGTACACGCCCACCAGAAACGTCAGCGGAATGAACAGGGTCGCAATCACCGTGAGCACCCGCATGACCTCGCCCATCCGGTTGTTCTGCTCGGACAGGTAGATTTCCAGCAGCCCGCGGGTCATCTCGTGGTAGGTCTCCAGCAAGTCCATCAACTGGATGCAATGGTCCTGGCAGTCCGATAGGTAGATCCGTTCCGTCGGCTGGAACCAGTCGTCACTGTCGTGCAGCAACGCGCGCATGACTTCGCGCTGAGGCCACAGCCGGTGGCGCAGGACAATGAGTTCCCTGCGGGTGCGGTGAATGGATCCAAGTACAACCCCATTGCGGCCTTCAAGCACCGCTTCCTCAAGCGTTTCGATCTGCGTTCCCAAGGCTTCCAGTACCGGAAACGCCTGGTCCACCACGGTATCGATGAGCGCATAGAGGAGGTAGCTGCCGGAGTGGCTGCGCAGCTTCCCCTGGGTTCGTTCGATGCGGTTGCGCACTGCGCTGAAGCAGTCAGTGCCTCGGGGTGCGCACGAGATCACCAGGTTGTCCAACAGAAACAGGCTCACCTGGTGGAATTGCAGTGTCAGTTCTTGTGCGTCTATCGCAACGGATGGCCAGTTAAGGATACAAAACAGGTAGCCGTCTTCGCGATCAAGCTTGGGCCGCTGTCCCTGGTTGAGGACATCTTCAAGGGCCAGAGCATGCACATCGAAGCGGTCGAGGATTTGCTGCAACTGCTGCGCAGATGGTGTGCCCGTGATTTCGAGCCAGCCGACCGCGCCTTCGACGGGCGGATGGGAAATCGCATCCACCTCCGGTTCATCCGTTGTGTGCACCGATCCAGGATGGTAGTGCAGGTACCGCATGAACGCGGGTTCCTCCGCTGCTGAGGTCAAGGTGCCGGGCGGCGTTCCCGGGGGGTGGTACCGCTTGCCAACCAGTGTCATGTCGGTGTCCTCGGCCGGTTCCAGTCAGTGGTCCGTCGGCGGGTCAATATTGGGGCGCGCCTTCGTTCGGCGCTTGCTGTGGCGTTGCACGGATTGAATCCAGGCGGGGCTCAGCAGCAGCGATAAGGCAATCACAGCCACAGCAAGTTGGTAGCCCTGGTCATCGATCATCCCGGCGGTAAAACCGAGTGCAGCCAGCACAAAGCTGAATTCGCCGATTTGGGCGAGCAAGGCTGCGACGTACATCGACTGGGTCCAGTCACTGCCAAGCATTCGAAAGATCAGGGCATTGAGCAGGGTGTTGGTCAGCAACACCGCAACCACCAGAAGTAGGATCTGGACCAGGTTCTGCCACAGAAACAATGGGTTCACGAGCATGCCGATCGAGACGAAGAACGCAGCGACAAAAACAACGCGAAACGGCTCGAGGTGTCGGTGCACCCAGTCGGTTTCCTGGGCGGAGGCGATCAGCATCCCGGCTGTGAACGCCCCAAGTGCGGTGGAGAGCTGCAGCAATCCGGTCAACAAGGAGAGACCAAGGGCCAGTACCAACGCCGCAAAGACTTGCATTTCGGGATCGCGGCGGATCCAGCCTGGCAGCGGAATGTGAATCCGCTCCCTAAGGAACATCCAAGTGATGAGGGCGGCGATCAGCGCCGCTCCAGTCAGCTGGAGCACAAGGGTGGCGGAGTGGACCTCTTCACCGCCGAGTGCGCCCAGCAGAATCAGCATTGGCACCAGTGCCAGATCTTGCACCAGCAACACCCCGAGGACCTGCTGGCCAAGCGGGGTGTCGAGCTCGTTGCGCTGTTGCAGGATCGGGAGCACAACCGCCGTGCTCGATAGACTTACAATGAACCCGAACAGCACCACCGTAGACAGGGACCAGCCGAGTGCCAGGCCAAGCAACCAGACTGCCAGAACACTCCCGCCGATTTGAAGCGCCGTGCCGAACACCGAGACGGTCCAACCTGACAGCAGCTTGCGTGGCGACACCTCCATGCCGACAAAAAACAGCAACAGGACCACACCGATGGCACCCATGCGTTCGGGAACCTGCGGGTCCGACACCACCTGAAGCGTGTGGGGCCCCAGCACAATTCCCGCAATGAGGTATCCAATCACATTGGGTTGGCGCAGCCGCTGGGCCACGACCCCGACGAGCAGGATGCCGAGCACTGTGGCCACAAGGATGGGCATGATGGGGTCGACGTGCATGGTGGGTCTCGTTTGTCCCAGATGGAATGGTTGAAAAAATGGCGCGGCGGCGGCATTTTCCCGTCGCCGGCTTGGTCGGAGGGGCCGTGCTGCAGGGCCGCAGGGTGTGCAAAATTGTGCGCAGAGGCTCTACCGAGATGCAACTGTCAGGGATGCTGGTGACCGGAGCATCAATGAGTCCTTGCTGTGCACGAACACCTGCATCGCCCTAACACCCAGCCCGCGGTTAACGGCAGATCAAGTTGGCTGGCGCGATCGTGTTTGCGCGGGGGGCCAACACTTGGATGATGAGCCAGCGGACGGTGCCGCCGAAGCGGCTGTCACCTCACAGCGCCCTTTTCGGCACCATCAGAACGTGACGTCGCGAAATTGCTCGCTCATGAACTCGGCGAACAACCGGACTTTGGCCGATAAATAACGCCGCCCCGGGTACACCAAATTGATGTCCAAAGGTCTGGGCCGGTATGCCGGCATCACCGGTACGATACGTCCCTGTTCCAGGTGTGGGCGGGCAATGAATCCCGGCAGCAAGGCAATGCCTAAGGCCCCCGCCGCCGCATGAGCCAGAAAGTCGCCGTTGTTGGTGCTCAACCGCTCGCCTGCCCGCACCAAGTGCTCGCCGTCGGGGCCATGCAGGCGCCACAGTTCCGCACCGGGATGGGCGCCATAGCCGAGGCAGATGTGATCCTTCAGATCACGCGGATGGCCGGGCATGCCGAAACGTTTGAGGTATTGCGGTGCCGCGACCAACTCGGCGTGGGAAGTGGCCAACCGGCGGGCGACCAGGCTGGTGTCGCCCAAGTTGGCGATCCGGATGGCCGCATCGTAGCCTTCGTCCACCAAATCCACGAAGCGGTCGCTCAAATCGAATTCCACCCGCAGTGCCGGGTGTCTGGCCATAAATTCCGCCACCACCTGCCCCAAGTTCAGAATGCCGAAAGAGACCGGGGCGTTGATCCGCAGCGTGCCCGTGGGTTGCAGGCTCTGCTGCTGGGCCAGCGCTTCGGCTTCTTTTAATTCGGCCAGAATCCCTTTGGCCCGTTCACAATAGGCCTGGCCGATTTCCGTGGGGCTTACGCGCCGAGTGGTGCGGTGGAGCAGCCGCACGCCCAGCACATCTTCCAGCTGCTGAACGATCTTGCTGGCCGAGGCCCGGGTAATGCCGAGGGCATCGGCCGCCGGCGTAAATCCGCCCCGGTCCACCACCGCCACCAGGACTTCCATTGCCTTGATTCGATCCATGGCCGCTATTTTGTCAACGATTTGGAAACAAATAAACAATAAAAGTGCTGTTTATTGCCATTTTTGCAGCTAGTAACCTGTTTCCACAGGAAGCAAGTATGGGTTTTTAGGCGAGATCAGGAGGTTTCCCATGATCAATCTCCGCCGCAGCGATGAACGAGGACATGTCGAGACAGGTTGGCTGCAAAGCTGGCACAGCTTTTCGTTCGGCTCGTACCACGATCCCCGATATATGGGGGTGTCTGTCTTGCGCGTGCTGAACGAAGACCATGTCGCACCGGGGGCCGGTTTCGAAACCCACCCGCATCGCGATATGGAGATCCTCACCTACGTGCAGAACGGAGTGTTGGAACACCGCGACAGCATGGGAAACGTCGGCCGACTGAAAGCGGGCGAGTTCCAGGTCATGACCGCCGGTACCGGTATCACTCACAGCGAATACAACGGCTCGGCCCGGCAGCCGCTTCGCTTCCTGCAGATCTGGATCCGCCCGAACCGCCAGGGCCTGACGCCCGGTTATCGCCAGCTGAACGGCTTGGATAACAACAGCGGTGTTCATTTGGTGGCGTCCCCCGATGGCCGGAGTGGTTCGCTGTTGATTCATCAGGACGTTTTGTTGAGCCATTTTCGACTGAACGCCGGCGAAAGCCTGGAGGTGGGGTCGGCAGAGGGTCGCACGGCCTACGTTCACCTGACCGAAGGCGCGCTCGATCTGGGAGATACCGTGATTCGCGCCGGAGACGGCGCCGTGGTTACGGACGACGGGGTCGAAGCGATTGCTCGGTTGTCCAGTGGTGGATTGCTGTTCGACCTGCCGTGAGGGCATACGAATTCTCGCCCTGTCAGTGGGCATGTAATTGATTTGTTAATTGAGTTTTTGATTGGAGGTGATCAGACATGGCGACTTTGAAAGTACTTGGATTGTCCGGCAGCTTACGCGGCGGCTCCTACAACACGGCGACCCTACGGGCTGCTCAGTCGTTGGCGCCCGAGGGCATGCAGATCGAAATCGGCGATATTTCGGGCATTCCGCTTTACAGCGAAGACGCCCAAGCGGTGGGTTTTCCTGAAGCCGTGCAGCGTCTGGGCGAAGCGATCGGCGAGGCCGATGCGCTCATCATTGCCACGCCGGAGTACAACTATTCCATTCCCGGAGTGCTGAAAAACGCCATCGATTGGCTTTCACGCTTGCCGAACCAGCCCTTTGCCAACAAACCCTTGGCGATTGTGGGTGCCTCCATGGGCGGGTTGGGCACCGCCCGGGCGCAGTACCACCTGCGGCAAGTCCTGGTCTTCCTGGATGTTCACGTCATGAACAAGCCGGAAGTCATGATCGGCGCGGCCCATCAAAAATTCGACCAGAACGGGCAATTGACCGACGCGGGTACGCGGGAGTTTTTGGGTACCGCTTTGGAGGCGTTGGATCAATTCGCACGGCGAATCAACGGTTCGGCCGATCAGCGCTAGGGGGAGCCTTCCATGGGTGTGATGATCGACGGTGTCTGGCACGATCAGTGGTACGACACGGCAAAAACGGGCGGGCATTTCGTCCGCAGTGAATCGCAGTTTCGAAACTGGGTGACAGCCGACGGCCGCCCTGGCCCGACCGGGCAGGGCGGCTTTGCGGCCGAGCCGGATCGTTACCATCTGTATGTGTCGCTGGCCTGCCCATGGGCCCACCGCACGCTGATTTTTCGCCGTCTGAAGGGCTTGGAGGCGGTGATCGGTGTCACGGCGGTGCATCCGCACATGTTGGAGCACGGCTGGGCCTTTCGAGACGAAGACCCGGAGCCGTTCTACGGCGCCCATTACCTGTATGAGCTCTACCGCCGGGTTCAGCCTCGATACAGCGGCCGGGTGACGGTGCCGGTGCTTTGGGATCGACAGCGCGAAACCATCGTCAGTAATGAATCCGCCGAGATCATTCGCATGCTCAATCGCGCGTTCGCCAACCATGCGCGTTCCGATACGGACTACTACCCGGCCGAGCTCAAAAAGCCAATCGACGCCATCAACGCCAAGGTTTACTCAGAGATCAACAATGGGGTTTATCGCTGCGGTTTCGCCACCGAACAGGCGGCGTATGAACGCGCGTGCCATGCACTGTTTACCGCCTTGGACGAGGTGGAGGCCATTTTGGCCCGGCAGCGCTACTTGGTGGGCGATACCCTAACGGAAGCGGACTGGCGTCTTTTCACCACGCTGGTTCGATTCGACGCGGTCTACTACGGCCATTTCAAGGCCAACCTGCGCCAAATTGCCGATTACCCGAATTTATCCAATTATCTGCGGGATTTATACCAAGTGCCGGGTATCGCCGAGACGGTGAACTTCGATCACATCAAGCAGCATTACTACTACAGCCACGCCACCATCAATCCCCATCGGATTGTGCCCTTGGGGCCGGAGATCAATCTGGATGCGCCGCATGATCGCGATCGCTTCAAACTGGGCGTGAAGAGGCCTTAGAACCTGGATAGTCCGGTGGATTCCATCATGCGGTAATTCGCATATTTGATCGACGAGTCGTCGGCGAACGCCTCAAAGGCTTGCGTGTAGGCCACATCGCCCTGGTTGGACCAGAGCCGATGGAATGTCGCCAGGCCCTTGGCAATGGCGGGGTGTTGTTTGTCCGCTACCACCAGAACATCGGTCTCCAGATTGCAGTTGTCAAAGTCGCGGCGGGTACCTGTATCGATCAGTAAAGGCTGCCGTCTGCTGAGCCCTGGAAG
>DHQM01000186.1 GCA_002408105.1 Gammaproteobacteria bacterium UBA5338 | reverse complement strand
CCCAGGGTGACGTCCTTCCACACCATGTGCCATTCCATGACGTATTTGCCGGCCACCTGGCGCCAACCGGCGCGGCTGCGAATCAGCTGTTTCCAATCCGGGCGCTCATCGCTTTCCTCGGCGTCTTCCGCTTTGCGCGCCCGTTCGCGTGCACGCTGCACCAGCCTTTTCGAGGCAGTGAGGCGCACCACCAGCCACATCAGCAGAATCAGCAGCACGCCTCCCAGGTATTCGCCGACCACGAACTGCCAGCCCAGGAACACGGCGATCACGATCCCCAGTTCGATGACCAGGTTGGTCGAGGCGAGCAGGAAGGCGAGCGCCGGCACCAGTCCCGCGCCCTTGGCGAACAGGGAACGGGTGGTGGCCAGGGCGGCAAACGAACAGGAACTGGAGACAAATCCAAAGAATGCGCCGAGACCGACACTGGCCGCGCCCGTCTCCCCCAGGTGCCGGCGCATGCGCTCGCGGGTCACGAACACCTGAATCATGCTGCTGATCAGGTATCCCAGCCCGAAGGCCCAGAACGCCATCCAGAACAGGCCAACGCTGGTGGTTGCCGCCTGATGCCAGTGCGCCAAAAATTCCTGCACTTTCCTCCTCCTAAGCCTCGATGCGAGCCGCCCCCGTCAGAACCAGAAGCGCACACCGCCGAGAACCGACCAGGCATTGCGTTGCTCACCATGCCGTTGGGCCAAGTCAGCGGTCTCGCCGAATCGACCAAGCCAGGCAACACCCACGTAAGGCGCGAATTGACGGCGAAATTCGTAGCGCAGCCGCAACCCCGCCTCCACCGTGCTCACACCGGACCCGATGCCATAATCGGACACATCCTGCGCCGCCAAATTCATCTCGGCGCGCGGCTGCAGGATCAGCCGCTGCGTCAGAAAAAGGTCGTACTCGGCCTCCACGCGCGCGGAAAGGTCACCATCTTCACTGACGAAAGCCGCAGCATCCACCTCCAACCAATAGGGCGCGAGCCCCTGCACGCCGAGCACGAAGAAGTGCCGCTCGGGGTCCGGCTCCAGGTCGACCCGGTAACCCAGCTGGAGATCGAAATATGGCGAAATGGCGCGGCTGTACAGCGCCTGTAGCTCGGCTTCCTCGGCCGCATTCGCTTCAACCTGGTATTCCCCTTCCGTCTTCAACCACAGTTTGTGCAGGTCGCTGCCGTAGGAGACCCCAGCATCCCACAGCCAGCGACCATCGCCTTCGTGCGACTGATACTCGAACCGCTCCATGGCTGCCATGGCGAATCTCTGACCACCCATGTGGGTGCGCAGATGGGCGCGCGCGGCCGCCATGGCGCTCTCGTCGTGGTGGACACCCGCAGCGCCCTCGGCGTAGGCCAGGCCAACTGCAAGCAGTGAACCGATCAGCAGAGCACATGGATGCAGGGGTTTCATGCCTGCGACGCCTGCGCTTGGGGACGCACCGAAACCACCTGAAACATGCCTGCATGCATGTGATAGAGCAGGTGGCAATGAAAAGCCCAGTCACCGACTGCATCCGCGGTGACATCGATGGACAGCTTCTCTCCCGGCTTCACGATCACCGTGTGTTTGTTCGGCTGGTGCGCCCCAGCCCCATTGACCAGTTGAAAGAACATGCCGTGCAGGTGAATCGGGTGAGCCATCATGGTGTCGTTCACCAGTGTCATCCGAACCCGCTCGCCTTCGACAAATTGAATGGGGCCGGTCACTGCCGAGAACTGCACGCCATCAAAGGACCACATGTACCGTTCCATGTTGCCTGTGAGGTGCAGTTCCAGGGTACGACTGGGTGCACGCAGGTCTGGGTTGGGGTGGAGGCTCTTGAGCTGAGCGTATGCCAGGGCGCGGTGGGGGACGGCCTCCAAGCCAATGCCCGGTTCATGCAGGCGGCTGCTCGGAGCCCTGGCCAGGTTTGCAACGCCAGGACCACGCGGATGCGCGTGCAGGGGCGGTGGGCTGGAAGTCATCGGTGCCATCCCGTGAGGTTCAGACACAGGGCTGTGGTGCATCAAACTGTGGTCCATTCCCTCATGGCCACCGTTGGGCTGAGCCACCTGGTGGTCGGGTGACGTCCCATCTGCACCGGAGCTGTGCGCCCCGTGGTCGGCCATGCCCATGTCCCTCATGGAAAGCAACGGACGGCTTCGCAACTCGGGGACAGGGCCCACCATGCCCAACCGCGGAGCCAGCGTGGCGCGCGCATATCCACTGCGATCCATGGTTTCGCACATCACCGTGTAGGCCCGGTCTTCGACGGGATGCACGATCAGGTCGTAGGTCTCTGCCACGCCGATCTGAAACTCGTCGGTTTCTACCGGTTGTACCGGCAGCCCGTCTGCCTGCACGACGGTCATCGCCAACCCGGGAATGCGCAGGTTGAAGAATGTCATCGCTGAGGCGTTGATGATGCGCAGACGCACCCGTTCTCCAGGCCGGAACAGCCCCGTCCAGTTTTCCGCAGGCGCCTGACCGTTGACCAGGTAGGTGTAAGTCGAAGCAGTGACGTCTGCGATGTCTGTCGGGCTCATTCGCATCCGCCCCCACATCAGCCGCTCATCCAGCGTAGCGCCCACGCCAATTCGATCGGCATCCTTGAAGAGATCACCCAATGTCCGCTTCTGGAAGTTCAATCCGTGGCTGGCCTTCTTCAGCTTCTCGAAGAGCGCGTGGGGACTCTCGAAGGTCCAGTCGGACAACACCAGGATGTGCTCGCGGTCGCAGTCCACCGAATCGGGATCCGCAGGATCGATGATCAACGGGCCATAGAGGCCAATTTGTTCTTGTAGACCCGAGTGGCTGTGGTACCAATAGGTGCCTGACTGCTTGACGGGAAAGCGGTAGGTGAAGGTTTCTCCTGGACGAATCCCCGGAAAGGTCACGCCGGGCACTCCGTCCATTTGAAACGGCAGGAGAATCCCATGCCAGTGGATCGAAGTGTCTTCATCCAATCCATTTGAGACCCGCAGCGTCACGGAATCACCCTCGCGCCACCGCAATAGCGGTGCGGGCAACGAACCGTTGACGGTGACCGCTTCAGCCCGCCGCCCATCCACCTGCACCGGCGTGCGGGCGATCGACAGGCTCCACTCGCTGGCCTGTCGCCCCGAAGGTACCAACCCTGCCGCCCTTGCCCAGACTGGGGTCAACCCCTGCAGTCCATAAGCGCTCGCGACCACCGCTCCCGACTGAACAAACTGCCGCCTTGTCACCATTGTTCGCCTCTCTTGTGCCAATCCCTTGCTTATATCAGCCACCAGATGGATCGGTGCCTGCGCGCGGCTGATCAGCCCAGACCCTGGTTTCAGCGCAGCGCACACCGGCAGCGCCGACGGGTAGCCCCCGTCCAGCAGCAAAACCATCGGGAATGCCGTCCGGGTTTTTTGAGCCGGAGAAACGGCACAGGTCTGCACTTGTTCATCGCTGCAATAGGAACGAGAATGGCCACTGACAAATACCCTATACCCCTATTGAGTATTGATCAATGACCGATATTGACTCGGATCAAGCAGTGGTGAGGCGCCTGAGGCGGATCGAGGGTCAGGTCCGCGGCCTGATCGACATGGTTGAAAGCGAACGCTACTGCGTCGACATTCTTCACCAAATCAGTGCGGTTCGCGCAGCCCTTGGCAAGGTGGAAGACCTGGTGCTCAAACACCACGCCGCCACCTGCGTGGAGGATGCCCTGCGCAGCGGGAACCTGGTTGATCAGCGCCGCAAGTTTGAGGAGTTGGTGACTCTGATGGGCCGCATCAAGAAGTAGCCGGACCGACCGTCACCCACACCAGGCGGGAGAACGAAATGGCTGCAAAAACCATAAACACGAATGCGCCGACTCGCTGTACGCGGACCCGCGGCACACGGCGCAGCGCGGTCTTGCCGACCACCACGGCGAGCAGCGCAAGCACCCAAAGGGCGGCGGTTCCGCCGACAAAGACTGCCCAGGCAGCCCCAGGCTGGGCGGAGAGTGCGACCATAGTGAACTGGGTTTTGTCGCCAAACTCGGCGGCAAAGATCAACGCAAAGGCCAGCAGCCAAACCCAACGGGCGCTTGCGTTCGTGTCAGTGCTTGCGTCTTCAACCTGGCCGGCGTTGCGCCAGGCAGAAACCCCAACCACCAAGAAGAGACCACCGGCAAGGAACAGCACCACGGCCTGAGGCACCAACTGTGCCAGGGCGTTCCCGAAGGTGACAGCGAGCCCGTTGAGCACCGCAAAAGCGACCAGGGCACCGGCCAGAACGGGCAGCGGCCGGTGGCGCTGTGCAAGCGCAAGCGCCATCCATTGGGATTTGTCCCCAAATTCGGCAACGAGCAATAGGCCGAACGCTGCAATGGCTGTGCTGTGCTGCATGGTGCGCGATCACCTGGCGGACTGCCGACCGTCTGGACGTGATCGGCCCACGAGCCTTCGAAGAACGGCTTGTCGGCTAGAGGCGGCCGAACGCGCGCACCACCCTGAGGCTTTCGTCGTCTTCGTCCAGCTCAGTGACAAAGCTAATGCGGTACCCATGGCCGATGACTTCACACCGCTCGGTGCTTTTCTCGGGCTTGGCCTTGCACCGCGCGTGCGCGCCAAACTGGTCGGCAAAGCTCTGCTTGGCCTGAGCAGCAATCTCGTCACCAAAAGCGGTGCGGTGCTGCTCGATGGATTCAAGCCGGCTGAGGCGACCTCCCGCAACCGCGTACATCACCACCTTCGACATCTGCGTTGAAGGATAAACGCAGACTTTCATCCCCATCATCCCCGCGGCGCGCTGACTTGGGTGGTCGCAGACGTAACCCTCCGCCACCAGCGCCTCCTTCACCGCGATTTCTTCCATCCCTGGAGCCAACCCCACCAGACGGTAGGAAGTGAACAAGGCTGCAGGGGGGCCGGCTGAGGCGGGCGCCGTGGTCGCCACAACAGGCTCAGGCGGTGCGGGCGCGGGACTAGGCTCAGGCGGCGGAGGCGAGGGTGTAGGGTCTCCGGTTCCAAACAGTTCACGGTTCAACTGTTGCTGATAGCGTGCCATCTCTTCTTCCGTGGTTTCCGCGGACACCACAGCCGCCAGGCAGAGGGCAACGGTTAAAGGGAGTTTGCGCATCGTTCTTCCTTGGGTTTTGGGCACTACGGGGGCTTGCGCGAGGATTTGCGGCTGATCCACAAACCGGTCAGCGAATAATCGGCCATCTCATGGAACAAAACAACACCGGGCCGCCTGCTGTACCGAACTTCAACGGCCGCCTTGGGTCTAACGCAGCCGGGTGACTCCTCGCGACTCGAGCGCTACCCAAGGCCACCCGCTGGAACAAACCCCACCCGGCATACCACCGCAGGAAACGGTTCATGGATGAAAACGCCTTTGTTGCCCCGTTGATTTCGAAACTAGACGGGATGCTGGTCGGTGTCATCAAAACCCTTCCGCTGCTCGCCATTGCGATCCTGGTGCTGATACTGACCGCGGCAGCAGCAGCAATGGTTCGCAGGCTGCTGGCCTCGGTGCTGGACTCCTCTCACGTGCGCCCCTCCCTGCGCGACTTGTTTTTGACCCTCGCCAAGGTTGCAACCTGGATTCTCGGCTTCCTGGTCGCCACAACGGTCGTGTTCCCGAGCCTGACACCTGCCAAACTATTGGCTGCCTTGGGTCTTGGCTCCATCGCAGTGGGCCTTGCATTCAAGGACATCTTCGAAAATTTTCTCGCCGGCGCCATGATCATGTTGAGGAAACCGATGCGCATCGGCGACTTCATTGAGTGCGAAAGCGTTGAGGGCAAGGTTGAACAAATCACCATTCGCGATACCTACGTGCGACGCACCGATGACCAGCTGGTGCTGGTACCGAACAGCTACCTGTTTAAAAACCCCGTATTCGTTCGGACGGACAAAACACTGCGCCGGTTCGAAGTCGTGTGTGGTGTGGCCTACGGGGAGGACGCAGATCAGGCGCGCGAGGTCATTCGCGAAGCGGTCGAATCCATAGGTGAACTGGTTGAACATGGCAAGCCAGTGGAGGTCTACGCCCGCGAATTCAACGCCTCCTCCATCGATTTCACCGTCCGCTGGTGGGCCAAGTCCAAACCGATCGACATGCACAGAACGCGGGACCAGGTTGTGCGTGGCATCAAGCGTGCGCTGGACGAGGCAGGCATCGAAATTCCGTTTCCCTACCGGACCCTCACGTTCAAGGAGCCGGTGGCGCTCCAATCAGCCACAACCGAAGGAGGACCCCACTAACGTGGGGGCCAGCCATTGCGCGAGACGGCACGCGCCCAAACACAAACACTCTAAGCCAGACAGAACATATTGAACTCACAATTGAATTTTCGATCCAACCAATGGTTGATCGACCATTTTTTTGTGAATTACCAGGCCAATTTGACCGTTACAGTTAAGGAGAAGCGCATGGAACTCATCGGCACAGCACTAAAAGCAGGACTGGCAATCGGGACTGGTTTATTTGTCGTCGGCTGCTCATCGAACCCTCCGACCCAACTGATGGCTCAGGCCGAGTACGCAGTAGAGGATGCCAGTGAACCTGGCATTCGAGAAGCGGCACCAGCAGAGGTGGCGCTGGCGCGCGATAAATACGACAACGCCAAGCGTGCCATGAAAGACGAAGAGTACGAACGCGCTGGGCTGCTTGCAGAACAGGCCATTGCCGATGCGCGCCTCGCGGAAGCCAAGGCACGGTCTGAACGCGCGAAACAAGCTGTGGCTGAACTGATGGACGCGATCGAGAGTCTGCAAGCAGAAATCGAACGCAATCAGATGAACCAATGAGGGACCAATACACAGGTTCAGACCTACATCGACATGCCAAAATCAAGGAGTTTTATCTGATGAGCACCTACAATTTGCGCATCCCAACTGCGCTTGCTGCCAGCGCACTTCTCGCAGCCTGTGCGGGTAATCCCACGAATCCCGAGCTCGAGCAGGTCCAGCGCATGTACGACGCGGCAAGCACAGACCGCGACGTGCAGGCCTATGCAGCTGACGAGATCGAGTTGGCACAGTCCAACCTGCGCGAAGCCCAGCAGGCTTGGGAGGATGGAGACGAGCGTGAGACCGAGCACGAAATCTACGTCACCAAACAGCAGATCGCGACAGCCCGCGAGGTGGCATCTGCAAAGACCAGTGAAGCACGCGTGAAAGAGTTGCGCGCCCAGCGCGAGTCCATGCTCAGAGAATCCCGCGCCCAGGAAACGGCCGCAGCAAAAGCCCGGGTTCGCGATCTTGAAGCCCAATTGGACGCGATGCAAACCAAGCAAACAGACCGCGGCTTGGTGGTCACCCTAGGGGAAGTGCTGTTTCCCTTTGGGAAGGCGGAGCTCAAGAGCGGTGTCCAACGCAACCTGTCGCAGCTGACCCGGGCCTTGAAGGACCACCCCGAACGCAACGTACTGATCGAGGGCTATACGGACAGCGTGGGCTCAGAAGCCTATAACCAGCGCCTCTCTGAACAACGCGCGCAAGCGGTGAAGGATTTTCTCGTCGCAGAGGGAATTGCCGAGAACCGATTGTATGTGCGCGGCTACGGCGAACGCTTTCCAGTTGCATCGAACGACGAAGCCCAGGGGTTCGGCCTGATCGACGAGGTGGTCCGATCCCGTCCGAAGCCGGTCGACAAGGACGCCGGCGGCAAGAAGGATGCCGCGGGCAAGACGACGAGTTAACGGGTTGTTGATCGCGCCGGACTAGATTGAACTTGGCCCGATACCTATCTAGAATCGGGCGGCGCGGCGCCGGGGGCGAAGGCCGGAGTGGCAAAGGCTTCGTCCAGGAGGAAGTTCGGCGGCGCGGAAGTTCGCCATTGTACCCGGCCCGACCGAATGGCTAAAGTGAATCGGTCGAGACCGGATCGAGTGACGGAGCATTCATGACCAAGTCCAGCAGTGGCGATTCCAAGAACACGCTCTACTGTTCCTTNNGCATCGAACGACGAAGCAGCAGGCCGGCAGCAGAACCGGAGGGTTGAACTCGTCATTCTTGGCGAAGGCCAGGAAGTGGAGTCCGCTGAACGCGAGTAAGCCGTTTGCGCACGCAGTTCCATCACAAAAAGCACAGGAAACGGGGCCGCGCACGGCCCCGTTTTTCTTCCTAGGCCCCAAATTTTTGCTTTTTCATTGGGTCGCGACCCGCTCCGAATCGTTACCTCACCCGCCGCACCGGGATCGATCGCCCCCCCGAAGCCAGTTCGAG
>DHQM01000049.1 GCA_002408105.1 Gammaproteobacteria bacterium UBA5338 | reverse complement strand
ATGTTCCGGGACCGGGACGTGGTGCCGCCCGTGGAACTGCAGGAGACGTTGGAGAAGGAACAGGAAGCCCGGATGCTGATCCAGAATCACGCCGTGCGCCTGGGCAAGGAACTTACCGCGGCAGAAAACCGTATCAAGGAACTGGAAGCCCAGCTCGCACAACAGGAGGAAACCAACCAGGAGGCGGGATGATACTGGAATCTTTGCTCGGTGCCGTGGTCGTGCTGCAAGTCATTCTGGTATTGCAACTGTGGCGGCTGCTTTCACGACCATTGATGCGAACACTGTTCCACGTAAGCGTCATAAATAAATGGATGGATCAGCTATCCGAGCGCACAGCTGAAACGCGCTACAACACCCGCCAATCCAACGAAGCGCTGCACCGCATCCATATGTGCCTGACGAACATCGAGACCTCCAATCAGCGCACGTTAGAGCGAGTTGACAAAATATTGCTTGAGTGGCTCAAGCCGCGGCCGGAAGAAGACTAACCCACCCGCCTTGCATTGACGATGCGCCAAATCGGAAAGCGGAGGCTTGTGAAACCATTGTTGCTGACCTTATTACTGATGCTGCTCGCCGGGGTTGCATGGGGTGACGATGATCATGGCGCCCTTTGCAGAGCCTTGAGCGACCGGCACGTGGCGATAACGAAAGCTTCTAAGTGGCAGCTTGTCGACTACACCATTACCGAAGTCGATTCCTTCTACAGCGCGGTCTACGACGTCTGCATTCACACAGAGCGATCCATCATTGGTAACGATTTCAAGATTGCGGATTTGTCATTTTCCTTGTTTAGCCGCGATGACGTTCCGCAGCAAAAGTACCTGTTGACCTGTGACCGAAATGGGGCCAATAGCGTTATTCTCAAAGCGGTGATTGCCCACAGAGGCCGAATGGCGCATGTCCCATACAAGGATTGGTTAGATGATGGATTTGGCGGGCCGCCGGCCACCTTAAAGGCGCCGGATGTGCCATATACCAAGGCGCAGTGCGAACTGCTGTTTGCCAAATGGATTGCGCTGTTGAAGGCCTCTTAACCCGCCGCCCGCCGGTGCTGCTGGGGCCAGTCGGCGAGCTGGCGCAGGATCATCATGAATTCCAGGGCGGCCGCCGGGGCCATGGGGCAGGCCGTGGTGCTGCCCGGGCGGTGCTCCAGGATGGAGGCCACGGCGTCCAGGTAGGGCGCCTCCAGGCCGCGAACCGCCAGGCAGTCCAACACGAACTGCGCGTCGAATTCCTTCATCCCGTCTCCTTGATTTTTTCCTACCCATAGGATACGCCTGTTCACCTGTCAAGCGCCAAGGAGGGACAGATGCGGCACGTGATCACGACACTGCTGGTGGCACTGCTGGCCGGGACGGCCCCCGCGACGGCGGGCGCGCGGAAATGGCACGGGCCCTACCCGGCCCAGGTGCTGCGCGTGGTGGATGGGGACACCCTGGAGCTGCGCATGGCCATCTACCCGGGCCTGAAGGCCACGGACATGGCGCGCCTGGCCGGCGTGGACACGCCCGAGGTGCGCCGCCCTGCCCCCGCCTGTGAGCGCGAGCTGGGCCGCCGGGCTACGGAACTGGTGCAATCCCTGGTCGACGATGCCCGCCAGGTGCAGGTCTACACCGCCGGGCGCGAAAAATACGGCCGGCAGCTGGTGCGCGTGGAGCTGGACGGCCAGGACCTGGCCACCGCCCTCATCGCCGCCGGCCTGGGCCGCCCCTACCACGGCGAGCGCCGCGAGGGGTGGTGCCCATGAGCCGCCGCCGCCGCGCCCGCGTCACCTACGAATTCCTCCCGCCGCCCCGGGCGGTGGTGCGCGGGGTGTTCTGGCTCCAGGCGGGCCCGGGCCAGCCCGAGCGCCGGGTGCAGCGTGTCCTGGCCACCTGGGACGAGCTGGACATCGTGGGGCGCGATCCGGCCGACCCGCGCACCCCCATCTATGCCGACGCAGCAGCCCTGACCCGCGGCAATGCGGCCCTGGAACGCCGCTACCGGGACACGCTGCAGGCCCTGTTGCAGGAAGCCGCCGCCGCGCCCGCCCGGCGTCTGCGCAGCCAGGGCGTGCTGGACGCCATGGACGACTGGATGGCCGCCGCCGCCGACAAGGCCGAGGGCACGCTGTGGTACTACCAGGCCATGCGCGATGCCTGGGCCGCACACGTGGGCGACCTGCCCCTGCACACGCTCACCCGCCGCCACACGGCCGCCTTTCGCGCCGCGCTGGAAACCGCCCACCCCACCTGGTCGCCCTACACGCTCAAGACCCGGCTCAACCCCCTGCGCGCCTTCCTGCGCCAGGCCCACGAGGCCGGGCTGCTCGACCGGCTGCCGCCCGTACCCATGCCCCGCACCACGGCCCTACCGCCCCTGGTGCCCGACCAGGCTCTGCTGGACGATGTGTTGGCCCTGATTCGCGCGCGCCATGCCGCCGCCGCCGAACAGGTGGCCCGCTTCGCCGCCGCCGGCCGCGCCCGCGCCGCCGCTCGCGCCGACTGGCTGCGTTGGCGCTATCACCTTCACGAGCGCGCCTTCATGGCCCATGACCTCATTGGTTTGCGCCGTGCCGAGGTGGCGTTTCTGCCCTGGTCCCACCTGGAGCTGCAGGCCCAGGTGCTCACCCTGCGCCATGTGCCCGGCCGTTTCCGCGTCAAGGCCGACCGCGAGCGGCAGATTCCCCTGTCCGACGCCTTCACCCGCTACGCCACGGCCCTGCGCGAGCGCTACCCGGACGAGGTGTGGTACCTGGACGATGCCACCCCCGCCCACGCGCCGGCCTACCCGCGCCCCCACGCCCTGACCCAAGCCTTCTACCGCTACCTGCGCCAGGTGCGGCCCGACGCCAAGCGCTGGCCCAAGCCCACCCACGGCCCCCGCGCCCGCCATGCCACGCTGCTGCGCGAGCTGGGCGCCGACCCCGAGACCATCCGCAAGCTGCTCGGCCACGGCGATCAGGCCAGCCTGCGCCACTATTTCGGCGACGACGATGCCCTGCTCCGCGCCGCCCTGCGCAAGCGCGACACTGTGACAACCGTGTTACCCGACGAATCGCCACCGCGCAACAAGCTGAACTGACACCACTTTTCCACCCCGCCCCCAAGCCTTCGAAACCAGGTGTCCCAGGTTCAAGTCCTGGCGGGCGCGCTACTCCCTGGCGGCTTTGCGGGCCGCGCGATGTTTCACGCGCAACTGTTACACGCTGTGATTTTGGCCAAAATCGGCCCTTAACTGTGACAGAACTGTTATTCGTGGCGGCCGGAAAGCCGACACTTGGCAAGGCGTTTTTGTCTCCCTCGCGCATGAACCATCTCGGCCGCCAGGGTCAGCAATGCCCCCAGGACGAGCAACACGCCCCCGAGCAACAACGCTGCCGTCCCCAGGCGGCCCATGGGTCACCGCTTCGCCGACTTGGGCAGCAAGCCCTTGATGATGCCCGGCACGATTTTCTGCCAGGGAATCCCCGGGCACCAGTTGGCCAGCACCAGCACCGCCCCCATGATGATCCATTCCTGCGTGTCCGCCTGCGTGAGAAATTCCATGGTCTAGCCTCCGTGCCAGATGGCGCCCAGCTCGCGGATGATCAGCACCGCGCCGAGCAGATAAATGCCCCGAACTTGGGCATTGATGAGCCGGTCGAAAATCGGGGTGGCGTTCTGTCCCTTGTGCGGCCGCCGGCGCAGCACGCAGAATCCCATGGTGGCCGCCAGGGCAACGATGCCCAGGATCTCCGGCCGCGCCGCCAGGGCCTCGATCAGTGCGGTAACCGCTTCCATCAGCGCCTCCCTTGTCGGTCTTCCAGCAGCAGTTGCTCCAGCAGTTGCCGGATGCCCCGCACGTCGTCGGCCATCTGATCGATCTGCCGGTTGATGGGCGCCACGGCCCGGTCGATCTTCGCGTCGATCTTGGCATCGAAGGCCAGCACGCCACCCACGAAGCCCCCGGCGCTGCCCAGCAGCACACACACAATCGCGATGGCCTGCTGTGTGCTCATGCCCCTACCCTCCGCTAAGCTCAAACACTTGGTTCGCCCCGCATTGCGGGCAATAGATGCTGCTCGGTGACACCTTGAACAACTGATTGCCGCAGTTGCACGTCCAGTGTGCCTCCTCCCGCTCGCAGGGATAGCGCAGCACACCCCGCGTCATGCCACAGCCCGGGCAGTCCAGGTGCGTTTCGCCCACCGGCACCACAGCCACCCAATCGTGGCCACAGGCCATGCAATGGGCCTCGCCGGCCAGGTGCGGGTCCTCCCGATACGCCTGCATGTCCACCACATCGCCCATGTTCCTATCCTCCCCGCACCCAGGCGGCCACGTCAAAGCCGGGACAGCTCTTGCCCCGGTCGTAATCGCGATGACCGAACACGCGCGTTGGCGGCACCTGAAACGCGGTGCACATCACGTCCACCAGGCCCGTCAGGGTCGTGATCTGGCGCGGCGTGAACAGGCCGTCGCCCTCGCCGATCAGGCAGATGCCGATGCTGTCATGGTTCTGGCCCCGCGCGTGCGCCCCCTCGACGCTCAGGGCAACGCGGCGGTGATCAATCCCGTCCCAGGCCGGGTCGTAGTCGGCCCGCGCCGCCGTGCGCCCGTTGGGAATCACGTAGTGATAGCCGATGTCGTCCCAGCCGTTGCCGTTCACGTGCCAGTCCCGGATCACCGCCGCGTTGCCCCAGGCGCTCGCCGAACAGTGGATAATCAGCTGCGTGATCTGCCTCATGGCAACCATCCTCCCTGATTTTGCCTTGGCCCCGTTCCCACATCTGGTACACTGGTGGCATGAACAAGGGACCCCACACCCTTTTGCTGCTCCTGCTCGCCTTTGCCGCCGCCCTGCTGCTGGCCGCCTGCCTGCCGGCGGATGATCCGCTGGCAGTCGATACCACCGCGCTCAACGATGAAGGCCGCGCGGCCTTTGCCACCGCCTCGGCCGGTACCTCTGTTTCGGTCAACGATGGCGGCCCCTCGGTAATTGTTTATGGCGATGTGCTCGCCGGTTATCGTGTCTCCATCGAGACCAAGCGCACCATGACGCCAGGGTATGAGCCGCAGGTGCATTTCATCGTGCACTGGCTGCAGGATGACCCCGATCCCGCGGCCCAGGCCGTGGCCACCGTGCAAGAGCTGCAGGACCTCGCGCCCTAGTACCGCAACACCACCACGCCGTCCGCGCCGTCTCCGCCGGCACCCTCGAGGCCAAGACCAGGACTGACAGGCGCTGTCGCCCCCCCGCCGTTCCCGCCTGCACCGTAACTGGTGGAATCTGAGGCGTCGCCGCTTGCGGATTGCTTGCTGGGCCCACCCCAGTACGAGGTCCCGCCCAGGCCGCCTGGTGTTTCAATATTCACCCCGGTCGTAAATTCCACGATCTGCCCGCCCATTGTTCCATGATGACCGGTTAGGTTGATGTCGCCACCGCTCGCACCGCCGGCTGAGCCTCCCGTTCGGTTCGCGTCGCCGGCGCCGCCCGCGGAGCCGGTCAACCCGG
>DHQM01000111.1:10168-10326 GCA_002408105.1 Gammaproteobacteria bacterium UBA5338 | reverse complement strand
GAGGAAGCGGAGACATTCTTTCGCCGCATCGGTATCACCTTCGCTGTCTATGGCGAGGGCGGGGATCCCGAGCGCATCATCCCCTTCGACATTATCCCGCGGATTCTGGAAGCGGCCGAGTGGCGGCAGATTTCCGACGGGCTCGTCCAGCGGGTGAA
>DHQM01000111.1:7804-9913 GCA_002408105.1 Gammaproteobacteria bacterium UBA5338 | reverse complement strand
GACGCTCTTCCGATCTGCTCAATGCCTTCATCGCCGACGTCTATGGGCCGCAGGAGATTCTCCGCGCCGGGATCGTACCGCGCGATCAGGTCATCCTGAACGAGACCTATCGCTACCAGATGCAGGGCGTTGCCGTTCCGCAGAACGTCTATACGCATATTGCCGGCATCGACATGGTGCGCGTCGGCGCGGACGAGTTCTATGTGCTTGAAGACAATTGCCGCACGCCCTCCGGCGTCTCCTACATGCTGGAGAACCGGCATGTTCTCAAGCGCGTACTTCCAGAATTGTTCGAGTCTTATGCAATTCAGCCTGTAGACAATTATTGCTCCCAGCTATTTGACACCCTTGCAGCGTTGTCGCCGCGCGCAGGGGACTTTCCCGAAGTGGTCGTACTGACTCCTGGGGTGTTCAATTCCGCGTATTTTGAACACGCGTACCTGGCCCAACAAATGGGGTGTGAACTGGTTGAGGGTCGCGACTTGGTAGTCGATAGCGATGACTGCGTGTACATGCAGACCATTGCAGGCCCCCAACGCATTGACGTGATTTACCGCCGCATTGATGACATGTTCATGGATCCGGAAGTGTTTCGCGCGGACTCAATGCTGGGTGTCCCTGGATTGATGCGGGCCTGGAAAGCAGGGAACGTCGCCCTCGCCAATGCACCGGGAGCAGGGGTTGCGGACGACAAGGTGATTTACGCGTACGTCCCCGAAATCATCCGCTACTACCTGGACCAGGACATTCAGCTTCCCAATGTACCGACCTACGTGTGCCTGCGAGACGATGACCGCGCCTATGTGCTGGAGCACCTTGCGGAATTGGTGGTCAAGCCCGCCAATGAATCCGGCGGATACGGAATGATGATTGGCCCCCACGCGAGCAAAAAGGAACTGACGGAGTTTGCGACTTTGATCGGCAAAAATCCCCGCAACTACATCGCCCAGCCAACACTGAACCTATCCACAGTGCCAACGGTGATCGACACCCACATTGAACCACGCCACGTGGACCTCAGGCCCTTCATCCTTTCAGGGGAAGACACCCAGGTGACCATGGGCGGGCTGACTCGGGTGGCACTGCGTGCCGGGTCACTGGTGGTGAACTCGTCCCAAGGGGGCGGCAGCAAGGACACTTGGATCGTGGAGGGGGCCTAATGTTGCTCTCAAGGGTTGCAGAAAACCTGTACTGGATGGCCCGCTACATCGAGCGCGCAGAGGGCCTCGCCCGGCTCATCAATGTCAACACGAACCTGTTGCTCGACCTGCCCAAGGGGCTTGCGCCCGGGTGGCGCCCCCTCGTCGAGATCACCGGTAGCGAAGCGCTCTATCTGGAACGCCACGAGGAATTCGACGAACAACGTGTGCTGCGCTTCTTGGTTGTCAACCAAAGCAATCCGGGCTCCTTGCAGAGCACGGTGCAGGCAGCACGAGAGAACGCCCGCACCATCCGCGACATCATCCCCCGCGAAGCCTGGCAACAGATTAACTCGCTGTACTACTTTACCCGCGACGAGCAACAGGCAGCCTTGAGCAAGCGCGGCCGTTTCCAGTACCTCGCCGAAGTCATCAACCGTGCGCAGACGCTCACCGGAACCCTGGCCGGCACCATGAACCATGACGCCGGTTACACCTTCGTAAAGATGGGCCGGAACCTTGAACGCGCCGATGTCACCTCGCGCTTCATCGACGTGCGCTCGGCTGCGCTGATCGAAGAGGAGCTGCAGCAGGCCAACTCATTCGACGCGATTCAGTGGATGAGCGTGCTCAAATCCCTGTCTGGCTACCAAATGTACCGCCAGTCCATGCAAGCGCGCATCCGCCGCAGCGCAGTGCAGCGCTTCTTGCTGCAGAGCACGGAGTTCCCCCGCGCGGTGGCGCATTGCATCGGGGAAGTGCAAGCGAGCCTGCGGTCCTTGCCACGCAACCGAAAGCCACTGCTCCTGATCAACGAAACCCAGCGCAACCTCCAAGGCGCCGACCCTGCGGCCATGGGCCAAGCGGAGCTGCACCAGTTTATTGACCAGCTGCAGTTTGCCCTCGCACAGATCAACAACGCGATCGCCGACCGGTACTTCCCGAAGCCCGCTCCTCCCAACAACTAAAA
>DHQM01000111.1:0-7474 GCA_002408105.1 Gammaproteobacteria bacterium UBA5338 | reverse complement strand
AATATACGGATGGATTGCAGACCCCATGAATCACACTGTCGGGTTGCTGTGGTACCGCAGCGACCTGCGCACCCACGACCACCGCGCCCTGAGTGAGGCCGCCCGAAACCATCGGCAGGTGGAGGCGGTCTTTCTGATCTCGGCCGAGCAGTGGCGCAGCCATGGGGTCGGGGGAAACCAGATCGACTTCATGCTGCGTGCCCTGGCATCGCTGCAGCATTCCCTACGCGCCCTCGGCGTTTCGCTGCAGGTGCGCGCCGCACCCCGCTTCGCCGACGCGCCGACCGCGATCTTGCAGGTCGCCCGAGAGGTCAGGGCGTCCGCAGTTTACGCCCACGCCGAGCCGCCCCTGAACGAACGCCGCCGCGATCAGGACGTGGGAACACAACTGCGCGCAGCGGGTATTCAGTGGCACCTGTACGATGACGAGCGCATCGTCCCTGCCGGGACCCTCCGCACCGGCTCAGACCAGCCCCACCGGCGCTTCAGCAGTTTCAAGCGGGCCTGGCTGGCCCAGGTGGTTCAAAACCCGACGGGCGTCGAACAGGTCCCAAGCCCACGCCCCATGGACCCACCGCAAGCAGGCAGTGAGCCCGTCCCCCGCGTTCTGCCGGGCTTTTCACCCACACTCACTGACCCCTCGGCCTGGCCAGCCACCGAGTCTGAAGCCAACCGGCGCCTGGCAGCCTTCGTTGAGCGCGCCATCGACAGGTACCACCAGCGCCGCGACCTGCCAGCGGGCGAGGCGACCAGCGTGCTCTCGCCATACCTCAACTTCGGACTCATTTCGGCCCGCGCTTGCCTGCGGGCGGTCTTGGCGCACAACCAGGGGGAGCTGCAATCCGGCAACCCCGGGGTGACGGCCTGGGTCAACGAACTCATCTGGCGTGAGTTCTACCGCGAAATTGCCACCTCATTCGATCACGTGAGCCAACACCGGCCATTCAATCCGACGACCGACTGGCGCTGGCCCGACAACGAGTCGGCGTTTGCTGCATGGCAACAAGGCCGAACCGGCATTCCCCTGGTGGATGCCGGGATGCGCCAATTGCAGCAGACCGGCTGGATGCACAACCGCTTGCGCATGGTGTGCGCCATGTTCTTGAGCAAGCAGTTGCTGGTTGACTGGCGACTTGGTGAGCGTCACTTCATCCACCACCTTGTGGATGCAGACTTTTCGGCCAACAACGGCGGGTGGCAGTGGTGTGCTGGAACAGGCACCGACGCCGCGCCTTATTTTCGCGTGTTCAATCCGGTGCGCCAGGCCAAACGCTTCGACCCCGAGGGGGTGTTCGTGCGGACCATGCTGCCCGAATTGGATGGCCTGACCGGCGCGGACGTCTTGGAGCCTTGGCGGCTCGGCGCAGAGGCGCTGCACCGACGCGGCTACCCACAGCCCATCTGCGATTTGACGGACGCGAGGCAGCGCGCCCTCGAGTTCTATTCCAACGCAAAATCAGCCACAGTGAGCGCCAATGGATAAGCACATCGCGGCCTTTCAACACGCCTGGACCCACCTTCGGGCACACAACGTGGACATCCTGGACCCCCTCTATACAGAGCAAGTCCAGTTTGCCGATCCCTTTCACCGCTGTCAGGGACGGACAGCATTCAAAGCCTATCTGCGCTCAAGTTACGCGAACGTCGAACACATCCAGTTCACGTTTAAGAGAAGGGTGGCGGAACCACCACTGGTTTGCCTGGAGTGGATGCTCAACCTCGTCCATCCACGCCTCAACCGCGGCCGACCGGTCATGGTGCCCGGTATTTCTCTCCTCCAGTTCGATGAACAAGGCCGCGTGCACGCGCATCGCGACTACTTCGATGGCGCGGACCTCCTGTATGCGCAGCTGCCGGTCGTGGGGCCGGTGGTACGCTGGATTCGGAACCGGTTGAGCGAACCCAACTGATGGAGCGGTCGATGAAATACTGGATCACAGGCGCAAGTTCCGGGATCGGTCAGGCCTTGGCCGAGCAACTGGCTGGCCAAGGCCACGAGGTCGCGGTTTCGGCCCGCAGCGAAGCGTCGCTTCAGGCGCTGGCCGCCCGCTACCCAGGCCAGGTGCAGGTCTTTCCGACCGACACAACCGACCGCCAGGCGCTTGCCCATGCTGGCACACAGATCCGTGCCAGATTCGAACACCTTGATGTTGTGGTACTCAACGCCGGAACCTGCGAATACGTGGACGCCGCCGACTGGGATTCCGAGCTGTTCGAACGGGTCATGCGCACCAACTTTCAGGGCACGGTGAACTGCATCGAGCAGGCACTGCCTTTGTTGCGTGCCGGCCGCCGCATACGCGGAGCCCGGCACCGACCGGTACTGGCCGCGGTGGCAAGCAGCGCCGCCTACCTCGCCCTGACCCGTGCGGAGGCCTACGGTGCTTCGAAGGCCGCAGTGCAGTACCTGATGGAGGGCCTGCGGGTCGACTTGTGGGCGGAGGGCATTGACGTCTGTGTCATCAACCCGGGCTTTGTGGACACCCCCCTGACAGCCGTCAACGACTTCCCGATGCCTGCCATGCTCAGCACCGAGCAAGCCGCGACCCTCATCCGACGCGGACTGGAACGACACCGCGCCGTCATCGATTTTCCCAAGCGCCTCACCTGGCCGCTGCGTGCGCTGCGCCACTTGCCACCAAAATGGCGCGCCCGCCTACTCCAACCCACTGTGCGCAAACCCGACGAAGGCGCCTCTCCACCATGACCCGGATCGCAATCATAGGCGGGGGCATCTCCGGGCTGACAGCGGCGCACCTGCTGTCTCCGCAAGCGGAGGTGACCCTGTTTGAAAGCGAGTCCCGCCTCGGTGGGCACACCCACACGGTATCGACTACAGGTCAGGACGGGCGAGCCCATGCGATCGACACCGGCTTCATCGTGTTCAACGACCGCACCTATCCGCTGTTTAACCGACTGCTGGAATCCATCGGCGTCGGGCGCCAGCCCACCCGCATGGGATTCAGCCTACGCTGTGACGACACCGGGGTAGAGTACGCCGGCACCAACCTCAACACCCTGTTCGCCCAAAGGCGCAACCTGGTGTCGCCAGCATTTCTGCGGATGGTGCGGGACATTTTGCGGTTCAACCGAGCGTCACGTGCCCTGCTGTCTGCTGGTGCGATCGACCCGACCCTGACGTTAGGGGAGTACCTTCGCCAGGGAAGATACTCCCAGCGCTTTCGCGACCACTACATCGTGCCGATGGGCGCGGCGATCTGGTCATCGGGCAGCATTGCCATGGATGCGTTCCCAGCCGGTTTTTTTCTGCGCTTTTTTGAGAACCACGGGCTGCTGACGGTGGACGATCAACCCCAGTGGTATGTGGTGCCGGGTGGATCCGCATCCTACCTCGAGCCCTTGACTCGCCGGTTCGCCCAACGGGTTCGCCTGAGTTCGCCGGTCGCATCAGTGTGCCGGACAACCTCGCAGGTCGATGTGAACCTCAAGTCCGGTGAACAGCTTCAATTCGATCAGGTCGTGATGGCCTGCCACGCCGACCAGGCCCTTGAGCTGCTCGCCGACCCCACTGACTCTGAACGCCAGGTCTTGTCTGCACTGCCCTACCACCCCAACGAAGCGGTGCTGCACACCGACAGGTCCCAACTGCCCCGCAATCGGCGCACCTGGTCCAGTTGGAACTACCACCTGCCTCAAGATGCCAACAGCACGAGCGCCCGGCTGACCTACAACATGAACATTCTGCAGGGACTGGACGCCAGCGAAACCTTCTGCGTGTCCCTCAATCCTGCAGACAGCATCGACCCAGACCGAGTGATTCAGCGCATTGCCTACCGCCACCCGGTTTTCACTCCAGAGGGGATCGCTGCGCAGGCACGCTGGCATGAGATCAGCAACCACCAGGGGCGAACCTGGTACTGCGGCGCCTATTGGCACAATGGATTTCATGAAGACGGCGTGCGCAGCGCCTCGCGGGTTGCAGAGCAGCTCGGAGGTCGGTTGTGAGCCCTGTGCCAGCCAGCGCACTGTATTTCGGTGAGCTCGCGCACGAGCGCTTCACCCCGGTGGCCCACCGTTTTGCGTACCGGTCGGGGATGCTCTACCTCGACCTCGACGAGGCCCCAATGCTGTTGGCTCGCCTGCCGGGTTGGTCAATGCGCCGACCTGCACCGGCCTGGCTGCGCCGCAGTGATTTCTTGGGCGACCCCCACCACCCTCTCGCCGACGCGGTGCGTGACCGGGTGGCAATAACGACCGGGTCACGCCCTTCGGGGCCGGTGCGAATGCTCACCAACCTGCGCTACTTCGGCACCTTGATGAACCCTGTCACCTTCTACTACTGCTTCGACGCCACCGGTAGCCGTCCGACCCACTGGGTCGCCGAAGTCACCAACACCCCCTGGCGCGAGCGCCAGAGTTATGTGGTGGCCCTGCAAGATGGGCCAGCGAAGACCCACCACTTCAGCAAGGCCCTGCACGTGTCTCCGTTCAATCCCATGGCGATGACGTACCGGATGCACACCACCGACCCAGGGGAGACGCACCGCGTCACCATCGAGAACTGGCACCAGGAAAGTCTCCACTTTCGCGCCAGGCTCAGTCTCCAGCGTTCACCGATCAACGCCCGCAGTGCAAGCGCCTACCTGCTGCAGATGCCGCACCGCAACCTTGCGGTCAGATGGCGCATCTACCGGCAGGCGTTCGCGCTGTGGAGAAAGGGTGCAACGCTGTACAGCCACCACAAGCCAGAGAAGGCTGAATCACCCACACCGGAAGAACCATGACCCAAGCGACGGAGAACGACACGATGTCGACCACCAAATGTGTCAAGCACGACACCGAAACGAGTTCGAAGCCTTCGATGTTTGACACTTTCGCCCGTTGGCTGGCCATTCGCTTGCTGCAGCGCCTGGAGATCGGGCGGTTGGTTGTGGTTGATGGGGACGGGAGCAGGCTGCAGTTCGGTGACCCCTCCGCATCCCTGCAGGCCCAAATTCTCGTTCACCACAGCCAAGCTTGGAGCGGTCTGGTCAGCGGCGGAACAGTGGGCGCAGCCGAAGGCTACATGAATGGGCACTGGTCTTCCCCGGACCTGACGGCTGTTGTACGCCTGTTCGTGCGCAACCAAGCCATGATGCAACGCGCCGAAGGCGGCCTGTCGCGCATTCGCCAGCGCCTCAACCGAACCCGCCACAACCGAAACGCCAACAGCCGCCCGGGGTCCAGGCGCAACATTGCTGCCCACTATGACCTTGGCGCCGGCCTGTTCAGCCGCTTTCTCGACCCCAGCATGATGTATTCATCCGCCATCTATCCACGCCCGGACAGCACCCTGGAAGAAGCTGCACTCCACAAGCTGCAGCGCATCTGCGATTTGCTTGAACTATCGCCCGACGACCACCTGCTCGAAATCGGCACTGGCTGGGGTGGTCTGGCGGTCTATGCGGCACACCACAGCGGATGTCGGGTCACCACCACAACCATCTCGGAGGACCAGTACAGGTACGCCAAGCAACGGGTTGAGATGGCAGGCCTTTCACACAAGATCGAGGTGTTGCGCCAAGACTACCGTGACCTGACCGGCCAGTTCGACAAACTGGTCTCTGTGGAGATGATTGAAGCAGTCGGGGCCGAGTTCTTTCCCGCGTACTTTCGCCAGCTCGATGCCCTATTGAAGCCGAATGGACTCTGTTTGATTCAGGCGATCACCATCGACGACCGCCTGTACGACAACGCCCGCACGAGCGTGGACTTCATTCAGCGCTATATTTTTCCTGGTGGATGTCTACCTGCGCACACCCCCCTGCTGTCAGGCCTGCGTGACCACAGCCGACTGAGCGCCATCTACTTGCAGGATTTCGGCGCCCACTACGCACGCACCCTGCGTGACTGGCGGACGCGGTTCCTGGCCAACTGGGACAGCATCGCGGCACTGGGCTACGACCGACGGTTCAAACGCATGTGGGAGTACTATCTGAGCTACTGCGAAGGCGGCTTCGCTGAACGCAGCATTGGCGTGTCCCACTTGCTCCTGGCCGGCCCTGAGCGCCGTCCGGCGTGCTGAGTAGTGGACTGAACCTGTGGCGATCCTGCTCAACGCGGTGCTGTTCCAGGTCGGTTGGCTGCTGTGCGTCACCCAGCCAACTTGGGCGCCGGCCACGGCTGCAGTGGCGCTGGCAGTGCATTTCACCCTGATAGACCGCGGCCTGCGTGATCTTCCTGTGGTGCTCGCCAGCCTTGCCTGCGGCGCCTCATTGGATGCCCTTTTGATGCGAACAGGACTGATCGACTTCGGCCATGGCCATGCATTTCCGCCATTCTGGATGCTTGGAATCTGGGCACTGTTTGCCACATCGCTCAACCACAGCCTGCGCTGGCTGCAGGCCCTGGGCCGTTGGCGTGCGCCGATCGGCGCGGTCGCCGGCCCATTCGCCTATTGGAGCGGCGTCGCCTTGGGAGAGGCCACCTGGAGCACCGCCCCCTGGATCGCGCTGGTCGTGCTGTCGCTGACGTGGAGTTTGATTTTGCCGATATTGAGCGCCCTCGCCCACCGTTCCGCCCCGATCAGAGCTACAACAAGGAGTACCCACAGATGAAACTTCGCCTGTGTTTGGCTCTGTGTCTGCTGGGCGAGGACAGCTTGGCCAGCACCCCCTGGGTCATTGGTGAAGCCCTCGACGCTGAGACCGGTGAACTCCTCTACACCGAGCACCACCACCGGCCCACCGACGAGCGGACCGAGTTTCTGATCGAGTACCGCGGACCCTCGGGAGAAGTCTGGGCCGAAAAGTACCTGGGCCCGGATTTGCAGACCTCGACCCCAAGCTTCACGCTGAACGACTTGAGGCTCGGTGAATACACCCGCGTACAGACCGACTCAGAGCATGCCCGTGTGACCTACCGAGAGGATGCCGAGGCCCGCACCGAGCAGGGGGTCGTGGCGCTGGCGGCCAACTTGGTGATCGACGCGGGCTTTGATGCCTTCGTGCGGTCCCACTGGACCGCACTGGCTACAGACAACCAGACCCTGCCGGTCCAGTTTCTCGTGCCGGCCCGCCTCAAAACCTACGACTTCGAACTCCAGGCTACACCCGTGGACGACAGCGACACGCGCCTGCGGAAGTTTGTGTTGGAACCCGCTGGCTTCCTGCTGTCGATGGTCGTGCCACCGTTTCGCCTGACCTATGCCTCCGACAGCCGCCAGCTGATGCGCTTTGAGGGGCTGTCAAACCTCACCGATCCAGACACCGGAAAACCGTACCGCGTGCGCATCGAGTACCGAGTATCCGGCGAGCCAACCGGGGACTGACAGACACCAGCAGCGAACGCCAGACCCGTATAATGGGTGCAACCTCCATTGGCCGCGGCACCCCGGAGCACCCGCTGGACCGCAGCCGGCCAAAAGCGACTGCCGATGTCCTCGTTCAATAAAGACTCCCTATACGCCCAGCCAGTCAGTGACCTGGCACCCTTCGCGTTCGACGGCAAGGTCGCGGCGGTTTTCACCGACATG
>DHQM01000232.1:16763-19593 GCA_002408105.1 Gammaproteobacteria bacterium UBA5338 | reverse complement strand
TAAGCCACCGACTGCGGTCCGCGGCTTATCGTAGCGCTAAATGCAAAAGGAGCACCGATGAAAATTTATGGGGATGTGCAATCCGGGAACTGCTACAAAATCAGGCTCTTGTGTTCATTGCTGGATATCGAGCATGAATGGATTCATGTGGACATACTGGCAGGAGGTACATCGGAAGCCGAGTTTCTCCAAAAGAACCCCAACGGGAAAATCCCGCTTCTTGAGCTGGAGGACGGACGATGCCTGTCCGAGTCCAATGCCATACTGAATTTTCTGGCTGCAGGAAGTCAGTTGCTTCCGTCAGATAGCTTCGATGTCGCCAAAGTGCAGCAATGGCAATTTTTTGAGCAATACAGCCACGAACCATACATAGCGGTTGCACGCTTTATTGCCAAATATCTTGGCTTACCTCAAGAACGAAGAGCAGAATACGAAGCCAAACAGTCAGGGGGGCATAAGGCATTAGCGGTTATGGAGACGCAGCTTTCAACTTCTCCCTATCTGACCGGAGACTCCCTGTCCACGGCGGATATCAGTCTATACGGGTATACCCATGTCGCTCATGAAGGCGGCTTCGATTTAACTGGCTATCCCTCAATTTTAACATGGATTGACAGAATAAAAGCACATCAAAAGTACATTGGCATGGTATAAATTGGCGTTTAACAATGTGGTGCGTGGGAGCGATGGCTCCCACGAATTCTTCGTGAACCGTCGCGCAATTTTATCGCGCAGGCTTTGCGCGCCCTTTTGCCATTTTTCCCAGCGTTTGGGCTGAATAGAAAACAGATGGATAAAGACTAACCAAAGCAATCGTCATCTGCCCGCTTCGGCCATCAAACTGCCCGATCAGGGTGTAACCCGTGGTTCGCTCGACCCCGGTCAGGATGCTGTGTTTTTGCCATTCCCCATCACCCTGTCGATCTCCCACTGCCAGGTAGTCGCCCCGCTACTCGACCCCGGTAGGCCGCGCAGAGAACTGCTTCTTGCCAGCCAGGCGGCCTCGGGTGTCATCGGCGCCATGGCGCTTTTCGGCATTATTTTCTCGCGCCTTGTAAGTATGATGTAGAGGCATTCACCGGCCGGTTTGTCGGCCCAGATGCGCTTGTGAATGGTCTCGTAACTGACCCTGAGGGCCGGACCATTCGGTTACCGGCCAGCGGTCTGTTCCGGACTGCAGTTGGCGCAAAGAGGCTGCTCGACCAGGTGTCAGCCACTGGCGGCCAGGCGCCATGCGGCGCACCCGTCGGCTGCGGTCACGCGTGCGACGCTCAGCTTGGGGTTAGCGGTACACCCCTTCATGTGCTCAGCGGCTACGAACCAGCTCAGGGTCGATCTGGCTGCGGGATGGCCCAGTGTGGCCTGGTGAAGCCTGCCTTCGGCATCCCTTGCTGGGCGGCAGTCCTACCCTTTGCCGATCTTCGCGGGTCAGTTGGCGGTATTTCATCGGCGTTTCTCCTTGGTCAGATAGAACGCTTCGGAGTATATCGCCGTCAGCCTCCACCCTACACACCACAAGGGTACACGGGCGACATCGCACTTCCAAATTGAATTCAATGTGGAAAACAAAAGATCTACAAAGCCTGAGATTTCAAAAAGGTGTTTGCGGGAGCAATTGTTTTTGAAACTCAAAGTCGTTAGGAAATCCTGTTCTGTTTGTTGCTCTAGTTTGGTAAGCTTTTGCACGATCGATCCTTGTCTGATAGATGTTCGGCTTGGCGGGCCAGAGCAAAATGCACAATCAATACCAAAAGCCAATGTATTTGTTGGTTCGAAGCAGCCTTCGGTCCATGCTACCGATGGCCTACCCGAATATGAGGCACGCGCCCAGTATTTGATCTGTAGTTCGCTCTACCAAGGCATAGCAACTCGTTAAGTCTGGTGCGTTGTTCTGCACACCTTAACTTCAATGTTAGTCCTAGTAAGGGAATCGTGAATCTAAATGAACGAATTAAAGCAAAAGATCGCTCTTTTCATCGACGCGGACAATGCCCCAGCAAGTAAATTTGAGGACGTCCTAAGTGAAGTTGCTAAATATGGTGTGGTTACAATTCGTAAGGCCTATGGCAACTGGAAGTCACCCACACTCAGACCCTGGGAAGAGCTGCTGCTCGAGCATGCTATTCAGCCTATTCAGCAGTATGACTTAACCAAAGGGAAAAATGCTTCTGACATGGCTTTGGTCATTGACGCAATGGACGTGATGTATACCAAGAACATCGATGTAATGTGCTTTATTTCATCTGATTGCGACTTTACCCCAATGGTTACAAGAGCAATAGCAGAGGGCAAAGTCGTTCTGGGGTTCGGTCAAAGAAAGACTCCGTTGCCCTTCGTCAATGCGTGTTCCAAATTTTTGTTTTTGGATCAACCGGGGTCCGTTGAAGAAGTAAATGTATCAAAGCCCAAAAATATAAAATCAGACACCAAGTTGATTGCTTTGTTGCGACAGGGAATTGAAGCGAATGAAGATGATGATGGGTGGGCCGACTTGGGCGCGGTTGGATCAAATATATCGAACAGAACATCATTTGATTGCAGGAACTATGGATTCAAAAATTTAAGCAGCCTTTTTAAGGCGATCGATTTATTTGAACTGAAGCGCGGTCAAGATAGATCGTATCTAGTTAGGGATGCTCGTAGAAGCAAAAAGAATTGACAGACACTTCCGAGTTGGTCAGTCGCCTATTGTTTAGTTGCTCCAATGCATTTCGTTATCTGTGGAGTCTGAGTTACTTGCGCTCTTTTTTCGGAAAAACACCCGGCCGATAGATCTGCCGACAACAGCCCAATCCGGCCCCGCGATCCCGGAAGCCCGCTTCCCTGCCCG
>DHQM01000232.1:8153-16529 GCA_002408105.1 Gammaproteobacteria bacterium UBA5338 | reverse complement strand
GCCCGCTTCCCTGCCCGTTTTCTGCGCATCTGCGCGAGCGCGGTCCATTCTTGCGCAAGGCTGGGCTCGGTTGCCGGTCGGCTGAGCCCGTGCGCGCGATGGCCGCCCCCAGGCTAGCACCATCAGGAACAGGCCAAGCCTTTCCATGCAATGGGCGATGCGCTGCGGGCGGCTGGCCCGGCGAACGTGCAGGTCGAGAAAGAAAGTTTTCTGCAGCCGCAGGGCGCGGACACCAACGGTGTCTCCGGTTCCCGGCCCTGGTCCAGGTGGCGATGGCTGCCACATGAAGCTCGGCGCTTCGAGCCGGACAGTTCTCGAGCAAAGCTTTGCCTGTATTGGTGTGTCTTCGGGCCGGGCGAGTCCGCGGTCGAGGCGGTGCACGCCCTCCCCCTTGCCTTCTTGGTGACCGCCCCTCAACTGTGGCGCTGGCGAACAATCTGGTAGTTGCGGCCAAGGTACCCCAACGGCAGGCTCCAGATGTGAACAAGGCGGGTAAAGGGAAACACGAAGAAGATCACCAACCCCAAGAACAGGTGCAGCTTGTAGATCCAGTGTACGTTGACCAAAAGGTCCGCGGCGTTGGGCTGGAAGGTGACGATGCGCTGTGCCCAGCCGGTAAGCAACAGCATGGTTGAGCCATCGGTGTGTTCAACAGAGACAAAGATGGTCCCGAGCCCAAGCAGCAGTTGCACATACAGCAGCACCAGAATCAATACGTCGCCCTGGGAACTGGTGCGCCGCACCCGCGGATTGGTGAGGCGCCGATGAAGCAGGTAGCTGCCACCGATCAATGCGAGGATGCCGAACAGTCCGCCGGCAGTCATGGACGCAATCTGCTTGGCTGAGGTGCTCAGGCCAACAGCGTGGTAGACAGCAGGTGGCGTCAACATCCCAAAGAAGTGGCCGAAAAATAGCAGAATCATCCCCACGTGAAACAGGTTGTTGGCGTGACGAAACCCTGTCCCGCCATCGACCAGCTGACTGGTGTTGGTTTTCCATGTGTACTGGCTCATTTCGAACCGAATTAAACTGCCTAGCAAAAACACGGTGCCGGCGATGTACGGGAAGAAGCCAAAGGCCAGGTGATGCAGGTGGTTCATCGCGGTGTCTCCAGATTTTGTGGATGGCGCTGGCTGCGGATTACATCCGCCGCTGTCCACGGGTGATTTTCAAAGGCCGCGCACCTGCGCTCTCGTTGGCCTCGGCACAGCCCGTTGCTGGGGAGCCAAACTCCACCAGAGGTTCTTCCCAGGCTGCATCGAGGGCCTCGGGTTGGTCGTCGTCCATGGCTTCATTGGCTAGTGTCGTGTCAACAGATTGGCCTGTGAGTTCCAGCACCGCAGCGAGCACAGCCGCATAGGGGCTTGCCTTTGCGCACAGGCGCGCGTGCAGGTGGGCAACCAACTCGGCCACGGCTTGCAGCCATTCGTTGGCTTCTTGCGCAGGCAAGGTGGACAAAAATTCCAGGAACAGCGGCAGGTAGTCCGGAAGCTCGCGCTGGTCGATGCGCAGGCCATTGGTTCGGTAGCTGGTTCCCAGGTCCACCATGGCTTGCCCCCGGTCGCGCGATTCACCGTGTACGTGCTCGAACAAGTACAGGGAACGGGCACGGCCACGGTCGAAGGTGTCGACGAAACCCGCTTGCAGGTCGTACAGGTCGCCATCGCGCAGTGTTTCCATGCAGTGCACGAGTGCTTTGGTGGTTGCACCGCTAAAGACCGCCTCCGAGCGCAGCGCGTCTACCAGTTCATCGGCGTGGGTCTGCAGCGCCGCCTGGGGGTAATCCAGCATGCGTGACAGCACCCGAAGGCTTCGCATCATGACCGGGCTCCTGATGTGTCGCCGGTACGTGCGTCGGCGTCTTCCGGTAGGTTCTTTACGCTGAGGAGGTTGCGCTTTCTTGGATTTTTGGATCCAAACAGGTTGAGCGGGGTCACACCATGGGTATTGCAGCCGTCCCCAAAGCTGAACCCACAGCCGTTGCGGTCACCGTAGGCGTCGTCTGTTGATAGTTCGCGGTGCCCAGAGGGCAGCACGAAGCGGTCCTCATAATTCGCGATCGCCATCACCTGGTACATGGCGTTGAGTTGATCTTCTGTAAGCCCAACCGCATCCAACAAAGCGGTGTTGGTGACCCCCTCCACAGTTTGGGTCCGCTTGAAACTGCGCATCGCCAACATCCGACGCAGCGCGTTCACGATGGGCAGCTCAGAGCCTGCTGTCAGTAGGTTGGCAAGGTAACGCACGGGTATGCGCAAGGATTCAACGTCTGGAATCAATCCAGCGGTGCCGATGCGTCCGCCGTCCGCTGCTGCCTGAATGGGTGAGAGCGGCGGCACGTACCACACCATGGGCAAGGTGCGGTACTCCGGGTGCAGTGGAAAGGCAATTTTCCAGTCCATCGCCATTTGGTAGACCGGACTGCGTTTGGCAGCTTCCAGCCAGGAGTCCGGCACTCCGTCTCGCCTGGCTTGCGCGATCACCTCCGGGTCGTGCGGATCGAGAAACACATCCAGCTGTTGCTGATACAGGTCGCCGACGTCGGCCGTGCTGGCAGCAGATTCGATGCGGTCGGCGTCGTAAAGCATGACTCCGAGGTAGCGGATGCGCCCGACACAGGTTTCGGAGCAGACTGTGGGCTCGCCCGCTTCAATGCGCGGGTAGCAGAAGGTGCACTTTTCGGACTTTCCGGACTGCCAGTTGTAGTAGATTTTCTTGTACGGGCAGGCGGATATGCACATGCGCCAACCGCGGCAGCGGTCCTGATCGATCAGAACAATGCCATCTTCTTCGCGCTTGTAGATGGCCCCACTGGGACAGCTCGCGACGCAGCTTGGGTTCAGGCAATGCTCGCACAGGCGCGGCAGATAAAGCATGAAGGTGTGTTCGAACTGCCCATACATCTCTTTCTGAACCTGTTCGAAGTTGTAGTCCCGGGCCCGCTTTTCAAACTCCGAGCCGAGAATTTCTTCCCAGTTCGGTCCCCGCTCGATCTTGTCCATTGGCAGGCCGGTGATCGCCGAATACGGCTTCGCAGTTGGCTGAGCCCGGCTTTCGGGCGCATTGTGCAGGCGCTGGTAGTCAAAGTTGAACGGTTCGTAGTAGTCGTCGATTTCGGGCAGATTCGGGTTGGCAAACAGGTTGGCCAGCAAGCGCCACCGCGGACCGGCCCGGGGGTGCAGCCGACCCTGGGCATTCAGTTCCCAGCCGCCCTTCCAGCGCTGCTGGTTCTCCCATTCATCGGGGTAGCCGACACCGGGTTTGGTCTCCACGTTGTTGAACCAGGCGTACTCCACCCCCTCGCGGGAGGTCCATACGTTCTTGCAGGTCACTGAGCAGGTGTGGCACCCAATGCACTTGTCGAGGTTGAGCACTTTGCCGATTTGGGCCCGGACCTTCATCGTGTGTACTCCTGTTGGAGAATGCTTTGATCGTCACCTTCGAGCCAGTCCACATCTGCCATGCGGCGAATCACCACAAACTCATCGCGGTTGGAGCCGACGGTCCCGTAGTAGTTGAACCCGTAGCTCTGCTGCGCGTAGCCGCCGATCATGTGGGTCGGTTTGAGCACGGCCCGGGTCACCGAGTTGTGGATTCCGCCACGCTTGCCGGTGATCTCAGAGCCCGGTGTGTTCACAATGCGCTCCTGGGCGTGGTACATCATCAATGTCCCGGTGCGCACACGCTGTGACACCACGGCCCGTGCAACCACCGCCCCATTGGCGTTGAACATTTCCACCCAGTCGTTGTCGACGATACCCGCTGTACTGGCATCGACCTCGGAGATCCATACACAAGGTCCGCCCCTGGACAGCGTAAGCATCAGCAGGTTGTCGCTGTAGGTGCTGTGGATCCCCCATTTCTGATGGGGCGTGAGCCAATTGAGGACCAGCTCCGGCTGGCCATTGGGACGTAGATTCAACAATTGGTCGCAGGTTTTGGTGTCCACCGGTGGTCTGTAGGCCACAAAACCCTCGCCAAACGCACGCATCCAAACGTGGTCCTGATACAACTGCTGACGGCCCGTGAGCGTGCGCCAGGGAATCAGTTCGTGCACGTTGGTCCAGCCCGCGTTGTAGCAGACTTCCTCAGATTCAATGCCCGACCAGGTCGGAGAGGAGATGATTTTTCGCGGCTGGGCTTGGATGTCTCGAAAGCGGATTCGCTCATGGGCTTGGGACGAAGCAAGGTGCCGGTGGGATCGACCCGTGAACTTCTCCAGGGCCGACCAAGCCTTCACCGCCACGTTGCCGCAAGTTTCAGGCGCCAGTGTGAGGATGGTCTCCGCCGCCTCGATCGCGGTTTCCATCTTGGGCCGGCCTTGTCCCGCCGTCCCCCTGTCCAGGTGTTTGCCATTGAGCGCGCCGAGCTGATCAACCTCCGCCTGGGTGTCCCAACTGATTCCCTTGCCGCCGTTGCCCAGCCGGTCCAGCAGTGGCCCCAATGCCGTGAAACGCGCATAGGTCGCGGGGTAGTCCCGCTCTACCACGATGATCTGCGGCATGGTTTTTCCCGGCTCGGGTTCGCACTCGCCTTTTTTCCAGTCGGCCACATCGAACGCCTGCCCCAGCTCCGCTGGTGTATCGTGCAGCAAGGGCAAGGTCACGATGTCCTTCTCGACGCCTAGGTGACCCTCGACCAGCTCCGAGAAGCGCTTTGCGATGCCCTTGAAAATGTCCCAGTCGCTGCGGGACTCCCACGCCGGGTCCACCGCTTCGGACAGGGGATGAACGAACGGATGCATGTCCGAAGTGTTGAGGTCGTCTTTCTCGTACCAGGTGGCCGTGGGCAGTACGACATCGGAGTACAGGCAGGTGGTGGACATGCGAAAATCCAGTGTCACGAGCAGGTCTAGCTTGCCTTCTGGGGCCTTGTCGTGCCATACGACCTCCTCCGGCTGCTCCAGGCCCTCTTCTCCGAGTTCTTTCCCCTGTACGCCATCATCGGTTCCCAGCAGATGGCGCAGCAGGTATTCGTGGCCCTTGCCGCTGGAACCGAGCAAGTTGGATCGCCACACGAACAGGTTGCGCGGAAAGTTCTGCGGATTGTCGGGATCTTCGCAGGCCATCTGCAATGCGCCAGACTTAAGCGATTCGACGACATGGGCCTTGGGGTCGACCCCTAAGGCCTCTGCTTCTCGCGCCAACTCCAAGGGGTTTCGCCCGAGTTGAGGCGCAGACGGGAGCCAGCCCATGCGCTCGGCCCGCACGTTGTAGTCGATCAGACTGCCGGAAAAATTCGCCCGCTCCGCAAGCGGCGAGAGAATCTCGTCCACTGCAAGCTTTTCGTAACGCCACTGGTCAGAATGTGCGTACCAGAATGAGGTTCCGTTCATGTGTCTGGGGGGGCGCGCCCAGTCCAGCGCGAAAGCAACCGGCAACCATCCCGTCTGCGGACGCAGCTTCTCCTGCCCCACGTAGTGGGCCCAGCCGCCACCGCTTTTGCCGATGCACCCACAAAGCACGAGCAGGTTGATGATCCCCCGGTAGTTCATATCCATGTGGTACCAGTGGTTGAGTCCGGCCCCAAGGATCACCATGGAACGGCCCTGAGTCTTCGCCGCGTTCTCAGCAAACGCCCGGGCCACTTGCACCACCGCCTCGGCCGCCACTCCCGTGATCGGCTCTTGCCAGCCCGGGGTGTAGGGCAAGTTGTCCGCGTAGGATTGGGGCACGCTGTCGTTCTCGAAACCGCGGTCGACTCCATAATGGGCCACCATCAAGTCGAATACGGTGGCAACCTGGGCGACGGATCCATCCGCCAGTTGAATCTGCTTCACCGGCACCTTGCGGTGCAGAATGTCGCCTTGCGGCATCGGGTTGGACCGGAAGTGCGTATGAGCAATGCCGCCGAAATACGGAAAGGCGACCTCGCAGGTCTCGTCCGACTGGTCGGCGAGGGACAGTTCTAGCTCAACATCGCTGCCGTTGGGGCCTGCCTTTTCCTCCAGATTCCACCGTCCGCTCTCGTCCCAGCGAAATCCGATGGACCCCTGGGGCGCTACCAGTTGGCCACTGGTGCGGTCCAGGGCGATGGTTTTCCAGTCGGTGTTGCGCTCCTCTCCCAGCGCGTTGTCCAGATCGCTGGCCCGAAGAAAACGACCGGGAGCGAGCCCGCCGGGAGAGGATTCAAGCAGCACCAGCATTGGCAGGTCCGTGTAGCGGCGGCTGTAGTCGGTGAAGTAGGCTTCCTGCCGGTCGATGTAAAACTCCTTGAGAATCACGTGCCCCATCGCCATTGCCAAGGCCGCATCAGTGCCCTGCTGGGGTGCAAGCCAGCGGTCAGCAAACTTGGTGGCCTCGGCATAATCGGGCGAGCAGACCACGATTTCAGTCCCGTTGTAGCGGGCCTCGGTCATGAAGTGCGCATCCGGCGTGCGGGTTTGGGGGACATTCGAACCCCACATGATGATGAATTTGGCGTTGTACCAATCTGCGGACTCGGGAACGTCGGTTTGTTCCCCCCATGTCATGGGCGAACTCGGGGGAAGATCGCAGTACCAGTCGTAAAACGAGAGACAAACCCCACCGATCAGAGACAGATAGCGGCTGCCGGCAGCGTAGGAGACCATCGACATCGCGGGGATCGGAGAGAACCCAATGATGCGGTCAGGTCCGTAGCGTTTGGCGGTGTACACGTTGGCTGCGGCGATCAGTTCATTCACTTCATCCCAGTTTGCTCGGACCAGTCCACCGAGGCCCCGCTTGCGCTTGTACTCGGCAACCTGTTGCGGGTCCTCCACGATCGAGGCCCAGGCTTCGACCGGATCGGTGTGTGTTGCTCGCGCGTCACGCCACATCCGCAGCAAACGACCCCGCACCATCGGATACTTCAGGCGGTTTGCGCTGTAGAGGTACCAGGAGTAACTCGCTCCCCGTGGGCAGCCCCGAGGTTCATGGTTCGGAAGCTCAGGTCGCGTGCGCGGGTAGTCGGTTTGCTGCGTTTCCCAAGTGACCAGCCCGTCTTTGACGTAGATCTTCCAAGAACAGGCCCCGGTGCAGTTGACCCCATGGGTTGAGCGCACCACCTTGTCGTGCTGCCACCGCTTGCGGTAGGCCGCTTCCCAGGAGCGGTCCTCCAGGGTGGTGCGTCCGTGACCGTCCGCGAAGGTGTCTTGAACCTTGCGGAAATACATCAATCGATCGAGAAAATGGCTCATGGTTTCTCCGAGTCAGTCTTGGCCGCTCAATCAGCAGGGAATTGCAGCGTTCTTGCGCGAATAGAACCACCAGGTCACGAACAGGCAGGTCGCGTAAAAGGCGACGAATGTATACAGCGCCGCGACCGGCCCACCGGTGGCGCTGATCGAAGTGCCATAGGCCTTGGGAATGAAAAAAGCGCCATAGGCCGCCACCGCTGAACTGAACCCCAAGGTGGCCGCGGATTCAGTGGTGGCTGCATGCAGCGCTGTTGCTTTGGCTTCTTCGGGTTGGTCGGCGCTCCACCGCTCGTGCTGAGTGCGAAAAATGATGGGGATCATCCGAAACGTGGAACCGTTGCCAATGCCGGTGGTGATGAACAGCAGCATGAACATGGTGAAAAACCCCCAGAACTCGCCACTCGAAGTTTGGTTCGGCAGGAACCCCACCACCCCAAAAACAGCCGCGATCATCACGATGAAGTTCCAGAAGGTGACGCGGGCGCCGCCCAGTCGGTCCGACAGCCAGCCACCCACTGGCCGAATCAATGCCCCCACCATGGGCCCAAGAAAGGCGAACTGCAGGGGGTCAATCTCGGGGAACTGGGTTTTTATCAGGAGGGGAAACCCTGCGGAATACCCGATGAAGCTTCCAAAAGTCGCCGTGTATAGGTAACTCATGATCCACTGGTGCTTGCGGCGGAAGATGGCCGCTTGGGTTGCGAGGGATGCGCGTGCACTGGCCAGGTCGTTCATCAGAAACCACGCCAACACGGTAAACACTGCGATGAAGGGCAACCAGATGAAGCCGGCATTTTGCAGCCACAACTCGGTCCCTTCAGGAAGACGTTGCGGTGCGCCAACCACCGCCGCAAACGCGCCAACGGTGATGACCACAGGCACGGCGAATTGCATCACGGACACACCGAGGTTGCCGAGCCCAGCGTTGAGGCCCAAAGCCGTACCCTGCTGGCTCTTTGGGTAGAAAAAACTGATGTTGGCCATGCTGGAGGCAAAGTTGCCGCCACCGAGCCCGCACAACAGGGCAATGACGCAGAATTCGGTGAACGAAGTGGTCGGGTCTTGCACTGCGAGCCCCATCCACAAAGCGGGAATTGCAAGTGAAGCGGTCGAAAGTGCCGTCCAGCGACGCCCGCCAAAAATCGGCACCATGAAACTGTAGAAAATCCGAAGTGTTGCGCCCGATAAACCGGGCAGCGCGGCGAGCCAGAACAGCT
>DHQM01000232.1:0-7888 GCA_002408105.1 Gammaproteobacteria bacterium UBA5338 | reverse complement strand
CCGAGAACGCGAGCAACAGGCAGGGGATCGATATCCAAAGGTTGCGCGTGGCAACCTGCTTTCCAGTGGCCTGCCAAAAGGCCGGGTCTTCAGGCCGCCAATCCGACAGCACTTTCGAACTGTGTTGTGCTTGCGTGGTGCTCTGCTCTTTGGTGTGAACCATGGGGTTGGTTCCTCTGCGAGGACAAAATGGGATTCATTCAACTGGCGTCTTGTATTGAGTGAGCTTTTTCTGCGCTTGGTCTGCCGGTACCGGGCACCGTTTGCAGCTCAGGCAGGTAGCGGAAATCCGTGTCTGACTCGAGGGCCGGTAGGCGCTGCCTTTCCATGCGGCGGATGGCGACGTGCATCCAGGTAAGCGATACCCCCACCAGCACGAAAAGCACCATGTAGGAGCTGGTCCAGATGCCTGTCGCGTCGAGCACAACCCCAAAAACGATCGGCAGGATAAATCCGCCAAGCCCTCCAATCATGCCGACCAGGCCCCCGACCAAGCCCACGTGCTCCGGGTAATAGACTGGAATGTGTTTGTAGACCGCCGCCTTGCCCAAAGACATAAAAAAACCCAGTACCACCGTGAGCACGACTGCACCCCACAGGGGCATGGTCAGCGTAAAACTGATGGGGCCTTCTTTGCCTTGAACGGTGTATTCGGTTTGTGGGTAGGAGAGAAAGAACAGACAGACCAGGGAGACGATGAAGGTCCAGTACATGACTGAACGCGCACCAAGGCGGTCGGATAGCCAGCCGCCCAGTGCCCGAAACACGCTTGCCGGCATTGAATACAGGGCCGCCATGCTTCCGGCCACCGCAATGGATACGCCATAGGCACCCACGTAGTAGCGTGGTAAGTACGACGCGAGCGCCACAAACGCGCCGAACACGAAGAAGTAGTAGAGCGCGAAGCGCCAGACTTGCTGGTACTTCAATGGGCCGAGCTTCATCCAGGCGCTTTCTGGCTTGTTCCCTGCCCGTTTGCGCGCTGCCGTGGTTGGGTCTTCTTTCGCCAATAAAAAGAAGGCAATGGCTGTCACCACCAACACCGAAGCATAAACAACAGCGGTCTGCTGCCAACCCAACGCCAACAGCAGGAAAGGTGCTCCGAAGTTGGTGACCGCCGCTCCGACATTGCCAGCGCCGAAAATCCCGAGTGCGGTGCCTTGACGCTCCTGCTCAAACCATGCGGAGGTATAGGCAATGCCGACAATGAACGAGCCGCCCGCGAGCCCCACCCCCAGCGCGGCGACCAAAAACAACTCGTAGGTCTGTACGAACGACAACAGGTACACGCAAACCGCTGTGATGAGCATCTGCACCGTGAACACCAAGCGCCCACCGTACTGCTCGGTCCAGATGCCCAAGAAGATTCGACTGATCGATCCAGTCAACACTGGGGTCGCGACCAGCAGGCCGAATTGGGTTTCTGACAGCGACAGCTGTTCCTGAATGCGCACTCCGATGATCGAGAAAATGGTCCACACCGCGAAACAAACGGTGAAAGAAAAGGTGCTCAATCCAAGCGCCCGGTATTGCTCTCCAGTACTGACGTTTTGCAGCTCTCGCACGGCAAATATCCCTTCTCTGACCCCTGCATTCGCGTTGCTGTTGGCTGCAAACCTAGGTGCGCATTGACCTTGGGTACTTGACACACATCAAGAGATCACATGAACGAGCCACCGGACGCGCGGCTGAATACCTCCAAAGAGGTAGACTGCGAAAGTGGGTCCAATCGCCTGATTTCGCGGGAAAAACACGGTGCACTCCGGAGGGAATGTGGCGCGCAATAATGACCAAGACTCATTGGGGGTAGGTCAGTTCGGGATGCCGATGGACGGGCCTGAGGTCAGCAGGACCTCGTGGATCGCTCGCGCGATTGCCCTGCTGGCCGCGCTGACATGCATCAGCCTCGTGAGCATGGTGGCCACAATGTTGGTGGCCCATACCGCACGTGGCGACGCCGAAGCGATCAACCTCTCTGGAAGTCTGCGCATGCAGACCTACCGACTGACGGCCCTTGCTGTGAACCCGCTCCAGCTCCAGGCGGGGACCATACGGGACCAGTACGTCGAGCAGTTCAGCAACACGCTGCGTGCGCCAGCGCTGGCGAACCGCTGGGCGCGTCAGCCCGAACACCCTGGGCGGCAGGCTTACCTTTCAATCCAGTCGGATTGGGAGCGCCTGCTTGAGCCCGCAATCACACAAGGGACTCTGCCATCGCAGGCACTGGCGAGCGACCTGGTCGGACGCATCGATCAGTTGGTTACCCTGCTCCAGCGACAGGCAGAGCAGAAAATCCGGTGGTTGAGCGGGATTCAGGCGGCTGCACTCTTCATGACGCTGGCGTTGGTCGTGTTCGCCAGCTACACCCTGCGGGTGGACGTAGGCCCCCCCCTGCTCGATCTGTTGCGGGTGACCCGCGAGGTGGGCCTCGGCAACCTCGCCGCACGAACCAGCTACCGCGGTCAGGACGAACTCGGTCTGCTTTCGTCTACATTCAACACCATGGCAGCGCGCCTGGGTGAAACTCAGGCGCATCTACAGCGGTCGATTCACGCCAAGTCCGCGGCGCTGCGTCAAGCGAATCAAGCCGTGCAGCTCTTGCACGCCGGTGCACGACAATTGGCCGGGCTTTCATCGACTCGGGACGGATACCCGTCGATGCTGGCGCAGGCTGAGCGTGTTCTTCATCCAGGCCGGCTCAGCCTTTGTCTGACAACTGCAAACGGGGAACGCCCCTATCGCTGCCTCAATGGGGAAGGCCAAGCGCTTTCATGCGCCGATCAGGTCATGCATGACCTGGCTTCGACGGGTTCATCATCGAGCGGCGCTGCGCGGGTTCGACCCAACCTCACCCGCATTTCGCTGCTCGCACAGGAAAAACGGTACGGTGCACTGCTGATCGAACACCCCCAAGACCAGCCGCCCAATGGGTGGCAAATTCGGGTGTGCGAGGCGCTGGCTGGCCACATCGCGAGCCTTTGTCGACTCTCCGACCTCAACCGCCAACAACACCGGATGGTGGTCATGGAGGAGCGTGCCGCCATGGCCAGAGACCTCCATGACTCCTTAGCGCAGTCGCTCAGCTACATGAAGATACAGCTCACCCGGCTTGAGGCGGGCATCGCACCTGAGTCCTCCACCCAGTTCGCAGCGTCAGTGCAAGACCTCCGCGAAGGCTTGAACATCGCCTATCGACAGTTGCGTGAGTTGCTCGCAACGTTTCGTCTTCAGGTGGCGAGTGATGGGTTGCTGCCTGCATTGGAAACCACCGTGCGTGAAACCCACGAGCGCAACGCCATTTGCATCGATCTGGACTACAGCATCCAAAACCTGCCCCTTGAAGCCAACGAGGAGATTCACGTGCTACAGGTGGTGCGAGAGGCCGTCTCGAATGTGGTGCAGCATGCAGACGCAACCCACTGTTGGATCCAAGTGCAGTTGGATGCCGCACAGCAGGTGTGGGTTTGCATTGATGATGATGGCACTGGTCTTCCCAGCGAATTTGACGCACAGCGCCACCACTTTGGAATGGCCATCATGCGAGAACGCGCCCACCTGCTGCATGGCGATCTCAGGGTGTCGGCCTCGCCGAGGGGGGGAACCCGGGTCGAGTTGCAATTTCCTCCCCGCGTTACTGCACAGGACCTTTCTGCCCAGGTGTCGACATGAACAATGCGCCCACACGCGTTTTGGTTGTTGATGACCACCCATTGTTTCGGCGTGGGGTGCTGCAACTGCTCGGAATGGCGAGTGACCTGACCTGCGTTGCCGAGGCTGCGGACCCGGAACAGGCGGTGCAAGCTGCGGTGCACCATCGCCCGGACTTGACGCTGCTGGACCTGAACCTGGGTGGAGCGGCTGGCCTGCATACTCTGGAGACGCTGCGCGCTGGTCAGTTGGGCGGTCGAATTGTGATGTTGACCGTCTCGGACTGCGAGGAAGATGTTGTCGCCTGTCTGCGCGCAGGAGCCGATGGCTACCTCCTCAAAGACATGGAACCCGAGCAAATACTGAGCAACCTGCGCGTGGCAGCGAGTGGCCAAATGGTGCTCAGCCCATCGATCGCCGGTGTTCTAGCAAAAGTGGTGGCAGGCCATCAACCATCCGCCCACGACCTGGCGCACCTGACCTCGCGAGAACAAGACATTCTCAGCGGGATTTCGAGAGGCGACTCCAACAAAGCCATTGCCCGGCGTCATGGAATCAGTGAAGGCACAGTCAAGGTGCACGTGAAGCACGTGCTCAAGAAACTGGGGCTGAAGTCGCGGGTGCAGGCCGCGGTCTGGGCGGTAGAGCATGGCCTGCGCTAAGCAGTGAGCTTTGAGCAGGCACCCATGGAGTCCATGGCCTGCTAGCCCTTGGCGAGCAGTTCGATCTTGTACCCGTCTGGGTCCGCGACAAAGGCGAGCACGGTGGTGCCATGCTTCATGGGTCCAGGCTCTCGGGTGACGGTGCCGCCCGCGGCCCGAATCCTGTCACAGGCGGCGTACACGTCATCGACCTGAATGGCGATGTGGCCATAGGCGTCGCCGAGGTCATAGTGGTCGACATCCCAGTTGTGGGTCAACTCCAGAGCGGCCTGTTCGCTTTCATCGGCATAGCCAACAAAAGCCAGGGTGAAACGACCTTCCGGGAAGTCCCGGCGCCGCAGCTCACGCATGCCAAGCACCTGGGTATAAAAATCGAGTGAGCGTTCAAGGTCGGTGACCCGCAGCATGGTGTGCAGGATTCGCATGGCGCTTGCCTCCGTTGGTTTATTCTCCCGGCCCACCCAGCCTACGGCCGCGGTTGGCAGCAATGCGCAGGCGCAAGGCATTCAGGCGAATGAATCCCTCGGCGTCTTTCTGATTGTAGGCCCCTGCATCCTCTTCAAAGGTGGCGATGGACTCATCAAACAGGCTGTCCTCAGAGCGCCGGCCCGTCACGACCACGTTGCCCTTGTACAGCTTCAGCCGCACTTCTCCGTTGACCCAGTGTTGTGATTGATCGATCAGCGCCTGCAGACACAACCGCTCCGGGGACCACCAGTAGCCGTTATAGATCAAGGACGCGTACTTGGGCATCAGCTCATCCTTGAGGTGCGCGACTTCCCGGTCCAGCGTGATGGACTCGATCGCGCGGTGGGCCCGCAGCAGAACGGTTCCAGCCGGGGTTTCATAGCAGCCCCGGGACTTCATGCCGACATAGCGGTTTTCTACGATGTCCGTGCGGCCGATCCCCTGGGCACCAGCAACCTGATTGAGGTGCTCCATGACGTGGGCCGGACCCATGGGTTTGCCGTCGATGGCAACCACATCGCCGTTGTGGTACTGGAGTGTCAGCTCATGCCCGGCTTCGGGGGCCTCTTCCGGGGCGCAGCTCCAGCGCCACATGTCAGGTTCCGGCGCACTCCATGGGTCCTCCAGAATGCCCCCTTCGTAGGAGATGTGCAGCAGGTTCGCATCCATGGAGTACGGCGACGCGCGGCCGCGCTTTTGTTCCACGGCGATGCCATGGCGCTCGCAATAAGCCAGCAGCTTTTCCCGCGAATCCAGGTCCCATTCGCGCCATGGGGCGATCACCTGAATGCCAGGCGTCAGGGCATAGGCACCCAACTCGAACCGGACCTGGTCGTTGCCTTTGCCGGTGGCGCCGTGTGAGATGGCATCTGCGCCTGTTTCCTCTGCGATCTCGACCAGCCGCTTGGCAATCAGTGGCCGCGCGATGGAGGTTCCGAGCAGGTATTCGCCTTCGTAGAGGGCATTGGCACGAAACATGGGAAACACGTAATCCCGCGCGAACTCTTCGCGCAGGTCTTCGATGTAAATTTCTTGGATACCGAGTGACTGGGCCTTGGCACGGGCGGGTTCAACCTCTTCGCCCTGGCCGATGTCGGCAGTGAAGGTGACCACCTCGCAGTCGTAGGTTTCCCGCAACCAATGGGCAATGACCGAGGTATCCAGCCCACCTGAGTAGGCCAAGACCACTTTCTGAATCGACACGGTTGAAGTCTCCACAACGCCAGAACGAAAAACGGGCGACTGCTGTCGGCGCCCGCTCGTCGCTTATTGTACGGATGCGTCGGGCTCCAGGACAGCAACCGGCTCTTGCGCTCCCGAATCGACCGGTTCGCTGGAGGTTTCAGGTGCCGAGAACAGGTCGCGTGCCGGGTCTCCCTGGCGTTCGATGCGAATGGTCGCACGCCGGTTGCGGGCGCGGTTGGCGGCAGTGGTGTTGGGGACCACAGGATAGCGCTCGCCATGAAAACGAACTTCGATCAACTCGGGAGACACGCCGGCTTCAGCAAGGTAGCGCCCAACGGCCTTTGCGCGAGCTTCTGAGAGCGCATAGTTCACCGAACGCCGGCCCTGGCTGTCACTGTGGCCATCGATGTAGATCCTCCGGACTGCGCCGTCAACCGATACGTACATCGCCAGTTGGTCGAGCCAAGCGGTGGCGTCGTCTGTCAGTACGGCCCCCCCATTTGCAAAGGACACCGTCGAACGCTTGGCTTGCTGGTGATTGATGGGCGCCAGCACCTGCAGACAGTCCAGGTAATCCTGGTAGGCCGCGCTGAAGTTGACCGCGGAGACCACCACCTCATAGGCTCGCTCACCGCCCTTGGCGATTCGGGTGCGGTAGCCCCGACGGAGTTCATAGAGCAGACGCCGCGCGGTCTCGGTGTGCAGGCGCACCACTTCGTGCCCGGTCAGCAGCGGGACCACCCCAAGCTCAGCCGAGGCGCCGCCCGGTCGCCATGGTGGCGCTTCAACCGCAAGGCGCACTTCCTCCACTCGGGTATTGGCAGCCGAAGCGGTCAGAATGAATTGCTCCTTCATCCCCGCCTTGTGCACAAACCGGGCATCTCCAAAGGCGGGAATCGGTTGGGTCAGTTCACAGCCAAAGCGGCTGCTCGCCACGTGCCACTGCGCGGTCTCGAGCGGTGCCTCGTAGGTCAAGGCGTTGGCAGCGGAGGCAAAACCAAGCGCGAGCAGGCCGCTGAGTCGCCGTATTCGTCCGGTGGATGCGGGCACTGCCATGGATTCGGACTCGCCTTTTGTCGTCGATTGAAAAACTACCTATAGTGTCTCGGCCGGCACGGGTGATTCTTTAGCTTTGCCAACCTGAAGCAGTCGGCCTACCTCCCATGACTCAGCAACGGCAGTGCGTGCGACCCTATGAGTGGTGACATCCCGACACCTGCATCGAAATTTTCCACCGAGATCGAGCCGACATTGCGCAAGCCAGGCGCTCGCATGGCAGAGCGTTTCCGGGGTTTCCTACCCGTGGTGGTGGATGTCGAGACCGCGGGATTCAACGCGCAGTCCGACGCATTGCTGGAGGTCGCCGCAGTGATCGTGGGTTTCGACCAAGGCGGTCGCCTGCGGCCAACGCGCACCCTCTCCTACCACCTGCAACCCTTCGAGGGTGCAAACCTCGACCCGGCTGCCCTTGAGTTCAACGGCATCGACCCCCACCACCCACTTCGTATCGCCCACAAAGAGCAGGAGGCCATCCCAGAACTGCTGAGGGAGGTGCGCGCTGCGGTGCGGGCGGCCGAATGCAAACGGGCTGTTCTGGTGGGCCACAATGCCAACTTCGACCTGAGTTTCCTGCAAGCTGCAATTGAGCGTTGCAACATCAAGCGCAACCCGTTTCACCCCTTTTCCACCTTCGACACCGTGTCGCTTGCCGCACTGGCGTTTGGGCAAACCGTACTCGCACGCGCCTGTGCCTCGGCAGGCATCGAGTTTGACAACGCGGAAGCGCACTCAGCCCGGTATGACACGGAGAAAACTGCCGAACTCTTCTGCGCGGTCGTCAACCGTTGGGCAGCACTTGAGGCCTCGGGAGGCCTTTGAGGCGCCCGACCTCGATCGAGGCTACCGCGAGCAGCTGGCCGACCAGT
>DHQM01000195.1:4301-5270 GCA_002408105.1 Gammaproteobacteria bacterium UBA5338 | reverse complement strand
CCACTGGCGGTCCACCCCTGGAAATTGCTCCCTGAGTTGACCGTCCACCTGGCGCATCACTGCTTCAACCAATGGTTCTACGCCGGCGGGTGTCCAGGTTGCGAACCCCCAGGCGACTGCCGCGGCCAGCGCCACCGCCAAATACCAAACCGCGTCCCAAGACACGGTCTCGCGCAGCCGCCACGCCAAAACCACGGACACCGCCAACACAACCGCCGGTGTCGGGTCGCCCGCAACGCCCCAGGCCATGCCGACACCCAAGCCACACACCACCATCGGGCCCGCAGCGGACAGCCCGCGGCGCAGCACCACAACCCCGGCAAGGGCGGCAGCCAACACGAACAACAAGGGGATGGCCATGGCCAAGGCCACAGCAACCCCACCCTGCCAAGTCCCCCGCAGGGCAAATTCTGCCAGCCGCCTCATCGCACGGACTCCCAGCGGTGGCAGCGCACCGCCGCCCGGCTACTCGTGTGCGTCGGTATAGGGCAGCAAGGCCAGAAATCGAGCCCGCTTCACTGCCGTGGCCAGCTGCCGCTGGTACTTGGCGCTGGTTCCCGTAATCCGGCTGGGGACAATTTTTCCGGTTTCTGTCACGTAGGCTTTCAGGGTGTCCAAGTCTTTATAATCAATTTCCTTGACCCCTTCGGCGGTGAAGCGGCAGTACTTTCTGCGCCTGGAAAATCTGGCCATGCTCTAGTCCTCCTCGCCTTCGTCATCACTGGTGTTGGTGCTGCGCTCTGGCGGCTGCGACCGGCCACGCTCACCACGTGAATCACCTCCGCTCGAACGGTCTCGTTCGGAACGCTGCTGCTTCATCATGGGCGACTCTTCCGTCACTGCTTCATCCCGGGTAATGACCAGGTTGCGCAGCACCGCATCATTGAAGCGAAAGTGGGTGGTGATCTCTTCCAAGGCCTCGGCACCGGCTTCAATGTTCATGAGCACGTAGTGGGCCTTGTGAATCTT
>DHQM01000195.1:3767-4013 GCA_002408105.1 Gammaproteobacteria bacterium UBA5338 | reverse complement strand
GCCAGCTGGCGTCGCCCCCAGTCCTCGAGCCTGTGGATGGCTCCGCCACCCTGCTCAAGCACACCGCGGTACCGTTCGATCATCGAAGGCACCTGTTCACTTTGATCCGGGTGGACCATAAATACGATTTCGTAATGACGCATGCGACTCCTCTCGGGTATCAGCCTGCCACCGCCGCGGGTCCGGTGATCAGACAAGGAGAATGGTCAGCGGAGGGCGTTGCCACCACCAACCAAAAAGGGCGAA
>DHQM01000195.1:3076-3503 GCA_002408105.1 Gammaproteobacteria bacterium UBA5338 | reverse complement strand
ATTCTAGCGGATACTGTGCCGACCCGCAATCGGCAGAATCAATGGCGTTGCCGCGCCGCTTCAAACAGACAAATTGCCGCGGCGACAGAGACATTCAGGCTTTGGGTCACGCCGAACTGTGGAATGGACACCAGTTGGTCACAGGCTTCGCGTGTGAGGCGCCTGAGGCCGCGGTCCTCGGCGCCGAGGACCAGGGCCACGCCGACGCTGAGGTCCGCCTCCTGAATCGGCTTCGGCGCATCAGGCGCCGCACCTGCCACCTGACAACCACGGGCGCGCAGGGCCGTCAACGCCCGCGCAAGGTTGGTGACCCGATACAAGGGCAACAACTCGGCAGCCCCCGCCGCCGCTTTGCGTGCTGCGGCATTGAGGGCGGCGGCCCGGTGGTGGGTTTGAATCACCGCGTGGGCCCCTGCGGCCTCGGCGC
>DHQM01000195.1:0-2929 GCA_002408105.1 Gammaproteobacteria bacterium UBA5338 | reverse complement strand
GCCCCTGCGGCCTCGGCGCTGCGGATGCAAGCACCCAGATTCCGCGGGTCGGTGACACCATCAAGCGCCAGCAGCAGGGGGGCCTCACCGAGGCCATCAAGCAACCAATGGAGTTCTACCTCATTGCCGGGCTCGCGCGCCTGGACCTCAACCGCGACCCCCTGGTGGGCTCCCACCAGGCCCAGCTGCTGAAATGCTTGGCGTTCGGGACGCTCGACGGGAACGCCCGCTTGCTGCGCAAGCTCCAGCAAAGCCAGGATACGTGGATCGTCGCGGTTGCGGGCCAGGTGCAGCCTCGAGACCCGATCAGGACTGCGCTCAATGAGGGCGCGTACGGCGTGAATGCCGCCTACGATTTCGGTCGTGGACATCCCAATCAGCGATTGCGACCGGCGCGTCGATCCCGGCGCTTGCGCTGGGTGGGGCGCTGCTTGCGGTCGCGCCCTACAGCCACTGGCTCCAAGTCGATGGACCGGGCGTCGAGGTCCACCCGCAGCACCCGCACCTGCAGCGGGTCGGTGAGGCGATAGACTTGGCCGGTGCGTTCGCCAACCAATCGGTGCCGGGTCGGCTCGTGGCGGTAATAGTCGTCTCCAAGCGCGGAAATGTGCACCAGGCCTTCGACGAACAGGTCCTTCAGCTCGACGAACAGCCCGAAACCCGTGACTGCGACCACGATGCCATCGAATGTGTCCCCCACCCGGTCACTGATAAATTCGCACTTCAGCCACTCTTCGACATCTCGGGTGGCGATGTCTGCCCGCCGCTCCGCTGCCGAGCATTGGTCTCCCAGTTCAACCAGATCCCGCTCTCTGTAGGGATAGATCTGCTTGCGGGCAACGACTCCTGCGCCACGCACCCGGCGCAGGTGCTCCCGCGGCTTGCGGCTGCGCACGACCGAGCGAATGGCACGGTGGACCAGAAGATCCGGGTACCGACGGATCGGCGAGGTGAAGTGGGTGTATCCGTCGTAGCCAAGTCCAAAGTGGCCTTGGTTCTCCGGTGTGTATCGAGCCTGGCGCAGCGACCGCAACACCACCATTTGAATCATGCGCCGATCCGGACGCTCCGCAACTTGATCGAGAAAACCCTGCATGACCTTCGCGGACAGGGTTGTCCGGCCCCGACGGCCGAGGGACAGTCCCAGGCCGCCCAGAAACTCCTGCAGTGCTTCCAAGCGGTCAGGCGTCGGCGGCTCGTGCACCCGGTACAGGGCCGGCACCTGGTGATGCTCAAGAAACCGGGCTGCACACACATTGGCGGCAAGCATGGCCTCTTCGATCATGCGGTGGGCGACATTGCGTTCGGTGGGAACCACCCGCTCCACCTTCAGGCTGGGCCCGAACTCGAAGCGCGTCTCGACCGTGTCGAAGTCGAGTGCTCCGCGTGACATCCGTGCACTGCACAAGGCTTCGTACAGTTGGTGCAACCGCTGCAATGCAGACTGAACCTCTGGCGAGAGCGTTTCGACCGACGGATTCTCAGGCGCCAACGCAGCGGCGACCTGTGTATAGGTCAAGCGCGCCTGCGAATGGATGACCCCCTCGTAAAACTCGAAGTCGCGGATGGCACCGCTTCGGCTGATGTGCACCTCACAGATCAGGGCCAGGCGGTCCACCTCCGGGTTGAGCGAACAGATCCCATTGGACAGCGCCTCGGGAAGCATGGGCACCACGCGACCAGGGAAGTACACCGAGGTCCCCCGCAAGCGAGCCTCATCATCCAACGCACTGTCCACTCCAACGTAATGCGACACATCAGCGATGGCGACCCAGAGGCGGTGGCCGCCACGGGGACCGCCCTCACAGTACACCGCATCGTCGAAGTCCCGCGCGTCTTCGCCATCAATGGTCACAAAGGGCAGCTGGCGCAAATCCACGCGTCGGTTGGCCTCGTCGGCGCTCACGACCGACGGGATGGTCTGCGCCGTCTGAGTCACGGCCTCCGGCCAGGCGTGGGGGATGCCATGGCTGCGCAGCGCCACTTCGATTTCCATGCCGGGTGAAAGGTGCGGGCCAAGCACTTCGATCACACGCCCCTGTGGCGGCCGGCGCACCTCCGGTTGTCGCAACACCGCAACAGTCACATAGTCGCCGGACTGCAACGACGCCGGTCGGTCTTCGGTCGCAACCAGGACCGGATGCTGCAACCTCGGGTTGTCAGCCCGCACCCAGCCCACGCCGTCTTCTGCTTCGTAACGACCGACCACCTGCTCGACTGCGCGGTCGACCACTTCGACGATGGCGGCTTCAGGGCGGCCTCGCCGGTCCTGGCCAATGCAGCGCACCAATACCGCGTCGCCGTGAAACACTTTGCGCATTTCTCGTCCGCTGAGGTAGAGGTCATCGCCCCCATGACTGGGCACAGCAAAACCATAGCCATCGCGGCTCGCCTCTACCCGCGCATGGGTCAGATCGGCCTTGTTGACGGGCAGGAAGGCATCGCGCCGGTTTTGCAACAGCTGGCCATCTCGCACCATGGCGCGCAAGCGTCGACGCAGCGCCTCAAGGGACAGGTCGCCCGTCAGGCCAAGCTCGCTTGCCAGCTGATCGAAGGAGGCGGGCGCCTGGCGCCGGCGCAAGCACTCAAGAACAAATTCACGACTCGGAATCGGATGCTCGTACTTGGCTGCCTCGCGGTCGCGAAACGGATCGTCTTCGGGCTTCTGCTGCATGCGCTTTTGCTGTTGCCTGGGTCGGGGATTTGGGGAGGATGGAACGCCAAACGCCCATTGTGCCCGCCAGCGAGGCCTCGCCACAAGAAAAAACCGGCCCCAGGTTGACAGGGCCAGGCGGGACCTGGAAAATTCCGCCGCTGCGGCAAGGGCCGCATCACCCCCTAGGCCGAGGTGGTGAAATTGGTAGACACGCTAGCTTCAGGTGCTAGTGGGGGCAACCCCGTGGAGGTTCAAGTCCTCTCCTCGGCACCA
>DHQM01000030.1:10280-10483 GCA_002408105.1 Gammaproteobacteria bacterium UBA5338 | reverse complement strand
GCGGGCGTTGAGTAACCAACGTGGAGGGCGGCCAGCGCCGCCCAATCTATTTCTAACCCGAGAGGTCTATTCACATGAAATGTCACCGCATTCTCACCCCCGTGTTGCTTGCCATGACCAGCCTGATCACCAGCCTGGAGGCACTTGCCGCGAGTATCGGATTTGAGCCAATGGCAGCCAGTGTCCGCCAGGGCGACACCGTC
>DHQM01000030.1:9522-9956 GCA_002408105.1 Gammaproteobacteria bacterium UBA5338 | reverse complement strand
TGGGACCCCAGCCTGCTGACGCTGGAAGCCCACGACACCACCGTGTTTCCAGGGGACCTGGCGTTGGCCGCAGCGAACACCACCACGGTGGTGGACAATGTCACCGGTGTGCTGCTCAACCTCAGCGTCGCAAGCCTGTTTGTACAGGCACAAACAGCGGACTTTGACATCGCGAAACTCAGGTTCCGGGCGTTGTCGGCGGGCACCAGCGACCTCACCAGCGAACTCGGGTATTTTGACAGTGGATATCCCAACATCTGGGCAGACCGGGACTGGGTCAGCCCTGTCGACATCGAGCCCAGCTTTCTCAGTGCCCACCTGGAAGTCACCCCGGTGCCACTTCCTGCTGCGTTGCCCTTGCTGGCCGGCAGCTTGATCGCCTGGACGCTGCCACGCACCCGCCGCCTACGCGCTTGATCGCCACGACCCGCGGG
>DHQM01000030.1:0-9280 GCA_002408105.1 Gammaproteobacteria bacterium UBA5338 | reverse complement strand
AGACCCGCGGGCCCGCCACTGCAACAGTGCGGGCCCGCACAGGCCGAGCCCCGATTCACTGCGCCACAGGGTATGGCAGCGTCTCCCGAGCCCGTTCCCGCCAGTTTCGCATCCTGTTAGAGTCTTAAGCCGTCGCGCAAGCACAGGAGCACACCATGTACTGCTGCCATCTGGACACCCCCATCGGGCGCTTGATGTTGGTGGGAGACGGCGACCGCCTGCATGAGATCCGCTTTCCCAATGCGGACCACGAGCCTGCACTGGGCTGGCGCACCAACGCCGCAGCACTCGACGCGCCCAGGCGGCAGCTGGATGCCTACTTCGAGGGCCGCCGCAAAACCTTCGATCTGCAACTGGATTGGCGCGGCACCGCCTTTCAGGTCTTGGTGCTGCGCGCATTGACTCAGATCCCATATGGGTCAACCCGCTCCTATGGCGCCATTGCGCAGCAGATTGGGCGGCCAAAGGCGGTGCGCGCTGTGGGCGCGGCCAACGCCCGCAACCCAATCCCCATTGTGGTTCCCTGCCACAGGGTCATCGGAGCGGATGGGCAGCTCACCGGCTTCGGCGGCGGAATCGACACCAAGGCTGTGCTGCTGCGCCACGAAGCGCAGGTGCTGTCAGCGGCGGCCTGAGGCTTCAATGCCAGCAGCTTGTTGCTCCGCGCCGCTGCGCTCAGCAGCGGCCTCTTGGGCCTCCGCCTGCTGCGCACGCCAGAGTTCAGCATACCGCCCGCCCAGCGCCAACAGAGCAGTGTGGGTGCCCTGCTCCACCACCCGCCCGGCATCGAGCACCACGATGCGATCGGCATCCGCAACCGTCGACAATCGATGCGCAATCACCAAGGTGGTGTGGTCACGGGAAAGGCGCCGCATCGCCTCGGTGATGGCCCGCTCAGCGGTGGAATCGAGCGACGAGGTGGCCTCATCGAACACCAGAATGCCGGGCTGCTTGAGCAGCACCCGAGCAATGGCCACACGCTGCTTTTCGCCGCCAGACAGCTTGAGACCCCGCTCTCCGACCTCGGTGTGCCAACCCTTGGGCAGGCGCTCGATGAATCCGTCCAGCTGCGCGAACTGCACCGCAGCGCGCACCTGCTCATCGCTGGCCTCGGGTTGGCCATACCTGAGGTTGTGCAACAAGCTGTCGTTGAACAGCACGGTATCTTGTGGCACCACGCCGATCTCTCGCCGCAAGCTGTGCTGGGACCAGTCACGCACGTCGATGCCGTCAACCAGAACAGCCCCCTGGTCCACGTCGTAAAAGCGAAACAACAGTCGCGCCAAAGTGGACTTCCCTGAGCCGCTGTACCCCACCAACGCCACCTTCTCGCCACTCCCGACCGAAAAGCTGACGTCTTGTAGAATCGGTCGGTCCGGTTGGTAGCTGAAGTACAGGTGGCGAAATTCAATGCAGTGTTCGCCCGACGGCAGGTCCCGAGCGCTGGGCCGATCCGTGATTTGAGGTCGTTGCGCCAGAAGGCCAAACAGGGTATCGATGTCCGCCAGGGCGGCCTTGAGTTCGCGGTACACAAACCCCAGCATGTTCAATGGAATGAACAACTGAATCATGAACGCGTTGACCGCCACCAAGTCACCAAGGCTGCGGGTACCATTGGAGACCTCAGAGGCTGCGAGCCACATCATTGCGGTGACCCCGCCGGCCACAATCAATGCCTGTCCTGAGTTCAGAAGGCCGAGGGAAAAGCGGTTCTTGAGCTTGGCCCGCTCCCAACTCGACAGGCTGCGGTCGTACAGGCCCGCCTCATAGGCTTCGTTGCCAAAGTACTTGACCGTTTCGTAGTTGAGCAGGGCATCCACGGCGCGGGTGTTGGCCCGGCTGTCGAGCAGGTTGGCTTCGCGCACAAAACGCGTGCGCCACTCGGTCGCGAACACCGAAAAGCCGACGTAAAGGACCACCGAAACCAGCGCAATGGCGGCGTACAGCCAGCTGTAGGTCACCAACAACACAACCGCGACCAATGCGACTTCAAACAATGTAGGGACGATGTTGAACAGGCCAAACCGCAAGATGAAGTTGATGCCCCGCGTCCCGCGCTCGATGTCCCGGGAGAGCCCGCCAGTGCGCCGGGAGAGGTGAAAATCCATATCCAGGTTGTACAGATGGCTGAAGACTTCCAGTCCAACCCGGCGCTGGGCGCGCTCCGTCACCCGACTGAAGATGGTGTCGCGCAGCTCGGCAAGGGCCACGTTGAAAAACCGCAGTGCACCATAGCCAACCAACAGTGCAACAGGCACGGCCACCAAGTTGAACACGGCACTCCCGCCCACCACAGAGGGGTCCATGGCATCGACGATGGCTTTGAGCAAAAGCGGCATGCCAACACCCGCAAGCTTGGCTCCCACCAACAATGCGAGCGCCACGAACACGCGGGTGCGGTACTCCAGCAAATAAGGCGAAAGCTTGCGCAAGACCTTCCAATTGATCGAGCCGGAGTCATGCACATCCGGCTCTCGAACCATCGATCGCATCCGCGCTCCGAGGTCTGTTGCAGCGGGGACCGTGGCCTACGGTCCCCGCTCTGGGGGCTGCATCATAGGTCAGGTCGCGTCTATACGTCGCCCCATCCTGCCGAATTCGCCAGGCGCTTAGCGTCTAGACACACCCAGGAGAACCCCACCATGTCTGCTGATAGAGACCGAGAAGAGCAGATCCAGATGGCCTGGCGCCACAACGCTGCCCCCTGGGTGCAGGCGGTCCGCAACCACACCATCGAGAGCCGCGTACGGGTCACCGACGCGGCCATCGTCGACACTGTGTTGGGGGATCAACCACAGACAGTACTTGACGTCGGCTGTGGCGAAGGCTGGCTGTGCCGGGCCCTACAAGCCCATGGCATTGCCACTCTGGGCATCGACATGGAGCCTGCCCTGGTTGCCGCAGCCAAGGCCGCCGCACCGGGTCACGACTACCGAACCACCGAGTACCGCCACATCACCACAGCGCTCGGCCATCACCGCTTCGACCTGGCGGTGTGCAATTTCTCCCTGCTCGGCGACCAGTCGGTGGCGCAGCTGCTGGAGGCACTTGGATCCCTGGTGACCCTGGGTAACCGCAACCTCATAATCCAAACCCTGCACCCCCACTCGGCATTTGGGTCCAGCGCCTACAAGGATGGCTGGCGCGCCGGCTCATGGCAGGGGCTCGGCAAAAGGTTCGGCGAGGCGGCCCCATGGTACTTTCGCACCCTGGGGTCCTGGGTTGCTCTGCTGCACACGCACCGCTGGAGCATCCACCAACTGCATGAGCCACTGGACGAAACAACAGGACGCCCTGCTTCGCTGATCATTCATGCCCGCCGACAGGCTCCGGCCGGCGACCCCACGGAGGTCAAATGAAATACTGCACAGCCTGCGGCAACGATGTGCGCTGGGACATTCCGGACAACGACAACCGGGAGCGCCACATCTGCAACCACTGCGGCCAGATTCACTACCAAAACCCCCGCATCATCGCGGGCAGCGTGCCCGTGCACGGCGACCAGATTTTATTGTGCCGCCGTGCCATCGAGCCACGGCGCGGGTTTTGGACACTGCCTGCAGGATTTATGGAAAACGGCGAGACAGTGCAACAAGCGGCAGAGCGGGAAACGCTGGAAGAAGCGAACGCGCGGGTGCGGCTTGAATCTTTGTACACCCTGTTTAACCTGACCCACATCAATCAAATCTACATGTTTTTCCGGGCAGAACTCGCTGTTCCGGAGTTTTCTGCGGGGCCGGAGAGCCTGGAAGTGGCCTTGTTCAGCGAAGCCGAAATCCCTTGGGACGAACTTGCATTCGCGGTGGTGGAGCGCACCCTAAGGCTGCATTTCGAAGACCGCTTGCAGGGCAACTACCCGTTTCGCATTGAGGACATTCACCGCTCTGACCCGCGTTTCTCTAAGCGACCCCGCACTCCATGACCCCAGGCCGAAAAGACTGACTCATTCAGGCAGCTGGTCTGCAGAGAGAACAAATACACCATGCCCTCCGCGCATGAACTCAGGCCAAAAGAACGGCGTGTCCGGAAACGCATGTTCGACAGCGTCCTGCCCGTCGCCGACTTCAACGACCAGCAAGCCTCCGGGCGCCAGCCACTGCCTGGCCCCGGACAAGATGCGCCGAACGATGTCCAGGCCGTCTTGTCCTGCAACCAACCCCAGCTCCGGCTCATGGCGGTACTCAGCCGGAAGTTCGGCCATGGCCGCGACAGGCACATAGGGCGGGTTGCTCAAGATGAGATCGAACGGCCCAGCACCAAGGGGTGTATAGAGGTCGCCTTCTAGCAGTTCCACGCGCTCCTCAAGTCCATGACGGGTGCGGTTGATTTTTGCGACCTCCAGCGCCGGGGCGGAAATGTCCGTGCCCACGACCTCAGCCGCAGGAAAAGCCATGGCCGCAGCCATTGCAACACATCCGCTACCGGTACAAAGATCCAGGATTCGCTCAACCCGCGACGGGTCGATCCACTCCTGGAATCGCCCCTCAATCAGCTCGGCCAGGGGTGAGCGTGGCACCAAAACCCGCTCGTCGACGTAGAACTCCATCTCGGCAAACCATGCCGACCGGGTGAGGTAGGCGGTGGGAATGCGCTCCACCAAACGCCGCCGAAACAGCGCCACCAAATCGCGCCGCTCTTCTTCCAACAACCGGGCGTCCAGCACGCGGTCATCGATTTCCCAAGGCAGGTTGAGTCCGTACAGGATGATGGCCAGTGCTTCATCCCAGGGATCATCAAAACCATGGCCGAACACTGCAGCATCCTTGAACAGCCGCGAAACCCCCCAACGCAGGAAGTCCCGCAGGCTGGACAGTTCGTGAATGGGCGCCTGCCACTCGCGGTCGACCGGGGTCATGGGGTGTAGCCTCTGCCGTCAGCCTGGGCCAGCAAGGTCTGCCGCCGTGGCACGCGCCCACTTGTAATCCGCCTTGCCATTGCTTGCGCGCTTGACCTCATCAACAATGAACAGGTCACGTGGCTTCTTGTATCCGGCCAAGCGCCCCCGGACATGCTCAATCAACTCGTCTTCAACCGCCGACTGCCCTGACCTCAAGGAAACCACAGCAGCCACTCGCTCACCGAATTTGGCATCCTTCACCCCCACCACCAGGCAGTCGTATACCGCCGGGTGGGTCTTGATCGCTTCTTCGACTTCTTCGGGGTACACCTTCTCACCCATGGTGTTGATGCACATGGATCCGCGCCCGAGAAGGCGAATGGTGCCGTCCGCTTCGACCGTCGCGAAGTCTCCCGGAAATGCATAGCGGACCCCTCCAATCTCGCGGAAGGTACGCGCGGACTTTTCGGGGTCCTTGTAGTATCCGGTCGGCACGCGCCCACCCTGCGCGATCATCCCTACAACCCCTGACCCCGGTGCGACTTCTTGGTCATTTTCATCAAACACCTTGGTCGACTCCATCATTTCAAACTTGGCAGTCTCGCCGATGTTGTCTCGGGTGGTCAGGCTTCGTCCCATGCCTCCTTCGGTTGATCCAAGGCCGTCGTAGAGCACTGCATCCAGGTGCTCGAGCAGGCCCGCCTTGACTTCGTGGGTCCACATTACACCGGAGGAACTGATGAACTTCACCGAGCTGAGGTCGTAGGCCTTGCCCTGCTGCTTGGCCTCCTGCAGGGCATCGAGCATGGGTTTGGCAAAGGCGTCACCGACAATGATGATGTCGGTGACACGCTCGCGGTCGACAGTGCGCCAGAGTTCGTGGGGATCAAAACTTGCGCTTGGCAGTGTCACCACCGTGCCGCCCATGTTGTGCGGCATCAACGCACCAAGCCACATGCCGGTGCCATGCATCAGCGGACAAGCCACCAGAGTGACGGGAAGCGCACCTGCTTGCTCCAGCTTGGCAATCGCGTCCAGCGCTTGCTGATCGGACTCGGGAACGGGTGAAACGCCCCGCATCTCGAACGCTGAAAGAAACCCCTTGCACATCTCGCCAATGGGGTACATGACCCCCTTGGGCATTCCGGTAGTACCACCGGTGTACAGCATGTACACGTCATCACCAGAGCGGTGGGTGCGCGCAGCGGGAGACTGGCTGCGGATCACTGCCTCGTACTCGTGGGCACCATCCAGCAGTGCCGTCCCGTCACCCGCATCCACCTGGATCAACACACGAAGTTTCGGCAATTTGTCGCGAATGGCGCTGATCCGATCCGCAAATCGGGCATCGTAAAACAGCGCTTCAACGTCGGCGTTCTCCAGCAGGTAGACCAGCTCGTCCTCAAGGTACCTGTAATTCACGTTGATCGGTACGGCAGCCGCCTTGAATCCGGCGTACTGGGCTTCGAGGTACTGATTGCTGTTGTATAGGTACAGGCCGACCTTGGATTGGTGCCCGAGGCCCTGGTCACTGAGAAACTGCGCCAATCGAGCCGCGCGGTCATCGTACTGGCGCCAACTGATGCGCCGCTCGCCGTGAATAATCGCCGTGCGCGTCGGTACCAGGTCTGCTACCTGTTCCCAAAGCGTGGCAAAGTGCATGTCCATGGGCCGATCTCCGATTATTGGCATTATTGGTGGTTCGACCCCTGCATTGTACCCAGGATCCGATCCGCGAAGGCAAGCGCCCGGCAGGACCGGATCTCGGGTCGGGACCGGCAACCACTCACTCGCGGTGGACCACTGATCGGCCGCCGGCAACGGGGTCGAATCAATGTCCGTCACGTCCCTCATGCATTTTTTTCTTGTGGTCTTTGTCCTTGTGGGCACGCCACTCTGACTTTGAGATGACGTCATCACCATCAACGTCCAAGGCATCAAACCGGCGCTCCGCTTCTTGCATCCATTCTGTGCGGGAGGTTTCACGGCTGCCATAGGTCATCTGATCGGTTTTGCTGGCAGGCTCGTCACCTTGGGCCATGTGGGATGCGCCGTACGCGACTGCGCTCGCACTGCCGAGCAGCATGAACACCACCGCAGCGGCCTTTCGGTTTCTTTGACTGTTCATCGTAGACTCCTGGTCGTTCAATCCGAACCAAAGCCCTGGAGCTCTGGCGCCCGCGAACATCGGGGCGCAAAAACGCCCCCTCGCCATCAGTTGGGGCGCGGAATCGACCGAAAAGTTCCCGGTATCGACAGCCTACGGAAGCGCCGCTCCATTACGCCAAGGCCGATCGGCCTTGGCTACGCTCCGGTTCGGCGGTCGCATCCAGGCCGTCAATGGCGCCCAGGAACCGCTCGCGGTCCGCATCGATCAGCGGCATGTGCCGGACGTGCGCTGCGATCAGGGCCACCTGCTCAAGCAAGGCCTCGCGTTGCGCTTCGGTCTCGGCCATTTCGATGAGTTGCAGCAGTTTCTGCAGCAGGTGCCACATGACACCAGCGTCACCCGCTGCGTGCGGGCGCAGCTGGGTCAGCGCCGATGCAAGAATATCGCGGAACGACAAAGTCGGCTGAACCACCCGCAGCCTCCGCTGACCATCGAACTGGAGGTGACTCGGGAGCGCGCGGGTCATGACATGAGCAAGTCCAGCGCCGATCTGATCGATGCAGTGGATCGCGGTGAACGGATCGTTGATCCCCGGGGAAAGCGCGCGCACGGCGACTTCGACCAGCTGGTGGAACGCATAGTCCACATCCTGCAGCAAGGTGCGGCGCTCCCCCAACAGGAAGGCGGACTGTATGTCTGCCACGGTGCGCTCATCGACTGCCACCGAGACTTCGGCAATGGGCATACCGCGGGTGACAAAGCACCCCGCACGCATGCGCACCACAATCACCCCATTGACGGACTCTGCCGTCCGGGCCAGCGCCTGCAAATCCACGAGCTGCAGTATCCCGTTGAAGCGCGCCTGAATCGGCCACCAGCTGGTCGGCAGTTCAAACGTCTCGCCTTGGGTCAACTCCTGTTCACTGGACTCAGGGAAGAACCGCGTGATGCAGCGGTGCAGCTCTTCTGCCACCCTTCCGATCACACTGTTGGCCTGAATGGAGTCGGCTACGTGGTGGATGAAGTAGATCAACAGCAGGATCCCCACCACACCCCAGACCAAGGCAAAAAACACGGCCAGCTGCGGCACCGATGGGTCGCCACCGCTCCGAATGAAGACCGCCCGCAACACAATCAGGCAGTAAATGAAGATGCCGACAAAGTTGCCCAGTACCAACTGGTTGGCCCGATCGCGCATGAAGTTATAGAGCAGGCGTGATCCGTACTGGCTGGTTGCCAAGGTCAAAGCAACGATGGTGATTGAGAAGGTCAGAGTCGCGATGCTGATCATGGAGCTGGCGATCGCGGCCAACAGCGCGCGGGCGGACGCCACATCAGATATTTGCCAGGCGGGCGGAAACCCGATCCAGGCAGAGTAGCCGGCGCGGTCCAGCGCGACAAACAGCACCGCAAGCGATGCGTACCCCATCACCTGACCCACCGGAACAAACCAATAACTCGCCGTGAGGTAATCCCACAGGCGGCGGACGTTGGCGGTCAGACGAGAAGGCACGGCTCGCCCAAGGTCGAAGTGGCACGGCTTGGACGTGGGGCGGGCCTGCCCCGGCTCTCGCCATTCAAGTGCACGTCTCGCCGAGGCACCATCACTTGCCGTTCTTCACAAGCCAGCGGTACACGCCAAAAAGGTTGATCGCGAGCAGCACCAGGTACTGCACCACCAGCGCAATCTCCTGCTGGGCGGTACCGGTCACCACCCAAACGAGGGACGATAGGGAAAACACAAGAAACCCGTAGCCTGTCACCCGCGCCCCGGCGTTCAGCGACACCATGAGGGCCCCGAGGATCCCGGTCAGGCTCGCGGTCCAGTTCAGTACCGAGATCAACAACGCCCACTCCTTACACCACCCACCAAAAAACTACCCGCTCACGCCGGCACGGCAGAGCCACCCTCCCATCAGCGGTCGTCGAAATCCAGTGTGCGTTCACTCAGGCGCCACAGATCGAAGGCCGGCGTCTCATAGGGATGCGCGGCTTTCAACGCGCGCAAGACAGCGTCCAGGGCCTCATCTGGGACCAGCGTTTCCACCCGATATTCGCCCACTTCCTCCACCACCCCGACTTGTCCGATCGAAGGGTTGGCACCGGCCAAGGGCCGAAACTGGCCCACCCCGAGGCTCTGCCAAGCACAACAGTCATAGTCACCCAACTTGCCGGCACCGGCATCGAACAATGCAGACTTGACCTGTTCCAAGGCGTCCACCGGCACGAAGACCACAAGTTTGTGCACAACCCATCCCTCAAATCGTTGCCATTGCCCGGAACGCGGATAAACGAACCACGCTCCCCTCGCCAGGCGAGCGCCATGGCCATAC